>CAZNYF010000008.1:0-27826 GCA_964577195.1 uncultured Thiotrichales bacterium | reverse complement strand
ATTGTGAGCAAAGGTTTGATAGTGGTGTTCATAAATGATGGTGGCGATTAGTCGTAGTTTGCGCACAAAATCGAGCTGATTCAGATGCCTGATTGTAGACAGTAGGTCAAACGGAGGCTGTTGTGAAATACAGCCGCAAGAAATGCGAACATGGTTGCATTTCTGAGTACAGCTTCATGTGAGAATCAAGTTCCAAAAGTTTCGGATGATCTCATAGTGAAAATAAAACCACTCAAGTTAGCCCAAATCATACTCATACCATGCGCAATCTTCAGCGTTTCAATTGCAACAGCAGCTTGTTCTGATGATATTGCTCGTGGCATTGATTGGACAGGGTGCAGCAAAAAAGGTTTGTATCATGTCGGTATTGATGTCAGCAAAGCGAAGCTGAAACGAGCAGATTTATCCGGTTCACTAATGACTTCTTCAAATTTTAGAAATAGCCAGTTAGAAAATGCAAATTTTAGTGGATCCAGCCTGCATAGCAGCGATTTCACCTCAGTCGAGGCACAGAAGTCAGACTTCAGCGGGTCAATTTTGGTGAATACAATATTTAATAAAAGCACTTTGGTGGCTGCGAATTTTAGTCATTCCAATCTTTCTGGGGCAAAGTTTGTGGAATCAAACCTGAAAAATGCAAATTTGCATGATTCTAATTTTTACAACGCGGATTTCAAAAATGCAAAACTCAATCATGCTAATTTTATAGATAGTCTCATAACCTCTGCTGATTTTAGCGGCGCTGACTTAAGCGGAGCAATCTGGGTTGACGGGACAATCTGCGGCAAGAAATCTATTGGCGAGTGTCGTCATTAGAAAAACCGTATTACCAAAATGAAAAAAATAGTCACAAAATAACGATTAATAGAGATGCTCTAATGTTTTAAAGCACAAAACTAGGAAGAATTACTGGAATGTTATAACATAACATTTCTCTCCGTAATCCCTCCAGATACACATGACACGGTTGTTTTCCTTCCTCCTTTTCCTGGTTTTGACCAGTAATGCTCTGGCGACTGAGCCGCTGCAAATAGTCGTCAGTGTGCTACCCAACAAGTTCTTTGTTGAACGAGTAGGGGGGGAGTTGGTCAATGTGAAATCGCTGGTTAAACCGGGTCAAACACCCGAGACATTCAATCCTTCACCCAGCCAGATTACCCGCTTGGCAAATGCCGATATTTACGTGCGTACAGGCGCAGAATTTGAACACTCGTTGCTTAGACGCGTTCAAGCAGTCAATCAGGATATTTTAATTCTTGATTTGCGGCAGGACAAAGCGCAATCCAGACTTCTACACGATGATGCCCATATCTGGACCAGCCCTAAGCTAGTGCAAAAGATGGCTAGTCAGATCAGCGATCAGCTTAAAACCTTGTTACCAGATCATGCTGACCAGATTGGTGAAAATTGTGAGGCTTTTATTCAGGAACTTAAAATACTGGATCAGGAAATCGGTGATTATTTGTTGCCATTAAAGCATCGAAAATTCATTGTATTTCATCCTGCCTGGAGCTATTTTGCCGCAGACTATAATCTGCAACAAATTGCTTTGGAGCATGAAGGCAAGGAGCCTGGTGCAAAACGCATCGCAATGGTAATCGAAGCAGCTGCGGGCATACAGATCAAAACCGTTTTTAAGCAGCCAGCGATTATGCATCGAGCCATCGACCGAATTGCGGAAGCACTGGGAGCGCGAGTTGAAACGCTGGATCCACTGGCTGAGGACTATGTTAACAACCTCCGCCGGGTTGCCAGGCTGATTGCCGCGTCAGGATCATGAAAACTCGGCAAGCAGTTATCGAACTCAAGGACGTGACCTTTTCCTACGGGAATCTACCCGCTGTGAAACATGTCTCTCTGGATGTAATTAAAGGAGAGTTTCTCGGTCTGGTTGGCCCCAATGCCGGCGGTAAAAGCACCTTGCTAAAACTTATGTTGGGGCTATTGTCGCCCCAGCGTGGGAAAATTAGAGTGATGGGGAAATCGACCAGCCGGGGAAGTAAAATGATTGGCTACGTCCCTCAATATCCCAGCTTCCCCAGAGACTTTCCTATTACGGTTGAGCGCACAGTGATGTTGGGTCGTTTGGGTACAGGCTCCCTGTTTGGCGGGTTTACTCGCAACGACAAGGCACTGGCTCATCAGGCGCTGGCAGAAGTAGAAGCTGAAAGCCTGGCTGATCGACAAATTGGTGCGCTATCCGGTGGTCAATTACAGCGAGTCTTGCTGGCGCGAGCGCTGGTGAGTGATCCGAAAATCCTGATTCTGGACGAACCCACTGCGAATATGGATTTGCGCCACGAGAGCGATATTTTCGATCTGCTGAAAACGCTCAATCAACGTATGACGGTGATTGTGGTGTCGCACGATATCGCGTTTATTTCCAGCTATGTTGATCGCGTCGCCTGCCTGAATCAAACGCTGGTCTGTCATCATACTGACAAAATAGATGGCGACCTGGTCGGTGAATTGTATGGTGATCACATCAGTATGGTTTCACACAAGCACTAGCAATGACTGAATTCCTCGCAGCATTGAGCCAATACCCATTTCTTCAATCAGCGATGATTGCTGGATTACTGGCGAGTATCGGCTGCGGCATTACCGGCAGCTTTGTCGTCGTTAAACGCATTGTATTTCTCGCTGGAGGCATTGCGCATACCGTTCTGGCAGGCTTGGGTGCAGCGCTATATTTTGGGTTTCATCCTCTGCTGGGAGCACTGGTCACGGCGATACTTGCCGCCATTCTCATAGGCTGGGTTCGACTCAGCTGGAAAACCCAGGAAGATACTCTGATTGGCGCGATGTGGGCAGTTGGCATGGCTGTGGGGATTTTGTTTATCTCAAAAACCCCGGGCTACTCAAATGATTTAATGAGCTACTTATTTGGCAATATTTTGCTTGTCCCAACGCAAGAGCTCTGGTTCATGGCAGGCCTCGATCTGGCGCTCATCCTGATTGTCAGTCTCTTCTACAGACAATTTTTGGCAGTGGTATTTGATGAAGAATTCGCTCGCCTAAGAGGTGTGCCGGTAGCCTTTTTCTACCTATTGCTTTTATGCCTGGTGGCGCTGACCGTGGTGTTACTGATCCAAGTCGTTGGCCTGATTCTGGTCATTGCATTGCTCACGCTACCCGCAGCAATCGCCAGCCACTACGTTCAAAACCTCGGCCGAATGATGCTGATCGCCACATTGCTCGGAGGTGTCTTTACCTCTTTGGGGCTGGCTATTTCTTACCAGCCGGATCTACCCCCTGGCCCAACGATTATCTTGCTTGCAGGCGGCGTGTATATTATTTCTGCTATTCTCAGCCGTTTGAGAACCCGCTATGCAGCGAGAAGAAACATCGCCGCTGCACTGGCGAACGATGGAGCGGATCAGCCATGAGCCAAACCGATCAACAGTCCATCATCAAAACAGCAGAAAAACTCTGCCAGCAGCAATCAATCCGCTTCACCGATCAGCGCCGTCAGGTTTTAGAAATCATCGCTGCCGCAACCGCTCCGGTAGGCGCTTACGAAATCCTCGATCAAATGCGTCAAATCCTCCCCGGCGCAGCACCGCCAACTGTTTATCGAGCGTTAGAATTTTTGCAAGAACACGGCCTCATCCACAAACTAGAATCGCTCCATGCTTACGTAGCCTGCAACCATCCCGGCGATCCCCATACCAGCCAGTTTTTAATCTGCTTTGATTGCGGTAAAGTCAAAGAGCTGGATGATGTCGGCATCTCCAGCAGCGTCAAACAAGCCGCCACAGCGTCCGGTTTTCAGCCAAAAGAAAGACTAGTAGAAGTCACCGGAACCTGTGAGAAATGCCAGATTAAATCCTCTAACAAGTAATAAATATATCAGTGGTGACAGACATGAAAGTGTCACAGGGTGTGAGGAAAAGAAAGAGTTAAGCTGTAGAACTTCAGACTTGTACGTTTTGGCACGGGATCGGGTAATACCTGATTACGCGATAACTTGTGCCCAGAGGTCGTGTTCATCGGCTGCGGTGATTTTAACTTTTACAAACTCACCCGGAGTAATAATCTTGTTTTCGATGACGACGACGCCATCAATCTCTGGTGCATCGGCGGCGCTGCGGGCGATGGTGTTTTCACCTTCAATTTCGTCGGTTAAGACGGTCATGGTTTTGCCGATGTTTTGCTGGATTAAATTGCGGCTGATTCCTTCCTGGGCTTCCATGAAGATTTCAAGGCGATGTTGTTTGATTTCTTCTGGAATCTGGTTGGGGAGTTCGTTGGCGGGTGCGCCATCGACGGGTGAGTAGGCGAAGCAGCCGACTCGGTTGAGGTCGGCTGTTTTTATGAATTCAAGTAGGGTTTCAAAGTCTTCTTCGGTTTCGCCGGGAAAGCCTACGATAAAGGTACTGCGGATGGTGATCTCGGGGCAGATTTCACGCCATTTTTTGATTCTATCGAGGACTTTTTCTGCGTGTGCGGGGCGACGCATGGATTTTAATATTTTCGGGCTGCCGTGTTGTAGCGGTACATCCAGGTAAGGCAGAATTTTTCCTTCAGCCATCAGTGGGATGAGTTTGTCGACGTGGGGGTAGGGGTAGACGTAGTGCATTCTTACCCAGACGCCCATTTCTCCGAGTGCTTCGGCAAGTTGCTGAATATGCGATTTTACCGGACGACCATTCCAGAAACCGGTTTGAAATTTGGTATCTACACCGTAGGCGCTGGTGTCTTGAGAGATGACTAGCAGTTCTTTTACGCCAGCGGCTACGAGGTTCTCGGCTTCTTGTAGTACCTCGCCAATCGGGCGACTGACGAGATCGCCGCGAAAATGCGGGATGATGCAGAAGGAGCAACGGTGGTTACAGCCTTCAGAAATTTTTAGGTAAGCATAGTGCTTTGGAGTGAGTTTGATTCCCTGGGGTGGGATGAGGCTGGTATGCGGATCATGCGGTGCGGGAACGTGATCATGCACCGCGGACATGACTTCTTCGTAAGCATGTGGACCTGAGACTGCCAGCACATCAGGATGCGCGTCGAGGACTTTGTCGGAGTCAGCGCCGAGGCAGCCCGTGACGATGACTTTGCCATTTTCTTTGAGTGCTTCACCGATGGTGTCGAGCGATTCTTCAACCGCCGCATCAATGAATCCGCAGGTGTTGACGACCACCAGATCTGCGTTTTCATAGGTTGCAGAAATGCCATAGCCTTCTGCACGTAGCTGGGTGAGGATTCTTTCTGAATCGACCAGTGCTTTGGGACAGCCAAGGCTGATAAATCCGATATTTTTTTCGCTTGTCATTGTGGTTGGTAATAGCGTTAGTAGCTTGCAGCTAAGGGATGAATAAACTCGTCCCTAAGGCATGTTCTGCTTGATGAATTCGTGGAAGTCTTCAGCAGCGACGATCTGGGTGCCATCGCAATTAAACTGCATGCGCACGACCGATTGCACAATAGAAATTGTTGCATTGCGAAGATAGTAGTCTTCAAGTGAGCGCAGTACACCCAGCGTCTGGAATATTCTGGTAATTTCTTCTTCGGTCATCGGCTCCCAGCTGTCATGGCGACGGTGGAATATGTTCCGCCAGTATCCAGGGACGCGTTTGAAATGCTGACTACCCATAATATAATCGTACATTTCCCGCATCATCTCGATTTTTTCATCGTAGGTAACGGCTGGGAAGTGACGATCGCAGTAGGACTTTTCCAGTAGCCGATCAGCTGTATGCGTCTCTTCTCTTAATGGATCGAAGATTGAGCGAGTTCGAATTTCTGCGTTATTGAAACCGATAAAGATCTGGTAAGGCGAACGTTCCAGCATGATGGTTTCAAGGCATGGCTCAAGCTCGGGATAGATTTTGTCCAGAATACTTTTATGGCGTTCTCTACCGATAGCCGTTTCACGCATCGATGGATCGCCCTTAATGCCAATTTGCAGGGCGTGAGGTTGTAACCCGGCTGCACTGACGATGGCTTCTTCGAGTACCAGTTCCTCTAATTCGTGTTCAGATTCAGACATGAGTTTGATCCAGCAGGAGGTCTAATGGTTTAAGGGTATCTCTACTTTATTCTGGATAGACAAATAGAGCTGCCCTTGAGTATATACTCTTTGCACCCAAGAATACCCCGTTTGTAGCACGCATTTTTTTGCGAATAGCGGCGTTGCAAAGCCTTGCAATAGCCTGCTATTACTGCGTCTTTGCGCCTTGCTCTTCACAAAAACCCACGCACTTATGTCCATGGATGGACTGTATTTCGCAAGGAGCCAGGATGGCGGTGCGTCTAAACGGGCATTCTTGGGTGCAAAGAGTATAGAAGTTTGCGGCGGTGAATAGCTCTTTGTAGGCGAAAAAAACCCTCTTCGATGAGAGGGTTCTGGATGAATCGTCTAAGTAAAGATTACTTGCCAAACAGACCTTTAGCCATGCCAAGTGCACCACTAAGACCGCCAACGCTATCCAGGATAGAGCCGCCGGAGCTGCCTTTGTCTACCATTTGTGGCAACGCGTCTCTGAGTGTGTCGAGCAGAGAGCCTTCATCAGTCCCCATTTCTGAAGCCATTTGAGAGACTTTGTCGCCGCCGATGACGTCACGCATTTGATCTGCAGAAATCTCTTCGTTGTCGCCATCTCCAAGCCATGAATCCGCAATTGATCCAAGTCCTTTCTCTTTCATTCCAGAGAGCAGGCCGTTCATACCACCGGCCTTGTCGCCACCGGAAAGTATGCCGCCAAGCATTGATGTGATTGCGCCAGAGTTTCCGCTGCCGCCGCCGAGCTTGCTCATGACGAGCTGTGTACCAATTTTCATTAAATCCATGTTTGTTTCCTAGTTACTGAATCGGACTGAAAACTATAGCAGTGCGATACAGTGAAAGACATCCTGGATGATGAACAATTGTAATGATTTACAGGTATTACCAAAACTCGTGGAAATGATCTTCCACATCATCGCGAAACAAGGGTTTGGTATCTGTTTTTGGCAGAGAGTAGCGACGCAGGTAAATTCCCGCTTTGAATTCTTCAAAGTCATTAACACTGGTGGCGTTTGCCCAGCCACCGAATGCGAGCGAATCAGAAATGGCGTATTCGATTTCTCCGCGAATGTTAAAGACTGCTTCACTGACAGATTCAGCATCGTAAGTTGTTCTCACGGCTGAGTTGATGGTCGACTGAATTTCTTCGAGACGATCTTGTAGTGGTGTGTCGATGGGGAATACATCTATCGCATCGGTGTCAAAATCCTGTTGACCAATATCTGCGCCAATTCGATAGTGAAATCCGCCATTGGATGCCTGGTATTCAATCGGAATCGAGACGTTGACGTAATCTTGAGGACTGAAATAGCCACCATGTCCGAGTGTGAAGAAATTGAGGTTTTTGTCAAAGGCGGTGTAGCGAGCGTTGATGCCGGTGGTTAGTTTAGAACGACCAGTATCAAATAATGTGTAATAGAGCCCTAGCTTTGCCTCTGCAGACTCGTTATCGGCAACCGATTGTCCGTCATAGATATGCGCGCCAACGTTGCCATAGACACCCATTCTATTGAGTCCGTAATTAAAATTCAGATCGAGACCTGACTTTGCAACGGCACCCCATTCCTGATTGGTATCGGGATCCCTGGCACCCGCGTATGAAAGGATCGAGTCCTTCACCGCACGGCGGGTGATTCGTGCGCCATATTTAGATTGGTAGCCTTTATGGAACCAGTGTAATCCACCGAGAATGGTATTGATTTTGAACCCTACCGGTGTGACGCCCAGATCTAATTTGTAGTTTCTACCTTTGATGAAGCCGGTTAGCGCGACGCCTGACTCCTGAAAGTCGAAGGATTTACTGATGACCGGGTCACGCTCACGGGCATCATCGCTTTCCCGAGCCAGCACTAGCGCACCAAATCGATTGGCATCGCCGTTGTCAGGCCGCAATGTGCCCGAATCGAGCAGTACCGGTCGGACGCCCAGACCACTTGAATTCTCATAGTCGCGATAATTCTTAAATAAGATGGGCAGCGAAATTTCAGTCAATTTATTCAAACCGCCATCGCCGCCTCTGCTTCGACCGCCCAAACCAAACAAGGTATTGCTCAGTTTACGATTGTTGAGCCGGCGTAAATCCTTACGCGCTTCATATTGCCAGCTACCGGGCAGCGCATCGGGTTCTCCTGAGCCGCCACCTGAGCCACCTTGGAGGTTGTAAGTACGGTTATCGTAGTCATCAAACAATGACTGCTGGAGGTCCTGGGCTGCGCCGTTATAGTCGCCAGCGAGGAGTTTTAATTTACCTCGAAGTGCGAGCAATTCTGGTGCTTCAAGTACGGTTCGTAGCCCTTTGTCGATGACTTTTCTGGCAGCAGGGTAGCGCGCCTGATCCATAAATGATCCGGCTGAACCGGCATAGGCTGCTCGGAAATTCGGATCGGCAATCAGAATCTCACGATAGATGTTTTGCGCCAGTTCATATTGCTTGCTTTCTTTGTAGATGGTCGCGCGTGACAATTTTAATCCGAGATCCTTGCCGAATCGTTCCTGCATTGGTTCAAGCGTTAAAATGGCATCCTGATAACGACCGGCTTTCCTCAGATCATCTGCTTTTTGCAAAGACATTCCGAGTCGGAGTTTTTGTACATCATCACGCTGTGCATAGTTCATTGATGGCTCTTGTGCCTTGAGCTGACCGAGTATCGCTTCCAGTGAATCGCGTTCTCTGGCTTTGAGTAATACCGTTGCCAGTTGGGTCTTAAACGTCACATCATCATTGGTAGAAAAGTGTTTGACTTGATTGACGATATTGATTGCTTCACCGGTTTTGCCAACATCGGCGAGTAGTTCAGCGCGTATCAACATGGCAAAAGGATCCGCCTGTTCGACAACTTTCATGGTTTCGATGATTTCATTGACCGCAGCAAAGTCACCGATAGCAATTAACTGGTCAGCTTCAAGTTTTTTCTGTTTTATCCAGAGTTGCCGATAAACGTCTCGATACAGTGATGCCTGACGCTGATTTCGGTAGGCTTCGGGGATACTCTCCAGTGCCACCAAGCCTTCAAACAACTCATTAAACTGAGCGTGATAAAGTGCTTTGGCATGATAGGCATCGGGGTAATCAGGATACATACTGATCAGCTGATCGAGCAATGAAATGGCAATTTCAGGACGTCCGGCGAGGCGATAGCGTTTTGCCAAATCCAGGCGAATCCAGGGATCTTGCTGCTGCAGGCGCTGCGCACGGGTCAGCAGGCGAATAGCCGCTTCATTGTTATTGGCTTGCGTGGCTTCGGCGCGCAGGGCTGCGGCTTCAACCATGTTCCGGTACGCCAGGTATTCATCGTCACGCAAATTGTATTTGTGAATTGTTCTGCCGGCTTCGTCCAGTAAACCGAGTCCTGACAGGGCACCTGCCAGTCCTTCCTGAGCTTCCGAATTTTGGGGTTGCAGTGATAACACTTGCTCGTAATAGATTCGGGAACTCTCATTGTCACTGCGTCCAGCGGACAGGCGTGCAAGCAGTAAAAGTGTTTCAGGATGATTGGGGCGTAGCTGATCAGCTTGTTGTGCCAAATCTTGTGCCTTTTCGATTTCACCTTGCTTATACGCCCACGACGCGTCGGTTTGTACTGACCAGAAATGTACTTCATTTAGCTCAGACTGGAGGTGACCATTGCCAGCAGGATCTGCTTCGATAGCTAATGTCAGATAACGTTTTGCCTCGCTGAAGTTTTGTAATCGCATATGCGCGATACCCAAACCCTTAAGCGCCTCGGCATCACTGCCATTTTTATCCAGTAATGTCTCAAATTGCAATATGGCGCTATCGGGCAATTGTTGGTTGAGCAACTCATAACCTTCGGTAATCTGTCGCCCATGCGCTGCTCTGGCGCGGCCACGGACTGCTTCTGCCTTTACCCGTGCCGCACGAGCTTGATCACGTTTGCGTCTTTTTTGTTCCTGTTGGGCTTGTTCAGCAGCAAGACGAATTTCATCCTCGGTGGGAGGTGCGGCAGGCAGCTGGTACATCTTGGACTGAACCTCCGTATCGTCCGGAGAACGATCCAAAAATGTCGTATACAAATGTCGGTCTAAATAACTGGTGTTAAGCCACAACAATGCCTGTCTCCAGGCGGGAAGTGCTTCGCCCGAATATTGGGAGTTGGCGCTTAGGCTTGCGAGCATATTGATGCCTTCGCGGCGAGTATGTTCGCGGTAGGTTTTGATTTTGGCCAGGGGAAACAGGTATTCATTTACATTGGGGTAGCTGCGTTGGAGATTAGACAGTTCGCTGTGAATGGTGTCCCAGTTATCATCCGAGGCAGTTAACCACTGCGTTGCCGCGCGCCAGGATTTGGTTGCCAGCGCGCCGATATTTTCACTGGAGCGTAAGCGATGCAGCGCTTTGATTCCCTGAATGCGAGTCGCTTCCTGATAGGTTTGGGCCGCTGCCAATGAATAGAGATAACGATTACTGGACGGATACTGTTTAACCAGTTGAGCGAGTTCGCGTTGCGCCTTTTGCCAGCCCTTTGTCGTACCCGCTAGCGTGAGATTGTACTCGGCTGCCAGATATGAGGTTGGCGGCTTGCCACCGTATGCAGCAAAAGCCTGGCGATAAAATTCCAGCGCCTGCTGATGTTCAGCGTTACTAGCGGCTGAACGCGCCTGCGCCAATGCGGATTTATTGATGCTGTCGAGGTTGTTACTTTGCAATTCCTGTAGTCCCCGTTGCGCCTCAATATTGGAAGGATCAATGAGTAGCACTTTATTCCAGGCATCTTCCGAAAAATCAGCTCGACCCTGCTCGTACCAAAAGTGTCCCTGGTTCAACAATTGACTGACATCATTTTGTGAGGCGGCAAATACCGGGGCGGTGGCGCTTGATAATGCCATCGCAATGCAGAGGCTCAGCAGTTTGTTGTTGCGGTGTTTCATATAACTCCTTCCAGTTTTTGTATTGGTTTTCATTTGCAGTAACTGTTACTTGTTTTGTCATGTCAGGAAGTGAAGCAGGCAACATTTTTTAGCTTCGGTTCACATCAATCTGTAATTATTAGAGATAGTTACCAGTTTCAATGAGTACTCGGTCACATTGTTTGAGCCACTTTAAATAATAGAGCCTGTCAGGTTCCCGCCAGGTTTTGTTTTGCCCGCCGCAAAAATGCAAATGTTTTTTCAAGTAGTTACAGATTTTGTGAAATTGATTGCAGACAGTTCGAATATCGTTGCATAGGCTTACGCCCAATTGTGAACTGCACATTTGAATGAGCGAGTACCCACGCGTGCAAAACACAGATTAATAATAGCACCTGCAATTGGTTCGATGAATAGCAGTTTGCTCAAAGGTTTAGCTGGCGAAGATTGCCAATACAAATAATTATCCGGGATATTTTGTGAATAATCAGTTACCCCCTAAAACACTCAAGCCGAAGGGCTCAGGTAAATTCAAATCGTTCATACAGTGGATCGCATTACTTGCGGCGCTGATCTTGATTCTGATGATCAGTATCATTCCGCTGGGATTAACGGAGCAACTGATTTTTGCCATGTTGGCAATGGGCTTTACCTTTATGGTGAGGCCTGAAGATGAGTCTTCCCGTTTTAGACTGATTGTGCTGATGGTGGTTTCATTTGGCATCACCTGCCGCTACATTTACTGGCGAATCACCGAATCTATGGGCTGGTTTGATCCAGAGATTACGCTTGGGTTTTGGGATCATTTCTTTTCTACGGGTCTGCTGGCAGCAGAAATTTATGCCTGGACGGTTTTGTTTCTAGGTTTTATCCAGAGTATCTGGCCGTTACGCAGACCGGTGCTACCATTGCCAGTGAATAAAGATACATGGCCGGCTGTTGATGTTTATATCCCCACTTATAACGAGCCGCTGACTGTTGTCATTCCCAGTATTCTCGCAGCCCGCGATCTGGATTGGCCCAAGGATAAATTAAATGTGTATGTGCTGGATGACGGTTGTCGTCCGGATTTTGCTGCGTTTGCTAAAAAAGTAGGTGTTCGTTATATCCAGCGCGAGGACAGCACCGGCGCAAAAGCGGGCAATATCAATAATGCTTTACGTATTACTGATGGTGAATATATCGCCATATTTGATAGTGATCATGCGCCGGTACGTTCTTTTTTGAAGAAAACCATGGGTTGGTTTATACGTGACGGCAAACTGGGCTTGCTGCAAACGCCGCATTTATTTTTCACCCCCGATCCGGTAGAACGAAATCTTGATATATTCAAAAAAGTGCCTAATGAAGGGCAGTTGTTTTATGGCCTGATTCAGGATGGAAATGATAATTGGAATGCCGCATTTTTCTGCGGTTCTTGTGCTGTTTTACGCCGTGGCGCGCTCAATGAAATTGGAGGCATCACTGCAGATACGGTGACTGAAGATGCACACACCTCGCTTAAAATGCACAAGCAAGGTTGGAACTCTGCCTATCTCAATATGCCTTTGGCAGCAGGTTTAGCCACCGAGAAATTGTCTCACCACATCGCTCAAAGGCGACGTTGGGCAAGAGGCATGATTCAGATTTTTCGCAAAGATAATCCTTTATTTACGCGTGGTTTAACCTTGCTGCAAAGGCTTAGTTATTTTAATGCCATGTTGCATTTTTTATTCAGTTTGCCCCGGCTGGTGTTTTTAACTGCGCCGCTGGCATATTTGTTGTTTGAAATTCATGTCATCCAGGCAACGGCGGCAATGATTGCGGTTTACGCATTGCCGCATATTTTTCAGGCACATATCGCCAATGCGGCGATGCAGGGTCGCTTTAGACACAGCTTTTGGGCCGAGGTGTACGAGACCATACTTGCGCCACATATTATTATTCCAACGTTGGTGGCATTTTTTGCCCCCAATAGAGGCAAGTTTAATGTGACAGATAAAGGCGGGATGATTGATAAGGATCATTTTGACTGGGGTTCGGCGGGGTTTATTTTCTTTATTCTGGTGCTGAATTTAGTGGGTTTGGTTTTTGCTTATATGCGCTATTTTCACTGGAATACCTTTGAAACCGATACAGTAATTTTAAATTTCGCCTGGACAATCTATAACACTATTATTATTGGTGCAGCGTTATCTGTCGCCTGGGAGAAACGTCAGCGACGTAAACATGCCAGAGTAGAGCGTACCATCCCGGCTGAAATTCGAACTGCCGATGGACGACGCTTTAAAGCCAAAACCGGAGATTTATCGATTGGAGATTTAAGTCTTGAGTTTGAAGGGAAGGCGAATATTCAGCCACATGAGTTTGTTGATGTATTCTTGCTTGAAAAAAACAAATCAACTAAATTCCGAGCCCGTGTTGCAACCTCAAATGGTAGCCAGTTGGGATTAGTATTCGAAGAGCTCACTGCCAGCCAACTTTCCAAGTTAGTGTATTTTTCGCATGGCAGAGAAAAAGGCTGGAACAGCTGGTATCTGGCTTGCGAACCCGCCAAACCATTTCGTTCGTTTTTTGAAATTATCCGTTTTGGCGTTATGGGTGTTTTTAAAGCACTCTTTAAGCGCTCTGGAAATGCTTCTAAAACGCAATCAGACAAGTCAAAATATGGCGTTGTAGGATGGGTGTTGGCGCTACTTCTTGTTGTTGCAGGTAGTTTACTGTATCCACAGCTATCCAAAGCAGATGATCTGCAACCACAAATTTATCAAATTGAAAAAAAGCAATTTTTGATTGGTGATTTATCCAAAGGTAAAGACATTCATTTACGCGGTGGCAATACCGATGAAGATGTCTGGTTTTCACTGCCTGTTGATTTACTTGCCAAGGAGGCGGAGCTGGTATTGGGGGTTTCACTCTCGGGGACTTTGTTATCTGACTATCAGGCTTTGACTATCTCAATCAACGAGCAGGAAATAGGCAGAATTCCTGTCAACGAAATTACAACACAATCAGCTTTTCGCAATACGCTGACGATCGACCCGGTTTTAATCAGTTATTCAAACCGGCTGTCTTTTAAGTTGGAACCTATTGATGAAGAATATTGTGAACGACTAGATCCGGATGCCGCAAGCGCAGTAATTTCAGCCAAAAGCGCTCTGAATTTAACCGTCGCCAGAATTAATCTAATCAATGATTTAGGTTTATTTCCAGCACCGTTTTTTGATTCAAGAAGTGGAGAAAGGCGTTCGCTGTCTTTTATTCTCCCGGAAGTTTTGCGTAGTGATACAGATGTACTCAAGGCAGGTGCTATTCTCGCATCCTGGTTTGGAACTCAAGCCGGTACAGGTTTGGACTTTCCTGTCGTTGATGACTTGCCTACTACACACAGTGTTTTGTTCGTTACGCCAGAAACTCTCCCGGAATTTTTAATTGATATGCAAATCAATGGCCCTGGCGTGTCAATTGTTTCTCATCCTGATCTTGATCAGGTGAAGTTTTTGGCTGTGTTTGGGCGAGACGGGAAAGAACTGATTCAGTCAGTTAGCACTTTGGTCGCGGAAAATACGGTGCTAGAAGGTGAAAGAATTGATTTTTCAGCTACAGTAACGCCAGCAAAGCGTAAAGCTTATGATGCACCGCTGTGGTTATCAACTGAAAAAATAAATCATCTTGGTGATTTCGTTGCCAAAGACAAGCTTAAAATTGATGGCTTATTTGATAAAGAAGTCGAAGTAAAATTTAGAGTTCCACCTGATTTATATTCTTCTGAACGAGGTTCGATTCTGGTTAATTTAAATTACCAGTATGTCGGCGTGCCGCTTAATCAAAACAGTGGTTTGGATATCTCTTTAAATGGGCAAGGGCTATTCCGCTATGGATTTCACCCAGAGAAAAAATCTGATCAGACGAATGAAGATCTTTTCGTCTCATCCGCTGTATCACAGTCAGTCTCTTTTCCATTATCAATTAATAATCTTGCCGGTGAAAATAACCTCTCGCTTTTTTATGATCTTGAAGCGGATGATAGCCAGCATCTTTGTGTGAATAATTTCTCGACAATTGCCTCAGGTACCATTAATCCCGATTCAACCATTGATTTATCTGGATTTTCACATCATGGACGATTTCCAAATCTTGCGACCTTTTCTAATCTTGGTTTTCCGTTTACCCGAATGGCTGACCTTTCCGAGACCACGGTAGTTCTAAGCGATAATCCTTCGGCAGATGATTTACATGGCATGTTTAATTTGATGGCAAAGATGGGCGCAGATACAGGACTACCGACTTATCACGTGTCGATAATCCCCCCATCAAAAATTGAAAGCCACAAAAACGACGATTTGTTGGTGCTGGGTAAGTATGAGCAGCACAGTTTAATTACCCAGTTAAAAGATCAGTTACCTGCCTGGTGGGATGGTAACGAGTGGCACGTTCGTCAAACCAGTTTGCTTGAAAAAATGCAGAATATATTTAATCGTGAAGAATTGAATTCTGCGAATGATCTTAAACAGTATCTTGATAATCAAGCAGAAAATGCAGTGCTTCTGGCAGGTTTCAGGTCACCCTACAGCCGTAATAAAAATGTCGTGGTTATGACGACTACAGGATCGTCCAGCTTTTCTGAATTTGCATTATCGCTGAATAGAAAAGATGTATTTGCAGGAATACATGGCGAAGTTTCTGTGGTGAGTAAAACGGAAATAGCCAACTTTCGTCTTTTCCCTTCTTATTATTCTGGTGATTTACACTGGTTTGAGGCCTTTCGTTTATTGATTGCGCGACATGTATTGGGATTATTTGTGGTATTTTTTCTGGCTTCATTAGTTGCTGCCTGGGCGTTTAAAGGATTGTTGAAGAAGCATGCGAGAGAGAGAATTTCTAGCGCATCATCACCGGTGGTTTAAAGGCTAAGCCCCACACCGTTCAGTCTCCATTCATCGCTATAGGGCTTAAATGATTTCATCGAATCAAACTAGGTGTTGCGATGAAACTCATTGCCCTACTATTGACATTATTTTTTACCGTTGTTTGGGTACCGCAAGCATGGACGAGTAGTTCAAATATTCAACAGCTTTCATCCAGTCGAGCCTATTTAAAATCTGCACAGCCTGGAGAGTTTCAGCAGCAAGCGCGCTCATCATTCCTGGTTGAAGGTTTTCGATACGAATCATCTGCGTCAGTGCGACGTCATTGTGAATGTCTATATTCCGTCTCGGTTTGGGATGCCAAGGTGTTTTTAAGCGGTGATGCGGATCATGATGGCTATTTCCACGAGCTTAAAGTTGAATTAGATCTGGATCTTGATGGTGGGCAATCTGCAGCAGATGTCACTGTAGTCATCTCCATCAGCTTTAAAGGCGGCCCCTGGAATCGGTTGTTCAGCAGCAACGAAATTCATCTTACCGGCCAAAGTCGTGAGGATACTTATATTATCGAGACTCATCTTGAAAGTGGCTATCCCGCAGGGATTTACGATCTTCTGATTGAGGTGTTCGATCATCGTAGCGGCGACTGGCTATTGAGTCACGGGCCTAACGAGGACTTGGCTTTGCGTACCTTACCACTAGAAAGTCTCACCCATGACAGAATAGGAGGCGCGCATCTAACCGGGACGCATCTGGAATATGGTATTTATGGCAGCGGAAGTGTTGGACGGTTGTCACTTTTATTTTTATTTAGCGTAGGTTTTTTTAGGTTCAAGGCAAAAAGAATCGAAATAGAAGTTTGATATCTAGCGGTTGATCACGGAGTTTAAGATGATCCGCGGGTAACCTTTCAAAACCTTTAATTATTTAACGCTGACATGCAACCAACTGCTCTCGCTGAAACCCTGAAAACTGCACTGGCTCATCATCAAACCGGTGATTTCATCAAAGCCGGGGAGCTTTACAATCAAGTGCTCAATCAAAACCCCGATCATGCAGATGCTTTGCAGTTGATGGGGACGATGAAATACCAGTTAGGGGAGTTGCCGGTAGCCAAAGACTTTTTGCAACGTGCGATAGACAAGCAACCGAATCTGACTGAAGCGCATCACAATCTTGGCAATGTCTTAACCGATTTAGGCGATTTATCCGCCGCATTGGATAGCTATGACACTGCGCTTAATTTGAACCCGGATTCCTTTCAGGCATTAACCAATAAAGGCAATATTTTTCGGATCCAGGAAAAATATGCAGAAGCACGTAGCGTCTACCAAAAAGCTTTGTTGATAGAACCAGATTATGCACTTGCGCAAAATGGTTTGGGTATTGTTTTTGCCGCTGAGAATAATTTTATTGCGGCAATTAGCGCGCATAAAAAAGCAATTGAAATTAATCCCGAGCTACCAGCAGCGTATGCTGATTTGGCACGTGCGTATTTCAATGCAAGTCAATTTGAAGATGCTTTGGTCAATTATTATCATGCACTTTCACTCGTGCCCACCGCTGCAGATGTACACTTTGGCATCGGAAACCTGTTCTTCCAGCAGGGCCGGCACAAGGATGCGATTCGCGCTTATCAACAAGCGCTAAATTTTAATCCTGATAATACCGAGGTATTGACGAATCTTGGCAATGCTTATTCGGAAGCAGGGGATCTTAAAGCAGCGGAAAGTTGTTATCAGAAAACGCTCAAACAGGATAAAAAGGATGTAAAAGCCCTCAGTAACCGGGCGAATAATCTGCAGCTCTCCGGTAATATGAACGAAGCTGAAGAACAGCTGCGCCAAGCATTGCAAAGTTCCCCTAGCGATATTGAAGTACTTAATAATCTGGGTAAATTATTGGTGCAGCGCTCTCGACCGGGGGAGGGGATTGAAATCCTCAAGCAGGCATTGGCAATCAATCCTGAAATGGTGCCCGCGCTCTACAACTATGGCTACGCGCTAAATCAGTTTGGCCTGAATACCGAATCAATTAAGGCGTTGCGCAAAGTGGTTGCCCTACAGCCAGATTCGCACCTGATTAACAGTACTCTGTTGCTGTATCTTAGCTATGAACCTGATCTGTCGGCAGAAACGTTACTGGCAGAGCATCTGACCTGGGCGCAACGTCACGCTGAGCCATTAGCGTCCCGCATTCAGCCATACCACAATGAAATTGATCCCACGCGTAAACTTCGTATTGGTTATGTCTCCATGGATCTAGGCCGTCATCCTGTGGGATATATGAGTCATTCAGTATTGACCCGGCACGATGCAGACCAATTTGAAGTTTACTATTATTCTGGCCGTGCAGTAGAGGATGACATCACCAAATTGTATCGGTCCAAAGCAACGCAGTGGCGCGAAACGCTGGGTGTTTCTGATACCGATCTCGCCCAAATGATCCGTGATGATGAAATAGATATCCTCATTGATCTGGCTGGGCATACAGCCGGAGGAAGACTCCCCGTATTTGCCGAAAAACCTGCACCGGTTCAAGTCACCTGGATTGGCTACTGTGACACTACCGGTTTGGAAACCATGGATTACATCCTGATGGATGAGGCCACCGCACCCGCCAGTTCCGCAACTCTGTTTAGCGAAGAAGTGGTGCGTCTGCCCGATACACGCTTTTGTTACAGCCCCCCACAATACGCACCTCCGGTGTCTCCTTTGCCAGCATTGCTTAAAGGCTATGTCACATTTGGCAGCCTGAGCAATCTACTTAAAGTAACGCAAGACGTTCTTCAGGCATGGGCGGATTTACTCAAGCGTGTAGATAATTCCAGACTACTTATTGTCTGGAATACCTTGCAGGAGAGTGATCGCCGCGAACGGATACTGGATGTATTCCGCCGTAATAATATTGATCCTTCAAGAATAGAATTCCGCTTTAAGGCACAGAGTCATGAGAGTATTCTCAGAGAATACAATGACATCGACATTGCTCTCGATACCTTTCCTTACAGCGGCGGAATCACCACCTCAGAAGCCATGTGGATGGGTGTGCCTGTTGTTACCTTGCGGGGACGCCGAGCCGTCTCCAGGCAAAGTGCCTCAATTATTGCTGCAGCCGGATATCACGATCTTATCGCCGACAGCGTGTCAGAGTATCTGGACATTGCTGCTAATCTCGCTACCGATTTTGGCCGGCTCTACGAAATTCGTAAAAACCAGCGTTCCAGGATCTCTAAATCCAAATTCTGCGACGCGCCATTGTTTGTGAATAACCTGGAAAATGCTTATCGCGGCATGTGGCAAACCTGGTGTGAGCATTCAAGCTAGCCGTTATTCAATAGTTGCATTCCCACGCCCGCTGTGGGAGTTGACGTACTTGGTAGAGTTGTTCGCAACTTAACCACAGTCTCTAGTTTTTCCATCTAATTAAATAACCTTAAAACCTCACAAACCAATTGTGATTGTTGGCCTTAAATACGCTTGATTACCAGTGGTGTGGAGCTGAGCTTTATCAATCAACACAAAGGGTTACTGCGTTTATTGTTTTCGGATAGTCTATATCTGAAGTCGTCAATATTGACGCTGGCTGTACAGAAGATATTGAACCGCTATACTAAACAAGTACCTAACTTAATACCGAAAGGTGTGGTACAAGCCTTTTTCGCAAAAGACTCTGAATACAGAGAATCTGCATTGCTATTTGCAGCAACGATGATAAGTCTCATACGCTTGAGCAGCTGGGTGTTTTGATGAAGAACTGCGTCGCTTGTCATCAAGTTTATCGAATTGATCCGGAGTAGTCAGATCCCGGAAAATCAGTAATTGATTAAGTGTGGAAAACAGTATGAAAAAATTATTCCAGAAAGCCATTATTCTTCCACTAATTGTTGCTTTAGCGGTCGCATTTGTTATTTTTAAAGTAAAATCCGGGCCGCCAATCGAACATGAAGTACTTGGGTTCCCAACTAAATCTGTGGAAGTCATAACGCTTAAGAAATTGCCTTTTCGTAGCCGGGCAACTGCTTATGGCAATGTCGAGCCTGCTGTTTTATTAGAGGCGAAATCAGAGGTGAGCGGCAAGATCAGTTATATTCATCCTTCCCTTAAAAGAGGTGGTAGTGTGGCTAAAGGGACGGTGGTTTTGCGCATAGAACCAACCACTTTTCAGTTTTCTCTTGATCAAAGTAAAGCTGTATTATTAGGTAGTGAGTCGTCTTTAAAACAGTTAGAAATTGAAGAAAAATCCACACGCAGTTCTCTTAAAATTTCGCAAGAAAATCTCCGTGTTGGTCAAAAAGAAATGGCTCGTATGCAGTCGATATGGGAGAAACGTCTGGTAGCTCGCTCTGCGGTGGATGCAGAAGAGCAGAAGGTTTTACAATTACGTCAGCAGGTCGAAGATTTACAGGGAAAGCTTGATACCTATACCAGTCGTAAATTGGCTAACAAGGCGCAAATCAAGCAGTCCAAAACACAACTGGCGCAAAGCAAAGATACTTTGGGGCGCACAGAAATCACCATGCCTTTTGATGCGCGTATCGGAAAAGTGTCTGTTGAAAAAGGGGAATTCACAGCAGTTGGCAATGTTTTGTTTGAAGCTTTGGGTACGCAGGCCGTTGAAATCAATGCCCAAATTCCAACCCGTCAATTTCGCCCTTTACTGATAGGTTTTCAAGGCAAGGAGCCTTTGACTTTACAAACGCCCGAAGATTTACAGTCGGCACTTTCACAAATGCAATTAGAAGTGGAAGTCAGATTGGTTGGAGACGACAGTCAGTCAATCAGCTGGCAAGCAGAGCTGTTGCGAATTAGTGAAGCCATCGACCCAACGCGGGATACTATTGGCTTGGTCGTTGCTGTCAATAATCCTTACGACGGTGTTATTCCTGGTAAACGACCACCATTATTAAAAGGCATGTACACCGCAGTCGAGTTTTATTCACCCGCTAAACCTGCCCTGGTTCTGCCCAGAAAAGCCATTCATCAAGGCCGAGTCTATGTTGCTACTGATGACAATACTTTGGCCATTCGACCAGTTACAACACTTTTCATGCAAGGGGATTTGGCTGTTCTTTCACCAGAAGAGACAAACCTCCTGGTGGGTGAAAAAATTATCATCAGTGATGTTATTCCTGTCATGGAAGGGATGCCATTGAAAGTGATTCCGGCGGAAGAATACGAGAAGCAGCTTGCGCTTGATGCGCTAGGTGGCAAGCAGTAATGATCCGCTACTTCATCGACCATCCCACTGCGGGAAATATTTTAATGATGGCAATTATTGCCATTGGTTTGTTCTCGTTAACACATCTAAATAAAGAGTCTTTCCCGCTACTCAAGCCCAGTAAGGTGCAGGTCACGATAGCGTACCCTGGCGCAAACCCTGCAGATGTAGAGGACGGTATTTGTAACCGTCTGGAAGATGCAACAGACGGTATCAGCTTTTTAAAAGAACAAGTCTGTGATGCCCGAGACAATATGGCGATATTCACAGCGGAAATGCAGGAAACGGGTGATATTGACGCTTTCTACGACGATATCAAAGCGGCGATCGACGGCATCTCTGATTTCCCCTCAGAAACCGAAGACCCAATCATTAAACAATTAGGACGAATTAGTCCAGTTGCCAGTGTCGCGGTTACTTCCCGAAATTTGACAAGCTCTGAATTAAAAGCCCTCACAGAATCTTATCGAACTAAATTGTTGGCAAACCCCGAAATTCCTATTGTTACAGTGGCAGGGTTTTCCACGCATCAATTACAGGTTTTAATTCACCCGGATACTCAGCGTAAATATCAGCTTGGTGTGCAGGATATCGCTAATTCAATTGCAGCGCAGGCGATCGAGCTTCCCGCCGGCACACTTGAAGGCAGTGAAACTTCCTATCAGATTCGTTTTGATAATGTGCGTAAAACAGTGGAAGAATTAGCGGATCTAGTGATTTTGAACTCAGCCGATGGCGGTGAAATAAAACTGGGAGATATCGCACGAATAGAAGAAAAATTCGAAAAAAGAGAAGAGCGCATTGAGCTAAACGGCATGCCTGCCGGATTATTAAAAATCAGTAAAAATACCACCGACGACACACTTAAAATATTTGATGAAATTCAGGAGTTTATTGAAGCAGAAAATCAAATTTTACCCGAAGGAACACATCTTACCATTACACAGGATGGCGCTTCACTGGTACGAGACCGACTCAAACTATTAATGAAA
This sequence comes from uncultured Thiotrichales bacterium, assembly GCA_964577195.1. Classification (GTDB taxonomy): domain Bacteria; phylum Pseudomonadota; class Gammaproteobacteria; order UWMA-0217; family UWMA-0217; genus HyVt-560. The sequence continues at coordinate 5,894 of CAZNYF010000008.1, read as the reverse complement.
AATGGCTGGCAAGGGTTGATCCTGGCAGCATTTACATTATTTCTGTTTTTTAACTGGCGCTATACATTTTGGGTTGCACTGGGATTACCTGTTTCCTTTCTAGGTGGCTTGGCAATGATGGTCATGTTTGGTGTCACCATTAATATGATTTCAATGATTGCCTTGCTAATGGCAATTGGTATTTTAATGGATGATGCGATTGTGCTTTCTGAAAGTATTGCGCATGAATACAAAAAGGGAAAATCGCCTCAAGAGGCCGCAGTTGACGGAACAAAACGAGTGTTAGCAGGCATTTTTGCTTCTTATTTAACTTCCGCCTTTTTATTCGGTAGTTTGTTAATGATGCAAGGGGATATGGGGCAAATACTCGGAGTTTTACCGGTGGTGTTACTGTCGGTGTTAACCATCAGTCTGATCGAAGCATTCCTCGTGCTGCCGCATCATCTTATGCATTCGCTAAAGCACTCACATCACAAAGAGCCGCCAAAATGGCGCCAGAAATTTGAAGCAGGCTTTAGTCGCTTACGCGAAGCTGTCGGCAGACTGGCGGATATAGCGATTGCTTTTCGTTATGTCACTGTTGGTATTGCGCTGGCAATGCTGGTTTTCTCTGTAGGTTTAATTGCCACCGGCGCCGTCAAATTTAAAGCCTTTCCTGATCTCGAAGGCAATACAGTAGACGCACGGATTCTTTTACCTCAAGGAACACCATTGGTCGAAACTGAAAAAGTCATGAGTGTATTGTTAAAGGCACTGGATAAAACCGTAGCAACACTGAACGAGAATGAATCCGAATCGTTAATTAAAAATGTACAAGTGAGCTATGGAACTCACGCAGATGCACCAGAAAATGGCACGCATTTAGCTACTATCGGTCTGGACTTACTGAACACTGAAAAACGAAACACCAAGATTGCAGAGTTAACCCGTCTGTGGCGTGAGAACAGCGGAGATTTGCCCAGCGTTGTGAGCGTGCAATTTAGAGAACCCAAAATTGGCCCTGCAGGCCGAGCGATAGAAATCCGGCTAAGCGGCGCGAACCTGGAATTACTTTCAAAAGCCTCATGGGAATTGCAAAACTGGTTACGAGGTTACGCAGGTGTTTCCAATTTGCTCGATGATTTGCGCCCCGGAAAACCACAATACACCGTGAAGTTAAAACATGGTGCGTTATCTGCAGGTGTTGATGCGCGGAGTATTTCCTCCCAACTTCGGGCAGCTTACCAAGGGACTAAAATCAGCGATATTTATCAGGGGCAGGAAGCTTATGAAATTATTGCCAAACTGGAGAGTAATGACGCTCAAGAATTACGTGATTTTGATAATTTAGCGGTATTTTCCAAAACCGGCGAAGCGATCCCGTTAAGCAGTGTCGCAACGGTGACCGAAGAACGGAATTTCGCCAGAATAGGACGTATTAACCACACACGCACCATTACTATTTTTGGCGATGTTGATGCCGAGATTGCAAATACCTCTGAAATTATTGCCAGTACCAAGAGAGACTTTCTTGTCGGCCTACAGGAACGCTATCCAGAGATTACTTTCAGTCTTAAGGGTGAAGTTGAAAGCGGTACTGAAACCCGAATTTCTATTTTAAGCGGATTCGGTTTGGGTGCTGTAGGTGTGTTTTTACTGCTAAGCCTTATATTCAGGAACTATCGCGAACCAGTCATTGTTATGTTGAATATTCCATTGGCACTGATCGGCGCTATCTGGGGACATTTGATTATGGGGCTGGATTTTACCCTGCCTAGCATGATTGGTTTTGTTTCTCTGGCAGGAATTGTTGTTAATGATTCAATTTTACTGGTCGTGTTTGTTAAGCAGCATGTAGAAGATGGAATGGTTCTACATGATGCTGCCAGACAGGCTGTACGTGATCGCTTCAGAGCAATATTTCTAACGTCCGCAACCACCGTTGCAGGTCTCACACCATTGTTGTTTGAAACCAGTACGCAGGCACTTATTCTCGTACCATTAGTCACTAGCATAGTCTTTGGCATGCTGACCTCAACATTACTCATTATGCTGGTGTTACCCTCTGTTTACGGGATTATGGAAGATATTGGTTTCGTTAAATTGACTCAAAAAAATAATTCGTTAGAGCATCAGAGCGTATAATTTTATACGCCATCTCTTGATGCCTAATCCCAAAACTCGCGGCATTGATACTGGCAGTGTGCCTAAGCCAATCCACAAAAACCCCATGATTATCAGTCAGCAACGTCTTTTATATAACCTGAGATCCTCGACAATCTCGGGTATACTCAACTCCGACTTGCAGATTTAAGTTCAGGTTTATCCTACTCTACTTAAGATCTACACAGTCCTCTGCTATGAAAGCCTAAGGTTCTAATATCAATGTCTTCAGACTTATCAGAAAAACCAACAAACGAAAAAACCACAAAAATGAGCGATTCTTCGGCAAAATCAGACGCCAATAATTTGCCGGAAGCAGCGAACCAAGAACCTGTGTTTAAAACCTCAGCAGAGGAAAATAAGTTGGGCTGGTTTAAATATCCGTTGATTCTGCTGGCATTGGGTCTAATTTATACGGCTCTGATTTTAGAAAACCCCAGTACAGACTCGGTTGTTAATGATCAGACCCAATCTGGCCAAGGATTACTCCTAAGCAATCCGTCTACCGGAGGTAGTGATGCAAGGGCATGGGTAGCCAACTGGAAAAAGACCTCCGATAACAAAAATGTTGATGCTGTGTTCGAAAAAGCCGAATCATTTGCTGCTGCCGAGCAGCAAGCTGATGCCTATTTGCTGTATTTTTATGCTGCCAGGAAGGGACACGGTTCGGCTGCAATGACACTGGCCAAGCAAGCAGACCCACAAACGTTCTCTGAAAAACAATCTATCACCGGTATCGCTGAGCCATTCACTGCATTCAAGTGGTACAAAATTGCCGAAGCCACGGGTGTACCAGAAGCCACCTCCAAGCTCGAAAATTTAAAAAAGTGGGTTCAGAGTGCTGCGAAAGAAGGCGATGTTAGTGCTGATCGTCTGCTGCTTCAATGGCGCTAAACCCTCCTTTTTTAGTGAACACGTTCTTCATCGGTAAATAGTAATGTCCATACACTTAATGATTCGCTCTTCCCTTATTTTGATACTGCTATTGTCGAATAGTGGAGCCGCTGTTTTTGCGGCTACCCAGCCATTGTTAATGGAAGGTAAGAAGACACTCTTCCAGCGCGTGGTAACCAAACCGGGTGCAACTTTATCCAGCCACGCGGGCGGTACTGAGCAATTAAAACCACTGGCACCATTCTCAATTCAATATGTTTACAACAAGCAACGTATAGGAGAGCAGCAGTGGTTGCAGGTGGCTGAAAATATCCGCGGCGAAAATCTCGGCTGGGTTGCTGAAGCTCAGTCGATTACCTGGAATCAGGGATTGACGGTAACTTTCCGAAATCCGCTCGAACGCGAGCGGGCACTATTGTTCAAGAATCGTGACAGTTTAAAAAAGCTCATCGATGATCAAGACACCGAGCAATTCCAGCGCTATTACAATCAGGCTGTGAGCGGGATAGTTGCGTCTGATTCTCCTGTGGTTGCGATCCAGCCCAATTACTTTATCGACGCGACAAAAGATTTTTATGTTGCGCCAATTTTGCAGTATGAAGATGTGTTTTTTGGCAACAGTCAGGCGAAATTGCTAAAAATAGCGACGATTCCAGATATTAGCGAAGACCCCGCAGCGATCGGTAAAGCCGCAACGCCGGCGATTGAAATCCCGGAAGGGTTTTCTACTGGCGTTGTGTTCGTCATGGATGCGACCCTGTCGATGGGCGAATACATTAATCGAACCCGCGAAGCGATTCGCAAGATCTACAAAGATCTGGATAAAACCGGAGGCACTGGCCAGGTGCGTTTTGGTCTGGTGGCGTTCAGGGATAATACAGATGCAGCCGAAGGCCTGGGTTATTTGACCAAAACCTATGCCACGCTGAAACAGGGTGTTAACGCGGAGCAATTTTTCTCTGTGGTTGATCAAGTTCGCCCAGCTACAGTTTCGAGCAAAGATTTTCGCGAAGATTCTTACGCTGGTGTCAAGGCTGCATTGGAAACCATTGACTGGAAAGGAATTGATGCCCGTTATGTAATTTTAGTTACCGATGCCGGGCCACGTGAAGCACAGGATGAACTGGGCAGTACCGGTCTATCTGCCGAAGCACTCAATAAGCTGGCAGAAAAGCAAAATATCTCTCTGACAGTTCTGCATCTTCTAACCCCCTCGGGTATCGCCAATCATGATGAGGCAAAAAGAAGTTATCAAACCTTGGCACGCTACCCCGGAGTGGGAGCGTTGTACTACGGCGTGGCAGCAGGTCAATTACAGCAGTTTGGTCAGGCGGTTGATATCCTCAGCGCACAAATTAGCCAGCAAGTGATCACGGCAATGGGTGGCGAAGTTCCAGCAACATCGAACGATACGTCGAAACTAGCCGGCTTGACTGGAAAGATATCGCGTATTGGCAATGCCATGAGAATTCAGTATTTGAATAAAAATCAGCAGATTCCGAGTGTAGTGAGCGCCTGGACGCTGGATCACAGCTTCTCAAACCCCGAAGAAAAAACACTGGATGTGGGAGTACTGTTAACTCGCGATCAGCTTAGCGACTTGCATGAGCGATTAACCAAAACCCTCGAATCGTTTGAAAATGGGTTACTCGAGCCGGGCAATTTCATTGCTGATCTCAAAAGTGTAGCCGCAACACTTAGCCGTGATCCTAAACAGCTAAAAAATATTCCTAATACCGATCTTGCTTCGATGGGGCTGCTACAAGAATACATTGAAGATCTTCCATACCAAAGCGCAGCGTTGTCTATCTCGTTAGATGACTGGGAGGCGTGGCCGGTTTCCAAGCAAGTACATTTTGTGAATAGCCTGGAAGAAAAAATCGCCTACTATCAAGCCTTATATGATCATTCTGACATGTGGTACTCGCCTGGTGGCGGTCCTGTGAGTGGTGATTCGGTGATGGCGCTATCACTGGATATGTTGCCTTGATCCTGAGATTGTCTTGGTGAATCCACCGCTCTGCTTTTAAACACGACTAAATTCTGTGCCAAATCTAAATTACCCTTCTGAAAAGGTTCTCATCTATCACCTGCGTGAGGTAGTCAAAACCCGTGAAGCACAGGGGGCGAATTTTCGGCTGACTGTGCCCAGCTTGCAGATTGGTCTGGGTGAGAAAATTGCGCTCATTGGTGAAAGTGGCTGCGGTAAAAGTACTTTGCTGGATATGCTGGCCTTTTTATCGCGTCCGACCGATGTCGGCTCGTTTCGGTTTCGCCCGGAAGGACAAGCCGAGGCGTTGAATGTGGATAAAATCTGGCAGCATAATTTACTCAATGAATTGGGTGATATACGCAGGCAACAGGTTGGCTATGTGATGCAAACAGGTGGTTTATTGCCCTATCTCACAGTGCGACAGAACCTCACTTTATCGCGCAGAATTCTCAATATGTACGATGACCAGTCGATAGATGAACTGGCAAAAAATCTTGGCATATACCGGCATCTAAACAAATTGCCCGCACAACTTTCTACCGGTGAACGACAACGTGTCGCGATTGGTCGGGCGCTGGCGCACCACCCTTCAATTGTCATTGCAGATGAGCCAACTGCATCATTGGATCCTATTGCCGCGAAAAAAATAATGGCGTTATTCATTGAGCTGGTCGAGGCAATGAATATTACGGTGATCGTCGCCAGCCATGCCTGGATGCATGTCAGAGAGCTCGGTTTACGCCGGATCTCGTTGCACACTCGCACCTCTGCAGACGGAAAATTGGCAGAAACCGTGGTGAGAGGCTAGTGCTCCAACAATATTATATTGATGGGTGAGCGCAAACCAACGTGTTCAGAACAAGGC
>CAZNYF010000007.1:9322-37033 GCA_964577195.1 uncultured Thiotrichales bacterium | reverse complement strand
CGTTTGGCGTTGGCGCTGCATGCGCCGGGCATGTTTATCTTGTTTGAATGGATGACGGGAGTGCCTCACGAAGTATTACAAGACCCCGTTTTCCCGCCTGCAGGCAAGTGGATTCTTTGCGGCTACGGGCGTTTTGGTCATGCGGTCAATGAGCGGCTAATTTCTGAAGGGGTGGCGACTACCATTGTTGAGGCGACCCCCGAAAACGTGGCTGCACCTGACAGGGTAATTAAGGGGCGAGGAACTGAGGCAAGCACGCTGATCGAGGCGGGAATTCACAGCGCAACTGGCATCGTTGCCGGTACTGACGATGATGCCAATAATCTCTCTATTATTCTCACCGCAAGAGAGCTTAACCCTGACGTGTTTACCGTTGCGCGCCAAAATCGGCAGCAAAATGAAGCGTTGTTTAAAGCAGCAAAGCTGGATTTGTTAATGCAGCGTGGTAGCGTCATCGCACACAAAATCTATGCGTTTATCCGCACCCCGTTGCTGAACGATTTTTTATATCGGGCTCAGCAGCATGACAATGACTGGGCAAATGCACTGGTATCTAGAATTCTTGGTGTCACAACTGAAGAGGTGCCACATATCTGGCAACAGGAAATTAGTTCAAAAACTACGCCGGCCTTTCATGGTGCTTGCCAGCATGGCCCCATTTTATTGCGCGACCTGCGCCGTGATCCTCGTAATCGAGAGCAGTATCTCGCTGTAGTACCCCTGTTGCTCAAGCGTGGACACGAGGAAACATTACTGCCGATTGATGATACTGAAATCAAAAGTGGCGATCAGTTGCTATTTTGTGGTCGCGTCGAGGCGGAACGCCAGATGGAATGGTCCGCAAGAAACTGCGATGTACTTGCCTATGTGCTCACCGGAGAGGAACACTCCAGTACACTTCTGGGTAAATGGTTAAGAAATAGTCGCAACTAGCCAAGTCTTACGGATAAAATCGGCTTTATACACTTCCCGCACCACGGTACTTGAATAAGAATAAAACGCGGGTGCTCAAATAACTGTCGGAGCACTAATTTATAAACAATTAAACAACGGTTACAGGTAGGACAACCATGAGTGAACATGATTACGAGATTGATAATCGAGATAAAATTGTCTCGGTTTTAAACGGTTTGCAGTTGAGTAAAGCGCCGCTCTGTCTTGTTATTCCTGACCAGGAAGACAGCTGGAATACCACTGTCCTAAAGGTACTTCCAGATGCCGGATGCTTCTACCTTTCAACATTGGGAGTACCGCATATCGACCGTCGCTTGATCGATGGTGAAATCTTTGACCTTGGCGGTAGGGATCGAGGGATCCTGATCAAAATGGACGCGCTTGCCGCGATTCAAGGTGATGAGCCGGGAGCGAGTGATATTTTAAGTATTGCAATTCCTGACAAGTTGGAATATTTGCAACAACGGGGGAGTGTGCGGATTGATATCGCCATTCAACGGGTTCCGTTAGTGATGACGCATGAAAATATAAACCAGCAAGGCTGCTTGGTAGATATATCCTACGAAGGCTGTGGTATAGAGTTTGTGCAGGGCACGTTAGCTCAAATGCCTTCTGTCGGATCAATTGTTGCCTTGGAAATTAATCTCCCTGGAAACCAGGAAGACGCTCTCGATATTAGCGGTAGAGTTTGCCATCTAGTCTCGGCGCCGGGAGTAGCCAACGTGGGCATCAAATTCCATGCTTTAAACTTAAGAACTCAAAATGTAGTCGATCAATTTGTTTTAAAGCAGCAGCGAAACGCCTGTCGTTCGAGACAGAGGGCTTGAGTCAAACCCTAGGGACGAATATACAATAACTTAAACAATCTGGCTTGTGTTTTTGTCCCAGATTGGGTGCTCTCAAATTGTTGTGTAGAGCGACTCGGCAATTGCTCCTGCATTGTCCTACTACTCCATATTCTTGTGGATAGCGCCTGATAAAGCTCAGCTAAGTCTTGAGAGCACCCGATCCGAAACAAAAAAACTATGCCATATGGCTAATGTTGTTATTTGCTCGTCTCTTACTTCAGTACAAAGGTCACTTTCAAGCGTACTTTGTGCTCTGAAATAGAACCGTCACCTGCAACTGATACCGAGTGATCAGTAACCCAGGCGCTTTTAACATTTTTTAAGGTTTTAGTGGCTCTGGCGACACCTTGTGATACCGCATCATCGTAGCTTTTATCAGAGGTTGAAATAATTTCGGTGACTTTTGCAATAGACATAATTGACTCCTGTATTGGTTTTGTTTGATGCAATATCTGCTTAAAGTGGCAGTGGTTGCTATGTGATTAGTACATTAATAGTGTGTCGAAAATTGGTATTTTCAAGGTTCTCTAGTTGGACAATTTCTAGTTCGGACAATTCTGATTGTAGATTTCCATTGCTTTTGGCATCCACTCTTTAAACTGAGCTATGCGCGTTTCTGGTGTTGGATGCGTAGATGAAAATTCCGCACCGCTTTTGCCGCCAGAAGCTTTTGCCATGCGTCTCCACAATTTCGGAGCTTCGCGCGGATCAAAGCAGGCTTTGGCTGCGTAGAGTAAGCCAATATAATCGGCTTCCGATTCGTGTTTGCGAGAGAACGGTAACAATATGCCGTATTGACCTCCCGCGCCCAGCGCACCCAGCACTGCTCGACGTGTACCCATACCCATATCACCCATCGTCATACTGGCAGCCATAGTTCCAAACTGCACCAGTTTCTGATGCGCCATACGTTCGGCGCCGTGGCGGGCAATCGCGTGAGCAATTTCGTGACCCATGATGGCGGCAATACCATCGACGTTTTTGGCGACCGGCAAAATGCCGGTATAAAACGCTACTTTTCCACCGGGTAGGCAAAAGGCGTTGACTTGGTCAGAGTCGATTAAATTAAATTCCCAGGCAAATCCAGGGTCCTCTTCAGATGCTGCGCGAGCGATACGCTCACCAACGTCGCGAATAATATCGGCATTGGTACCGCTGGTGATAATTTTTGAGTCTTGTTTAATTTTTTGCCAAGATTGCAAACCCAGCGCCATTTCTTGCTTGCGATCCATGTCGACGAGCTGACTCCGTCCAGTCAGGGGCACAGATTCCTGATGACTGAGGTAGTAATAACCAAAGTATCCGGCGAATAACAAAATCGGCAACCAGCGGAGACTAAATCCGCTTTTGCGGCGACGTCCCCAGTTTCTTTTACCTGAGGTGTTGGGATATCTAGATCTAGAATAGGGCATTCATTGAATTTAGGATGAAAAGATCAGTTTAGCAAGCGATGAGATTAAATTACCGGCTGAAAAAATTAGAAGCTTGGGTAGCATAACGGCTCAATGTCCCATAAAATGTCGCTATTCGGTTAATTAATTTTTGTTTTGGAGAAAGTTATGGCTCGCGTCACTGTTGAAGATTGTGAAAAAATGGTTGGAAACCGCTTTGATATGGTGCTGATTGCGGCAAAGCGCGCTCGCCAGCTTTATAACGGCGCAGAAGCGACCGTTGAAGAACAACAGGATAAGCCCACTGTCATTGCATTACGAGAAATCGCAGAAGGCAATATCACTGCGGATATCCTGACTGAAAAAGATCCTATGCCTATGGATGAGTTCGAAGCGTCAGGTCTTAGTTTTTAATTTTAAGTATTCGTTAATTTTAACAGTTAACTGTTATTTGAACCGTGACTGCTCAATAGCTCAGCAGAGCCGTTACACATTTGTAAAGGTTATTTGTTTTGTGGACGCAGCGTTTAACCACTAAAACCTGGATTCCGAAGAAACTTCGTAGTAAATCAGGCGCGTCTAAAAACAACTCCAGCGAATCTACATCTGCCGATGACTCTCATGAGCTCGGCACGATTTCTGCGCTTTCAGCACAACCCCGGCAGTCCTCGGAACCCGAGCGCTTTCTAGTCAGTGATCTGTGTTCGATGCTCGAAAAGTATCTTGAGGACGCTGAGATTAGAACCGTTTATCAAGCGTATCTGTTTGGTGCGGAAGCTCATGCAGGGCAAACGCGTGCCAGCGGTGAGCCTTATATCTACCACCCTCTGAATGTCGCCCGGCAGCTCGCCGAAATGCATATGGATCGCGACACCATTGTTGCGGCAATCCTGCATGATGTGATCGAAGATACCAAGGTAACGCATGCTGAAGTTTCAACTACCTTTGGCAAGGAAGTCGCCAATCTTGTTGATGGTGTCAGCAAACTCACGCACCTTAAATTCACCTCCAAGGAAGAAGCGCAGGCCGCCAATTTTCGGAAAATGATGCTGGCAATGTCAAATGACCTGCGCGTGATTTTGGTGAAGCTCGCTGATCGCTTACACAACATGAGAACGCTGGGCGCTTTAAAACCTGAAAAGCGTCGCCGAATTGCACGCGAGACGCTGGAAATTTATGCACCCATTGCGCAGCGTCTGGGAATACGCGGCATCCGCAGAGAACTCGAAAGACTGGGTTTCTTCCACTTGTACCCGAACCGCTACAGAGTGCTTGAGAAAGCGGTTAAGAGCATCAAGGGACAGCGCAAGGAGCTGGTGCAGAAGGTCGAAACCACGATTCGTCACCGGCTCACCGAGCAAAAAATAAAATCCAAAGTCTTTGGTCGGGAGAAAAATCTGTGGAGTATTTACCGAAAGATGCGCACCAAGCAGCTCCAGTTTTCAGAAGTTTTTGATGTCTTTGCCGTGCGAATCGTAGTCGCAGATATTAGTGCCTGCTATCTTGCGCTAGGCGCGCTGCATACTTTATACAAGCCGGTACCTGGCCGTTTTAAGGATTATATCGCCATCCCCAAAGCGAATGGCTACCAATCATTACACACCGTTTTGTTTGGCCCACACGGCGTGCCTATCGAGATACAAATTCGCACCGTTGCAATGGATCGATTAGCTGAAACAGGGATTGCCGCCCATTGGCACTATAAATCGGGTAACCAAAATGCCTCTGCTGTACAGCGTCGTGCCCACGAGTGGGTCAAGAGCATGATGGATATGCAGGCCGAGACGGGTAATCCACTGGAGTTTCTCGAAGGCGTCAAGGTCGATCTGTTCCCCGATGAAGTTTATGTATTTACACCTAACGGGGAAATTAAATCGCTGCCACGGGGGGCTACCGGCATCGATTTTGCCTATGCGGTGCACACGGATATTGGTAATTCCTGTGTTGCGATAAAAATTGATCGACAGCTAACACCCTTGTCGACACCGTTGCAAAATGGAAATTCAATCGAAGTGATTACCGCCACCCACGGACAGCCAAGACCTGCCTGGCTAAATTATGCGGTAACTGCCAAGGCGCGGCATGGCATACGCCATTATTTGAAAAGCATTAAAGCCAATGACGCTATAGAGCAAGGTCGGGCTCTATTAGAAAAAGCGCTATTGAGTGCTGGGGGGAACCTGGATAGTTTACCGGCAGCAAAACTCAAGCAAGTGGTGCAGAGACTGGAATATGTCGATACCGATGCGATGTATCTTGATCTAGGTATGGGAAACAGACTCGCCAGCCAAGTGGCTAGTGAACTGTCGCCAAATACTACGGATTCGTTGACGATGCAGGATAAGCCTCTGGTGATTCGCGGTGCGCAGGGGATGGTGTTGAACTGTGCTAAATGTTGTTCACCGATTCCGGGTGATCCCATCGTTGGCTTGCTGGGTACCGGGCGGGGCATGGTGCTGCATCGTAGCGAATGTTTGAATGTAAAAAACACCAAGCTTGCCAGCGATCGAATGATTTCTGTTGAATGGGCAGATAAAACCGAAGGCCTTTTTTCAGCCAATATCCGCGTACTCACCAAAAGTCAGCGCGGTGTACTGGCAGGTATTGCCAATGTGATTTCAGAATTTCAGGGGGATATCACTAATGTGGCGATTACCGATAGAGATGCGCTTTCAACCATCATTAATTTCACTCTGGATGTTCGTGACCGATCACATCTGGCGGCGATTATTCGCAAACTACGAACTGTCCCTAATGTGTTCAAAATTAGTCGCGTATTAGCTTAGCCCCATTGCCTCCATTGTTTCTGGCGTCAGACCTTCGCTGGCATGACATATTTGTGTTCTAATTTCAGAAATCATGAACCAACCGGAGAGAAATATTGAAACGTGAAATAATCAGCACCGACAATGCGCCACAGGCAATTGGCACTTATTCCCAAGCAGTGAAAACAGGTAACACGGTCTATCTTTCTGGTCAGATTCCGCTAGTGCCAGAGACGATGGAGTTAGTAGAAGGCGATATCTCTACACAGATTAAGCAGGTTTTTGATAATTTGGCTGCAGTCGCGCAAGCGGCAGGTGGGTCTTTGGCCGATGTTGCGAAACTGAATATATTTCTAACCGATCTGGTGCATTTTCCAACCGTTAATGAAGTGATGGCAACCTATTTTTCTGAGCCTTATCCCGCTCGTGCAGCGATTGGTGTTGCTGCATTGCCGAAAGGCGCTGAGGTGGAGATGGATGCGATACTGGAGCTCGGGTAATACCTGAAATCTGCAACATGCCATTGTGGTTCTAGTGTGTTGACTAGAAGGCTGCGCCGGCATCGAAATGACATCTTCAAAATCGAAAAAATCCAATACACCCCCGTTGTTGCAATCGCTGCAATGGCTCAAGGGTGTCGGCCCAAAAATGGCAGAAAAGCTGGCACGACTGGATTTACATTGTGTTCAGGATTTACTCTTTCATCTACCGCTGCGCTATCAGGATCGCACCCGTGTTTCCCCGATTGGTGCGCTTCGCCCCGGTGTCGAAATCACCGTTACCGGCGAGGTTACGCATACCGAAGTTGCCTATCGCCGTCGCAGAATGTTGATCTGTCAGATCTCTGATGGCACTGGCTCGCTGCAATTACGATTTTTCTATTTTAATGACAAGCAACGTAAAAACTGGGCACCCGGTGTCCGCTTGCAATGTTTTGGTGAAGTTCGGGCGGGTGCTTCGATGCTGGAAATGGTGCATCCCGAAGTGTCAGTGGTTACCGCCGAGGCGACTGCTTCAGCCGAAGCATCATTGACACCAATTTATCCGGCAACGGACGGTGTTCACCAACTCACTTTAAGACGGCTGACAGATTTGGCTCTTAGCCACATCGATCAGCTGCCTGATTTACTACCTGCCGATTTACTGGCTAAGAGTTTTCCCGCCACAACGTATCCATCATTGACTGATGCGGTGCTTTATCTACATCGCCCACCTCCGAATGCTGATGTGGAATTGATGCAATCCGGGCAGCACCCGGCGCAGCAAATACTGGCATTTGAGGAGTTGCTGGCACATCAACTGGCATTGCGAAAACTAAGGCTTGAAGCGGATAAAAACCACGCAACAGCGTTACCGGCAAAGGGTGAGTTAAAACAGAAATTTCTGGCAAGCTTACCGTTTCAGCTAACCAGCGCACAGCAGCGAGTCGCGGCGGAAGTAGAGCAGGATTTAGATCGGTCTTTCCCTATGATGCGTTTGGTTCAAGGCGATGTAGGTAGCGGCAAAACAGTCATTGCGGCGTTAGCTAGTTTGCAAGCAGTGGAATCGGGTTTTCAAGCCGCCGTGATGGCTCCGACAGAAATCCTCGCCGAGCAACATTTTCAAACATTGAGTGCCTGGTTTTTACCTCTGGGGATTAAAGTTGCCTGGTTGTCAGGTCGGCTCAAAGTAGCGGTACGCAGAGAAATGCTAGAGCAGATCTCATCGGGTGATGCATTGGTCGTAGTGGGAACACACGCATTGTTTCAGGACGATGTGAAGTTCTACCGGCTTGCCTGTGTTGTGATCGACGAGCAGCATCGATTTGGTGTGCATCAGCGTCTGGCATTACGTGAAAAGGGCAAACAGCAGAACCTTTACCCTCATCAACTGATCATGACGGCGACCCCCATCCCCCGAACTTTGGCACAAACGGCCTATGCAGACTTGGATATCTCGGTGATCGACGAATTGCCCCCAGGTAGAACGCCGGTCAAAACAGTTGTTCTGGTCAATGATCGGCGTGCTGAGGTAGTTGAACGGGTGGCAAAAGCCTGTCGATCAGGGCAACAATGTTATTGGGTTTGTACTTTGGTAGAAGAGTCTGATTTGCTAGAGGCCGAGGCCGCTGAAAAAACCCGTGAGACATTGCAGCAAGCGTTGCCGGATTTGAACATCGGCCTTGTTCACGGTCGCTTAAAGGCAGATGAAAAAGATCAGGCGATGACCGCGTTTAAGTCTCGTAAAACCGCACTACTGGTGGCAACAACCGTCATCGAAGTGGGTGTCGATGTGCCCAATGCTAGTTTGATGGTCATAGAAAACGCAGAGCGACTGGGTTTGTCTCAGCTTCATCAGTTGCGGGGACGGGTAGGGCGTGGCGCTGTTGCGAGTGTGTGCGTGTTGATGTATCGGCGGCCATTGTCGGAAAACTCCCAAGCGCGATTGGCGGCGATGCGTGATACCACCGATGGCTTTAAAATTGCACAAATAGATATGCAGATTCGTGGCCCTGGTGAACTATTGGGAACCCGTCAAACAGGATTGCTACAGTTTCGGGTTGCAGATATTGTTCGAGATAAGGAGCTTATTCCCGAGGTGACAAAAATCGCTGCAAAACTTGTGCAGCATCAGCCACAATTAATTGACCCTGTTGTTAGACGCTGGACCGGAACAGGATCACAATTTAGGGTGGTGTAACCCAACATAATGACAAATTTCACACAACTGTTTTATAGATGTTTAACATTTCTGGTAAGATAAACGGAGAATAAACTGCTACAGTCTATGAGTAGTATATTTTAATATTTATGTATTTCAGCATCAAAATTGGCTGAAATAATACTTGGACTTACTAACAATAATTAAGATCCGTCAATGCTCTTTTTAAAAAAGGTGGGATCAAAACACACCGCCAATCGTCAGCAACAAGAAAGCCGTCCTTTTAGCGGTGCGGACAGGCGTGATCGCAAACGGGACTATATCCAGTACTTTGATGATTCCTCTGTCGAATCTTCATGGGTGGGTCATAAAAACGCATTACTAGTCGAGCTGGCTACCCATTTTAGTGGCAGTGCCAGCATCAATATCCCTGATGGTTTCATTGTTTCAACCACGGCTTATCACAGCTTTTTGCGTTATAACAGATTACTGGTTCCCATCTCTGAAGCCTTGGAAGACATCGATCCTGATGATGTGCAGCAACTGGTTAAGATGACCCGTAGAATTCGGGGTTGGATAAAGCGCGGGAATATCCCCGTAGACTTAAAAGATCAAATCGCTACGGCCTACCAGAATAAATTTCAACAAGATGGTGTCTCGACACCTGTAGCGGTTAGAAACTCCCTCACAGTCGAAGATGTTCCAATAGCATCGCTCTATTCTAATCAGCAATCAGCTTATCTCAATACCGTTGGTCTTCGAGATTTATTCAATGCCTGCAAGAGCGTGTTTGCCTCGTTATTTTCGGAACGGGCGGTCGCGTATTGTATTCATCACAACATTAATCCAATGAAAATTTCAGTCGCAATCGGCGTGCAGCAAATGGTGCGCGCGGATCTGGCGACTTCCGGTGTAAATTTCTCTTACGATCCTCAGACTGGTTTTGACAGCGTTTTGTCGATTTCATCCAGTTATGGTCTGGGTCAGAATATCGGTAGAGGTGGAGTGAATCCGGATGAGTTTCTACTTAGCAAGGTGGCACTAGAGCAGAATCATTCGCCAGTCATCAAACGTCAGCTGGGTAGTAAGCAGACCATGACTATTTTTGGTGAGGGAAAACTTGCTTCGTCGACGACGGATATTCCGGTTTCTGGTAGCGAGCAACTGCGTTTCTCTCTCACTAATGAAGAGCTGCAAACGCTGGGCAAGATGACCGTTGAGATTGAGAAATTATTTTGTGACAAGGCGCAGCGTCCTAGTCCTATCTCGATTGAATGGGCAAAAGACGGTTTAAGTGACAAGTTTTTTATTCTCCAATTGAGCTTTAAAAATCAACGGCAAAAACACTTTGGCGCAACCTATAGTGATTTTGAACTGCTCGATCGCGGTCGAATGGTGGTGGCCGGGAACGGTGTCGGGCATAAAATAGCAGCGGGCAGGGCACGTGTTGTTACTGATTTGCGCGATATCTCCAAGCTAGAACCCGGTGAAATTCTGGTGGTAAAAGAAACGATTCCCGAGCTGGAGCCGTTTCTTGGTCGAGCTGCTGCCTTTGTTACTGACCGGGGTGGACGTTGTTGCCATGCGGCTGAAACGGCTCAGCAGTACGATGTTCCGGCCGTGCTTGGTTGCGGAGATGCAACCCAGGCGATTAAAACGGGCGATGATATTACTGTCGTATGCCTGGAGCGAGATCGTGGTTATGTTTATGAGGATCAATTGCGATTTAGGCAGACTGAGCGGCTGACATCAGATTTGGCTGCCACTAATACTGATTTAATGCTGAGTATTTTTAATCCTGAAATGGCATTTGAATATGCCTCACTACCGGCTGCGGGTGTGGGGCTGGTGAAAATGGAATTTATCGTCGCTAGTCAAATTAAAGTGCATCCCCGCGCATTGTTAGAGTACGAGGGGCAAGAACCAGAGCTTCAGTTTGCGGTTGATGCCCTGGTGGCCGGGTATCCAAGCCGACGAAAATATTATGTTGATAAATTATGCGAAGGCATTGCAACCATCGCGGCTGCTTTTTATCCGCAGCGGGTAATGGTTCGCGCCAGTGACTTTAAATCTAACGAATATGCGGCGCTGTTTGGTGGTGAATTTTTCGAAGAGCATGAGGTCAACCCCTGTATTGGGTTTCGTGGTGCTTCTCGATATTTCGCGCC
The DNA here is from genome assembly GCA_964577195.1 of uncultured Thiotrichales bacterium. GTDB lineage: Bacteria > Pseudomonadota > Gammaproteobacteria > UWMA-0217 > UWMA-0217 > HyVt-560. The sequence continues at coordinate 26,267 of CAZNYF010000007.1, read as the reverse complement.
TGAATTTGAAGAAAGTTTTGCACTCGAATGTGAAGCACTTCGTACGGTTCGAGAGGAAATGGGGTTTGACAATGTGGAGTTAGTCCTGCCATTTGTTCGTACCATTGAAGAGAGTCGCAAGTTGATGGCGCTGATGGCAAAGTTTGGATTACGCCGGGGTGATCAGGGGCTAAAAATACATCTCATGTGCGAGACTCCAGCCAACACTTTGTTGATTGACGAGTTTCTGGATTACTTTGATGGCATCTTGATTGGTCTGGATGACCTGACTCAGCTAACCATGGGGATCGATAGGGAGAGCCGGGTTTTTCATCAATTTGATGAGCGAAATCTAGCCGTATTAAAGCTGGTTCAATTAGCTGTCGACACCTGTCATAAGCGAGGTAAATCGGTTGGCGTTGCGGGTGCAGCACTAGCGCATCATCCTGAAATGACGCGCTGGTTAATAGATTTGGGTGTGGAGAATATTACGTTTGAACCCAAAGAGTTTTTCAACCTGCATCAGGTTGTGATCGATGCGGAGCAAGAGATCAGAAACAAGCGCGGCGATGCTTCCGGTGGGGTCGTACAAATTTCAGCGTAGATATTAAGGGCACCTCTAAAAATACAAGTACCACTGAGAAAAACCATGAACAGCACCTTTTTTATCCAAAAAATCGTTAAATACACCCAGTATTCGCCTCATTTTAGTATAAAAAATGCACTATTCCTGATTTCCCTCAGCAGCACTTCTATTTTTAGAGATGCCCTTAAGAAAACGCATGAAATATCGTAAACATGCTGACGATCTTTCCCTAAAAATATCTTGCCAGCATCAGATATGGAGACTCCGCCACTTCCAATGGAATATTCACGTGATAACCGCTACCGGGCGCAACATCCATTGATTGACCTTTCTCATCTTCGATGTGTTCTAGCGTAAAATCGTGATTTCCTTCAGGGGTGATCAGCTCTAGCTTGTCTCCCTTTCTAAATCTGTTTTTCACTTCGACCAAGGCCATACCCGTTGATGTGTTGACGCTGGTGATTTCGCCGACAAATTGTTGCTGGTGACTTTTGGATGCTCCTTGCAGGTAGTTCTGTCGTTCTTCGGTGTGATGACGCTCATAGAATCCATCGGTGTAGCCGCGATTCGCGAGGTTTTCTAATATTCCAACATGTTTTGGATTAAAAGGTCTGCCCGCTGCGGCATCTTCAATCGCCCAGCGATACGTCTGGGCGGTTCTTGCAACATAGTAGTGAGACTTGGTGCGACCTTCTATTTTGACGCAATCAATACCAATTTCCGTCAGTCTGTGAATGTGTTCAATTGCGCGTAAATCACGCGAATTCATAATGTAAGTGCCTTGCTCGTCTTCCATAATTGGCATTAGTTCGCCAGGGCGTTGTTTTTCTTCCAGAAAATAGACTTTATCCGCCAGTGGGTGGCGCTTACCGGTTTCACAGCCCCCGTTTTGCAGCGCATCACCTGGCAACACGGTTTCTTCAGGCACATAAACGCCTTCGGCATTGGTGGTGGCAGCGGTGGTCTTGTATTCCCAGCGGCAGGCGTTGGTGCAAGTCCCCTGGTTAGGGTCACGATGGTTAAAGTAACCGGATAGCAAGCAGCGCCCCGAATAGGCGATGCAAAGTGCCCCGTGAACAAAGACTTCCAGCTCGGTTTCCGGGCATTCTTGACGAATTTCTTCGATCTCATCCAGAGAAAGTTCACGCGATAAAATGATGCGTTCAACGCCCATGTTGCGCCAGAATTTGACGGCTGCAAAATTGACTGTATTGGCTTGTACAGAAAGATGAATGGGTATCTCGGGCCAGCGTTCGCGAATCAGCATTATCAGGCCAGGGTCCGCCATGATCAGTGCGTCGGGCTGCATTTCTATCACAGGCTCCATATCCGCAAGGAAGGTTTTTAACTTGCTGTTATGCGGCATGGTGTTGACGGTGAGAAAAAATTGTTTCCCTAGCTCATGCGTTCGGGCAATGCCTTCGCGCAGTGCGTCACCGTGGAATTCGTTATTACGTACACGCAAGCTGTAACGCGGTTGTCCGGCGTAAACGGCATCTGCGCCAAAAGCAAACGCGTAATTTAGACTTTTCATGGTGCCGGCTGGAGCGAGTAATTCAGGTTTTTTCACACGATTCATCGTTTAGTAGTTGTTGAAAATCAAGTAAGCTATTGTAATAAGTAATTGTAACTTAATACGATAGTGACGTACTGCTGCGATTTACCTGTTCAAAATGGGGTTTCTGAGCGTCGTACCAGATGAGTAGCGTAAGAGTACGTTGGTTTGCGCTGACCATCAAAACAACATTGTTGGAGTACTAGGGTTTCAGGAATTAAGTTGTGACTGCAAGAAGCTGGGTTTTTATTTTTATTGTATTGGCAGCATTGACTGCCATTGCATTGTACGCGTCAGATAAAGTGCCCAAGGTCACAATCGACAGCGCCAGTTTGCCCGGTAATACAGTATTGGCAGAACGAGGTGAATATTTATTCAATATCTCGGGCTGTGACTATTGTCATACGGATTCCGAAAATGGTGGCCCAACTTTAGCGGGTGGGCGAGAGATGGATACCCCTTACGGGCTATTTTATTCCCCCAATATTACGCCGGACAAAGACAGCGGTATCGGTAAATGGAAGCTGGAAGATTTTGTTCGTGCGATGCGCCACGGTGTTAGCCCGTATGGTACCCATTATTTTCCGGCTTTTCCTTACACCTCATACACACGTATGACTACCGAAGATATGGCCGCGATTTTTACTTACCTGCGTTCCGTCCCGCCAGTAAAGAAATACAATCGTCAGCATAAAACGGCGTGGTTTGTGTGGCGTGGCGGAATGCGATTCTGGAAAAAATTATACTTTAAAACAGGCGAGCTGGCGGCAGACCCGATGTTGAGTGGCAGTTTGAATCGTGGTCATTATTTGGCTGCAGCCGTTGGTCATTGTGAAGAATGTCATACTCGCCGTAACAGTGTCGGGACTATCAGTCCTGCGGTTAGGTACTCAGGAAATATCGAGGGAGTCTTGGGTGAGCCGACACCCAATATCACATCTTCCCGTCGTAGCGGTATTGGCAAGTGGACGGAGAAAGAAGTTCGTAAGTTCCTCAAAACAGGCATTCGACCAGATGGCGTGCAGACTCAGGGCTGGATGGCAGATTTTGTTCGTACCTCTTTAAATAAGCTTAATGATGACGATGCTCAGGCGCTCACTGAGTACATCAAGTCGATTCCGGAAGTGGACTAATTAAGCGCTAGACCGACCATTTTCATTTTCGTCTAGCATAAATCTTTCAAATTATTTAGCTGTCAATGGTTGACTTCACAGTTTTCGCCCCTATTATTAGCACTCATCTGAGTCGAGTGCTAACAGCCGGACTATTGTTTGCTGTTCTTGTCTCAATAAATAACCGATTTTTAACTGTTTCTAAGGAGAAACCGAATGAATATTCGTCCTTTACACGACCGCGTTGTTGTTAAACGTGTCGAAGAGGAGCGCATGAGCGCTGGCGGCATCGTGATTCCTGATTCCGCAACTGAAAAACCTGATCGCGGAGAAATCATCGCTGCAGGTAATGGCAAAATCACCGATTCTGGTGACGTACGTGCCATGGATGTAAAAGTAGGTGATGTTGTGTTGTTCGGTAAATATTCCGGCACCACCATTAAAGTTAACGATGACGAGCTTCTGGTAATGAAAGAAGACGACATCATCGCTGTTGTTGAATAAGCAAACGATAAGCTGAGGAATTAAGCATGAGTGCTAAAGAAGTATTATTTGGTGAAGACGCGCGTAACCGCATGGTTCGTGGCGTTAACATTCTAGCGAATGCCGTTAAGGTAACGCTTGGCCCTAAAGGCCGTAACGTGGTTCTGGACAAGTCATTCGGTGCGCCGACCATGACTAAAGACGGTGTATCCGTTGCCAAGGAAATAGAACTGGAAGATAAATTCGAAAACATGGGCGCTCAAATGGTAAAGGAAGTGTCTTCACAGACCTCTGATATCGCTGGAGACGGAACAACCACTGCGACCGTTCTCGCCCAAGCGATTGTGCGTGAAGGTATGAAGTCTGTTGCCGCCGGTATGAACCCAATGGATCTCAAGCGTGGCATTGACAAGGCAGTGATTGCAGCGGTTGCAAATTTGCAAGCAGCATCAACGCCTTGTGCCGATGAAGCGGCAATTGCTCAGGTGGGAACTATTTCTGCTAATTCTGATGAGTCTATCGGTGGCACCATTGCCGAAGCGATGAACAAGGTTGGTAAGGAAGGCGTGATCACTGTTGAAGAAGGTCAGGCATTGGAAAATGAGCTGGATGTTGTTGAAGGGATGCAGTTTGATCGCGGCTATCTGTCACCTTATTTCGTTAATAACCAAGAAAGCATGCAGGCTGAACTGGAAGATGCTTACATCCTTTTGTACGACAAGAAGATTTCCAACATCCGTGATTTGCTGCCAACACTGGAAGCGGTTGCCAAAGCTGGTAAACCTCTGTTGATCGTCGCTGAAGATGTGGAAGGCGAAGCATTGGCAACTCTGGTGGTTAACAGTATTCGTGGCATCGTCAAAGTTGCTGCGGTGAAAGCACCCGGTTTTGGTGATCGTCGTAAAGCCATGTTGCAGGACATCGCGATATTGACAGGTGGTCAAGTGATTTCCGAAGAAGTTGGCATGTCACTTGAGAAGACAACGATTGAAGACCTTGGTACTGCCAAGAAAATTATCGTTAGTAAAGAAAACACCACCGTTGTTGATGGTGGTGGTTCGGAAGTGGATATCAAAGCGCGGGTTGATCAGGTTCGCGCCCAGATGGAGGAAACTACTTCTGAATATGACAAAGAGAAACTCCAGGAGCGGGTTGCTAAACTTGCCGGTGGTGTTGCAGTAATCAAGGTAGGTGCTGCCACTGAAATGGAAATGAAAGAAAAGAAAGCACGCGTTGAAGATGCATTGCACGCTACCCGTGCAGCGGTTGAAGAAGGTGTTGTTGCTGGCGGTGGTGTTGCGCTGATTCGTGCTTGCAAGCCTCTGATAGATCTGAAAGGTGACAATCACGATCAGGATATCGGTATTAAAATCGCCTTACGTGCGATGGAAGAGCCGCTTCGTCAAATCGTCGCTAACGCGGGTGAAGAAGCCTCAGTTGTGCTCAATAATGTTGCGGCCGGTGAAGGTAACTACGGTTACAATGCTGCCAACGGTGAGTATGGCGATATGATTGACATGGGTATTCTCGATCCTACCAAGGTAACGCGCTCTGCATTGCAAAACGCAGCGTCAATTGCCGGATTGCTGATCACCACCGAGGCCATGATTGCTGATATCCCTCAGGACGATGCTGCACCAGCTGCCGGTGGTGATATGGGCGGTATGGGTGGTATGGGCGGAATGATGTAACTCGGTTCCAAGCTGTTAGAAGAAAAAGCCTCGCATTGCGGGGCTTTTTTGTTTCTGTTTAACTTCGTATGAAGGGAGTATAATTTACATTTATTGACATATTGGGCGGTAAAACACTCTATTCTTACGGTTACGTACCAATACCACACTTAAGGAGAACTGAATGAAAACCACATCATTAGCTGTTGCGATTGCAGCTGCTCTTACCACCACGACCGGATTTGCGGCATCCGTCGTTGACGCGACAGAAACATTACCTGAGGCGCAAGCGGGTGAGTGTTTTGCCAAGGTTGTCATACCCGCAAAATACGAAACCCAAACAGTAGATCTGGAAGTCAAACAGGCATCTGAAAAAATAAACCCATTTGCTGCAACCTTTCAGGCTTCAACCGAAAGAATCCAGGTTAAGGAGGCGAGTACCAAAATTGTTCCTGTCGCCGCGACCTACGGTACTGCGACCGAAACCATTGAGGTTAGACCTGCCAGCAAAAAATGGAAAGCAAGTCTTGAACGTGGCGCGCAGCCTGCCAGCACAGCTTTACTTGTTGCTGCAAAAGCTGCAGGCCTCAATCTGGAATCAACCGAAGCGGGTGTTTGCTACCATGAGCATTTTATCCCGGCAACCTACAAGACAGAGACTGTGGATGTGTTGTTAAGTGAAGCTTCCGAGACCATTGATGTGACGCCTGCTGTTTATGCCTGGGGTGAGGAAACAGTAATGGTTAAAGAAGCATCGACAAAAATTATCGCTGTTCCCGCGACGTATAAGACAGAAACTGAAAAAGTTCTGGTGGAGCCAGAGAAAGTTGTCTGGAAAAAAGGCGAGGATCTGGTTGACCGTATTAATACCACGGGTGAGATCATGTGTAAGGTGAAAATCCCTGCTGTGTACAAAACCATCACCAAGCGTGTTGTCGATACTGCTGCAACGACCAAAACCATCGAAATACCCGCTAAATATGTGACTAAAAAGATTCAAAAGCTGGTGACAGCAGCTCTAGAAAAACGCAATCCGATTGTAGAAAAAAGAGGTACGGTGACTAAGACAGTACTGGTTTCAGATGCTACGTTTACCTGGCATGAGATTCATGACAAGACGATGTCTGCTGCGAGCAAAACGGGGCATCAGATCTGTCTGGTAGCCAAGCCTGCTAAATATGAATCAGTGACTCGCAAAGTTGTGAAGTCAGCTGCGACGACGAAAGTGATCCAGATTCCCGCTGTATTTAAGGATGTAAAAGTACAGAAAATCCTACAGGCAGCCGGAGATGACCGGATTAAGATTGCCTCAGTGAGTGAAACCGTACAGAAGCGCGTCAAAGTTGCTGATGAGCGTTTGGAGTGGAGAAGAGTGCTGTGCAGAACCAATATGACGTCAGGTGTTGTCAGCAGTATTCAGAAAGCACTCAGTGCTGCGGGATTTGATGCCGGCGTTGCCGATGGCCAGATTGGCCAAGGTACATTGCAAGCATTAGATGCATATCAGCGAGATAAGGGTCTTAATCGTGGTGGTCTCACCTATGAAACGATTAAGTCTCTTGGTGTTGATGTCACAATTTAAAGATAGTTAGAGATTAAAAAAGCCCTGCATCTGCGGGGCTTTTTTTTGCTAAGTCAGTAGTGGCTCTAGGTCTAAATCCTAATTATTTAGCATTTAATATTTGAACGCCATCAGGCCCACCAAGAATTAATACATCGGCAGGTCGATGCGCGAACAATCCTACCGTGACGACACCGGGTAACATGTTCATTTTTTCTTCCATGGTCAGTGGTTCCATTATTTCCATGTCGTGGACGTCGAGAATGATGTTGCCGTTATCCGTTGTAAAGCCTTCGCGTAGTACGGGACGACCACCGAAGCCAAATAGTTGTCGGGCAACCAGACTTTGCGCCATCGGGATCACTTCGACGGGTAGAGGGAACTTTCCTAAATAGGGCACCAGTTTGGTGTCGTCCGCAATGCAGACGAATTTTTCACTGGCTGCGGCTACAATTTTTTCACGCGTCAGCGCGCCCCCGCCACCTTTGATTAAATGCAGAAGTTTATTGGATTCATCCGCACCATCAACATACAGAGAGAGGCCATTTGCCTGGTTGAGATCCATCACCCGGATACCATGACCACGCAAACGCTCGGCACTGGCTTCTGAGCTGGCGACGGTGCCGTCTATTTTCCCCTTAATACGTGCTAGCGCATCAATAAAGTGATTGGCCGTGGATCCGGTGCCGATGCCGACAATCATGCCGGGTTCAACATAGTCAATTGCAGCTTCCGCTGCTGCTTTTTTCATCTCGTCAGTTGACAGGCTCATATAGTGATATCCTTCAATTTTAATCTTGTGTATCGCCCATCATAACGGGCGGATAGACTGATGAACAGTAGTACTCCATCGGCATTGCTTTAACCTAGAAAAATCAGTTGGATCACGAAAGTCCGCGCAACCCATTGACGTGCAAGGATGCACTAATGCAGCGGTTGCAGGATGCAAAGGAGCGTAGACGCACCTGGCAAATCAGAAAAAGCTCTCATCACCAGCAAGGTGATCACGAGTTTTTCTGATTCACCATTCACGCCAATGGCTTACACGTCTTTTTCGCGCCCAACTAATTTTTCTAGGTTTAATGAACCAGTGAGTCATCAAGCGGTTAGATGTGGTTTTATTTTTTTGAGTCATATAGATACATGGAAGTATTGTAGTAGAGGAATGCAGGAGCAATTCCCGAGTGGTTCTCTGGCGATTAAAAATTAAGCCGCAGATGACCGCTTGAAGGCTCACCCGAGGGCGCAACCCAACGCGTCCAGCACGGCGTTATTGTTGCTGATATGGAAACACCATGGCTTCGCAGCAATGGCTTGTTCTGAACGCGTTGGTTTGCGCTGGTTCATCAAAGTAATGTTGATGGAGTACTAGCATGACAGATAGTTACATAGAAAAAATTCTGACCGCCAGAGTTTACGATGTGGCCGACGAAACGCCATTAGAGCGAGCTAACAGCTTGTCACGGCGGTTGGGGAATCGTGTCTTAATGAAGCGTGAAGATTTGCAGCAGGTGTTTTCATTTAAGCTGCGCGGTGCCTATAACAAAATTTACAATTTGTCCGAGGCACAAAAACAGGGTGGAGTCATTACCGCATCTGCCGGAAATCACGCGCAGGGCGTCGCGCTTGCGGGGAGCAGCCTCGGCATCAAAACGGTGATCATCATGCCGGAGACCACGCCAGAAATTAAAGTCAATGCGGTACTCAGCTTTGGTGGTAACGCGGTGCTGCATGGTGATAACTACAATGATGCATTGAGCTTTGCATTGGCGATGGCTACAGACAAAGGGCTCACATTTGTGCACCCCTATGATGATCCCGATGTCATTGCCGGGCAGGGTACCATTGGCGTTGAAATCTTGCGCCAGCATCCTGATCAGATTGATGCAATTTTTATCCCCGTGGGTGGTGGTGGTTTGATTGCCGGTGTTGCTACTTACCTCAAATACCTGCGTCCAGAGATCAAGATTATTGCGGTCGAGCCGGAAGATACGCCAACGCTGGAAAGAGCCCTGGCTGCTGGTAAGCCGGTGCCTTTAGATAACGTAGGTTTGTTCGCTGATGGTGTCTCGGTTCAGCAGATTGGGGACGAACCCTTTCGGGTTGTTAAGGATCTGGTGGATGAATGTGTGCTGGTTACTACCGATGAGATGTGTGCCGCCATCAAAGATATTTTTGAGGATACCCGCACTATGACAGAACCTGCCGGTGCGCTGGCGATTGCCGGGATGAAAAAATACATCGCCAAACATCAATGTTCTAACCAGACATTGATCGCGATTAATAGCGGTGCAAACATTAACTTCGACCGATTGCGCCATGTCACCGAACGCGCGGAAGTGGGTGAGCGCCGCGAAGCGTTGTTAGCGGTCACTATTCCGGAAAAACCGGGTGCCTTTTGTGCTTTTTGTGAGGCTATCGGCAAGCGCGTCATTACAGAGTTTAATTATCGTTACGCTGACAACAGAGATGCTCAGGTTTTCGCAGGTATCCGACTCACTGGTGGTGATGCAGAAAAGTCCGAACTGCTCCAGAATTTGCGAGATCAGGATTATCAGGTGAGTGATCTTACGGACAATGAATTGGCAAAAGTGCACCTCAGATATTTGGTTGGGGGGCACGGATCCAATGTGGAGAATGAAATCCTCTATCGCTTCTTGTTTCCGGAACGCCCGGCGGCATTACGCAATTTTTTGGCAGCTCTGGGACATCGGTGGAATATCAGTCTGTTCCACTATCGCAACCACGGGTCGGCGCATGGCAGAATTTTGGTCGGGATTCAGGTGCCTTCTGGAGATAGAAAAGATTTTCAGCGTTCGATGGAGAAGCTCAATTATCAATACTGGGAAGAGCAGGAAAACCCTGTATACAAGCTGTTTTTGAGCTAAACCTCAAAAATTAAGCAGTATTTCTATCTATAGAGACAAGAAAAGTGTGATCTATTTCCTTGTTTTTTGAAAATATTTACTTGCGAGTGCGAACGAATTTTGTGCTAGACTGTCTACCGTACAAGCGCTTAAGCCCAGCGCTTCCCGCTATCCTCCCTGAGCGGGATGGCTCGAAACCCCAAGTCGAGCCGTAACTTTACCCCGGCCTTTGGCCGGGGATTTTTAATTTCCCTGAGCGTTTTTCCACAATCAGCCCAATTGGTTCAAATCAGGCGTTGATGTGGCTCGAAGTAAGGATCACCAAAAATATTTTCTTCCCCAAGAAACTCAGCATGAATACTGCTGAATGCTTAGTGACTCTTGATTCGCGTCGCTACTTTAGCAGCCACTTATCGAGTTTAGTGTGAAGCTCGTCAATGCCTGTGCTTTTGAGCGCGGAGAATGTTTGTAGCGAGACGGAGTCGAAATGTTTTTTGAGCATTGCGTCCGTTTTGAGCTTTGTTTGGGCGATTTTCCCACTTTTGAGCTTGTCAGATTTATTCAGGACGACGTGTCCGCTGATGCCGTGATGAGAACACCATTCGAGCATTTGCAAGTCCTTCTCACCTAAGGGGCGGCGAATATCCATCACCATTACCAGCCCTTGTAATGGCTCACGATTCACCAGATAGGCTTCAATTAACTCGCTCCAGCGACGACGTTCCCGCTCAGGGACCTTGGCAAAGCCATAACCGGGTAAATCGACTAATCTTGCGCCAGTGGGCAGTTGGAAAAAATTGATCAGCTGGGTTCGACCTGGCGTTTTACTGACTCGGGCGAGTTGTCGTTGCTGGCAAAGGCGATTTAGTGTGCTGGATTTTCCTGAGTTGGAGCGTCCGGAAAAACCCACTTCTGGCCCGGTGGGCTCGGGAAACTGTTTAGCCGCTGCGGCGCTAATCTCAAATTTGGCGGACTGATATAGAATTCGAGGAGGTTTTTGATCGTCGGCACTCATGTAGGTTCTTGTTTACTGTACTGAACGGACTATTTTAGCTCAGCAAGTCTGCTAAGGATGAAATAATTTACATAGAGAACAAAAGGGCATCAATTAGTCACATCCATGCGATTATAGTTCTGTTTCTTTCGTTGATGCGGGAATGCTGTTTATGGTATAAATGCGCGCTATTTTAATCGCTGCGAAGAAGCCTGATTTGGCTTCTATCGCTAACGACCAGCGGGTTCTGGAGTATCTAAGTATGAAAAATTCAATTTTAACTGCGGTAGCAGTAACGGCATTGCTGGCTTCTAGCTATAGTGTTGCCGGTGGCGACATAGAGGCAGGTAAGACAAAATCCGCCGTTTGTGGAGCTTGTCATGGCGCTGATGGCAATAGTATTAACCCGGAATGGCCTAGTCTTGCAGGTCAGGGTGCTGGTTACCTTTTTAAGCAGCTGAGTGATTTTAAAAATAACAAGCGCAGCGATGCGACGATGGCTCCTCAAGTCGCTAGTCTGTCTGAGCAGGATATGCATGATCTGGCAGCTTACTACTCTAGTCAGACTGCAAAGGCTGGAAAAGCTGATCAAAACCAGGTTGAACTGGGTGAAGCAGTTTATCGTGGTGGTAATAGTGCTACCGGTGTTGCAGCTTGTATCGGCTGTCATGGGCCAACGGGCTCGGGTAATCCGGCAGCTAATTTTCCTAAGGTCTCTGGACAGCATGCTGCTTACACTGAAGCGCAGTTAAAGGCATTTCAATCATCTGCCCGGAACAACGATGCAGGTAAGATGATGCGTAACCTGACGATCCGACTAACGGACGCAGAAATTAAAGCCGTGTCACAGTACATCGCTGGTTTGAAATAAACGCAGCTCTAGGAAAAAAACTGGACTCATTCACACTCGCCTCGCTACGATCCCCTAAGTCCGACAGGCTCCTGGCGTTTTGAGAAAGTGGCCTTTATGGCCACTTTTTTTTGTCTGTAATTGTCAGAACGATTCGCAGCAACCTGATTGTTCAGCCATAAGGTATAATCCCAGGATAATCTAAGAAGTGCCGGATCATGTTCTTGAAAAAAGTAGTAAGACGCGCGTCCGTTCCCTAGAATTACCGTATATTGTCGTGCCTTTTTACGTACCACAATTTCCCGTTTTGATGTTATAAAAATAATCGCTTGGAGTTAGCTCATTATGAAAGAAAGTAAATTACCCGCAATATTTCGTGCTCTGGTAGTAATATTATTGCTACTACCCGTCATGGCATGTGCAGAGAAAGCTACGGATATGGGCACTAAAGTTGAGAAAGCTGCGATTCAAGAGAAGGTTGTAGAGAAGCTTCAAACGGCTGATATCGCTAAACTTGAGCCAAAGAAATCAGCCTCAAAGGCTAAAACTTTCCAGAAAGATATTCATTATGCCGAGTTGTTCTCTCCGGTGCCTGTATCAACGGCAAATGGTGAAATCGAAGTTGTTGAGATGTTTTGGTATGGCTGCCCGCATTGTTTCAAGCTCGATCCGCATCTTCATAAGTGGCACCAAAATGCTGCCCAGGACGTGAAGCTGATCACCATGCCGGGTGTTCTTAACCCAGCCTGGAAACTTTATGCCAAGGCATTTTATGCCGCGCAAGTGATGGATGTTTCTGAAAAGTTTCACCAGCCATTGTTTCAGACCATTCATGAGCAAGGGCGGAAAATCACCAATCAGGATGCCTTGATTCGTTTTATCGAAAGTCAGGGGATTGATGGTAAGAAATTTCTTGGAGCAATGGATTCAATGTCCGTGACTGCCAAGGTCGCCAGAGCTGAAAAGCTGGGCCGTCAATACGGCATTACCGGCGTTCCAGCGTTAATCGTAGGTGGTAAATATCGCGTCCTTGGCGGCGGAGTTGCAAGCTACGATGAAATGTTTGACGTGGTTGATTTTCTGGCAGAGAAAATTCGTCAGGAACAATAGTCTTGGACACTTGTCTAGAAAACAGGACTATAAGTCTATAGTGGAGAGTAAGATGGGCTGTTTTGAGAGGTATGCACCTCTTAGAATCAATTTTGACCGGTAAAGTGAGGGAAATCAGCTGCTAAAAATAACAGCAACGCAGCACTTAATAACGGAACCAGTTCAATGGATGCACAGCAAGGGCGAATCAAGCTACTGAGCTACAACGTACAGGTAGGTATACCGACGAAGAAGTATCGGCATTACATTACGCACAGTTGGAAGCATCTGTTGCCGTTTTCCCAGCGCCAGAATAACCTGGACAGAATTGCTGATTTCATTTCTGATTTTGATATTGTCGGTTTACAAGAGCTGGATGCCGGCAGTATTCGTAGTGAATTTATTCATCAGCCTGAATATGTCGCTAAAAAAGCGGGATTTCCGTATTGCTACAGCCATGTCAATCGTGACTTGGGTGTAGTTGCACAAAATAGTCTGGCTATTTTCAGTCGCTGCGAAGCGCATCACGTGGTGAAGCACAAGCTTCCCAGTACCATTCCAGGGCGCGGCGCAGTCGAAGCACATTTTGGTAGTGAAAAAGACCCCCTCGTCGTCATTTTAGCGCATCTCTCTTTGTCCGCTCGCGGGCGTAAGCGTCAGCTGGAATATATCGCCGGCCTCGTCAATGGCTACAAACATGTGGTTGTGATGGGAGACTTGAATACAGAGATCGAGAGTCGAGAAATTAAAGGTTTACTCGACAGCACGACGCTCAGTGCGCCACAAATTTCCGCGCACACCTATCCGAGCTGGAATCCAAAAATTGCCTACGACCATATTCTTGTGACGCCCGACATACACCTGGGTGATTCAGAAGTTTATGGTGTTAAGCATTCGGATCATCTGCCGATATCAATAGAAGTGGATGTACCCCATGAAGTTTTTGCACACCAAGCGTGCAAAAACTCAACAACCAATAAATCAGCAACAATTTTGAATTAAACACCAGGAATTTTGATATGGATATCACAACTGAAGTCTCAATGAGCGATTTCAATATGGGCTTTGATGACTACAATGATTTTGAGGAATTTGAAGATTTTCCTGAGATCGAAGCGCTGCAAAGCACCGAAATGATCGAAATGGAAATTGATGGTGATGATTTTGGTAAAGCTTTCTCTAGCAAACTTGACGACTAGCTATCCCCATTATTACTGTCATGATCTTCTCCTTGCTGTTCAGCAGCTAAAGAGAGAATCAGTCAGTTAGTGTTATGAAAGTTGTTCATCTTCACGAGCTTAGTGCTAAGCAGATTCAAAATCTAGACGGCTGGCGTTGGTTGGAACCTGATCTGGATACATCTATTGATTGGTTGCATATTTTCAATACTGATTTCCCAGCGATTGAGAAATGGACGGGGCATGCGGGGATTATCCGTGTTTTGATGACTTTGGTCGCAGCGTTTAAAATGCGTAATGCTGATCTTATCGTGACTCACGGAATTCACTTAGCCGCCTCTGTGGGATTTGCTAAACGGATTTTCGGGATCAAAACCCAGCACCTTGCATGGGCTTTTTCAGTGGTTAACCCAACCGCCATCTCGCCACTAAAACGTTGGTATTATCGCTTTGCTTTACGTGATGTTCACCAATTTGTGATGTTTTCCAGCACCGAAATTAAAACCTATTCCAAACTACTGAATCTTCCTGAAAATCGTTTTCGCATGTTGCTCTGGAGTGCGGATAAACCCGAAGTTGATGATCAGCTTCCACCTCCATTTGAGCCGGGCTATATTGCCGCCATCGGTGGGGAAGGGCGAGACTATGCAACGCTATTTGAGGCGTTGCAATTATTGCCAGATATAAGGCTGGTGGTCGTCGCGACCCCTGCAAGCGTGGAGGGGCTTATTCCTCCCCCCAATGTCGAGCTGCTGACTAATATGCCAGCGGTCTACACGTTTCGGATTGCGCATTATTCAAAATTTATGATTATACCCACGCTCAAAGGGGACGGTCCGTGTGGGCACAGCACCATAGTTTTTCAGTATCTTTTGGGCAAGGCAACGATTGTGGCAGCATCCGAGGCGATGACAGATTATGTGGAGTCTGGAGTGACAGCACTAACCTATCAGGCAGGCAATACCGCTTCTCTAGTCGCATCCATTCAGACATTGTTTACTGATACGGCGTTGGCAAACAAACTCTCAGATAATGGCAAAGCATTTGCCAAGCAATATTGCACGAGCGAGGTCACGGTGAGTTTTATGAAAACGTATTTACAAGACTCAGGACTAATTAGTTTTCGTCCGTAAACATTAAACTGTAGGGCGATTTTTTTAGAGACGCCCTGTATCCGCGCAAGCCCCCTTAAGCGTATCTCACTAGAAATCTATCCAGATGATTAGCAAAGGTTTGCCGATCACTTTGACTGAACGCGGCAGGGCCGCCGGTATCGACGCCGGTAGAACGTAGTGTCTCCATGAAATCTCTCATGTTAAGACGTGCGCCGATATTTTCTTTGCTATATAGCTCACCGCGCGGACTCAATGCAAAAGCGCCTTTTTCGATGGCCTCGGCAGCGAGCGGAATGTCACTGGTAATTACCAGGTCATTGAGGTGAACACGCTTTACAATTTCATTGTCAGCCACATCGAAGCCCTGCGGTACCTGGACCATTTTAATCCAGGGTGATGGGGGTACGGGCACGTTTTGATTGGCAACTAGCGTAGTTAACACTTCAGTTCGCCGTGCCGCGCGAAATAAAATCTCTTTAATCACAACAGGGCAAGCGTCTGCGTCTACCCAAATTTTAATCCCGCCCGGTTTTATTTTGTTGGTAATAATATCTCTCCATCAATAGATTTTCCAAAACGAGTTTACACCGATAATGGCTGATAAACCTGCTACTGTAGCTCCCCTCTTAATCTTCATTCACTTAACTGCTCCGATGAAAAATGCGCTTCTAGCAGGTCTGATCCCGTTCATGCTGTTGCTGTCAGCCTGCCAAAATAATCCGCCTGTACCTGACAATAGTATTGATACAAATGCCAGTGCTCAGGAGTATTTGATCGGTGCTTTTAATCTCAGGAACTTTGGCCCCGCGCGCGTTGAAAAACCGCAAGCGATGCAGGCCTTGGTGAATATATTACGACGCTATGATTTGGTCGTCCTGATAGAGCTCCGAGATAGAACCGGCGGCTCTTTCGCCGAGTTGCTAGCGCAGATCAATGCACAGTCAGGCCATCAATATGCGCTGGAGTTATCGCAGCGGTCGGGTAGGGGGAATCGCAAAGAGCAGTACGGGTTTCTCTATCGGCTGGATCGGGTCAATATTCTGGATTTTTACGATTACGACGATGGCCTGGAGCCGGATCTCGATAGCTTTGAGCGAGAACCTGCTGTTGCCTATATTGATCTGGCTGGGTTAACGCTGACGCTCATCGCGATTCATGCCGACCCGGATACCGTAGCGCTAGAGCTAAATCGTCTGATACCTGTTTATGAGGATGCCGTGCAGCGAACCGGAGACAGTGATGCCATCATTCTGGGTGATTTTAATGCCGATTGTTCATTTCTGCCCGCAAGAGACAAACCCTTTATCAATCTACTGAACGATGATCGATTTATCTGGCTGCTGGGCGACGAGGTCGACACCACCGTTAGAGCCAGTACGGATTGCGCCTATGATCGAATCGTTGTAACTAAGACATTAAATAGATTCCTGCCGTTAAATGCCGCGAGTGTGTATGACTACAGCACAGCATTAGGACTTGATGAAATCACAGCGCTGGAGGTGAGTGACCACTTCCCCGTGGAACTCAGATTAATCATTCAACCGTAGCAATACTCGTCGTATCAAAAGCCGCTCTATAAATCGACGTTAACCGCTTCAGATACTCGCTTGGCTTTATCCACTGCCTCATCAACGCTCTGTGCACGCGCTAACGCAACCCCCATCCTTCGCTCCCCTTGAACCTCCGGTTTACCGAACAGCCGCAGCTGAGTATCCGGTTCCCGCAGCGCAACATCGAGTTGTTTAAATGTCACCTCTGAGGAATGACCTTTCACCAGAATTGCGCTGCTGGCAGAAGGCCCATGAAAATGAATATTTGAAATCGGCAGACCCAGAATCGCTCTAGCATGTAACGCAAATTGCGAAAGATCCTGCGATATCATCGTCACCATGCCGGTATCATGTGG
>CAZNYF010000007.1:6253-9222 GCA_964577195.1 uncultured Thiotrichales bacterium | reverse complement strand
AGCTGGGTAATCTCATAATCAAAGTCAACAAACCCTTCTACAATCACTTTACCTGCACCGGTTCGTCCGCCCTCCTGAGCGTAATCCCAGGCGGTGTTGATATCGTCAGTATTGCGCAGCGTACTTTGACCTTTGCCAGAGGAGCTCATAATGGGTTTCACCACACAGGGCAGACCAATTTTTTCGATAGCGGCATCGAACTCCTCCCGGGTTTCAGCAAAGACATAGGGAGATGTTGGAATGCCGAGTTCTTCAGCAGCAAGCCGTCGAATACCCTCTCGGTTCATTGTTAGCTGAGCCGCTTTTGCTGTTGGGATAACGTGAAACCCCTCTTTCTCTAGAGCCACCAAGGTATCAGTCGCAATCGCTTCAATCTCCGGCACAATATAATGAGGTTGTTCCAGCTCAATCACCTTCCGTAACGCTTCGCCATCTGTCATTAAGACGACATGACTGCGATGCGCCACCTGCATGGCTGGAGCATTCGCGTAACGATCGACAACAATGACCTCCGCCCCAAGGCGCTGGCATTCAATCACCACCTCTTTTCCGAGTTCGCCTCCGCCACAAAAAAGAATACGCGTCGCGCTAGGAGAGAGAGGAGTTCCAATTTGAGTCATGGGGGTTCGCAAATATTAAGAGAGCATATTCTCAATAAGAAGTTAATAATATGCTAAAAATAAGCTATAGATTGTATTGCGACATTATCAGTCGAAAGTTAACAAAAAAACAACCCTAACTTAATAAATTAAAACAAATTTATCTATGTAAAAAAATTGCTTTATCAGCCTAAAAAGGTCTCTGATGGTAGGGTTAACTTAATAATTTACAAAAAAACTCTTGCGATTTCACGCTAAATTTCTTATTCTAAAAAAAGTACGCCGACCACAAAAACCAAGTTGGCTACCACTTTTGTTTATGAATTTTATCAAATTGGCAGTGATAGCCGATTGAAAAATTCATTGAATTTAACCACCAAATAGAGGATATAAAGTTATGAGAAGCAATTTAGTTGCAGTCTCGTTAGCGGCCGTTTTGGCCTCGAGCATGTTATTCATCGGCGGTTGTACCGATGATGATGAAGATGGATCTGCCACAGTACCAGGCGCAGGTATTACCCCACGTGGCATTCCCTATGAAGTCTGGGGTACTGATCAGTCCAATACCGTAGCTGATGCTGGTGGCAGGGGTCTACAAGGCAGTAACATGTGGATTTGGGACAGTGCCGATGTTGAAACACAGCTTGCAGGTGGCGCAGCTGCTGCGCCAATTCCCTGTAATAATGGTGCTACTCCAGGTCCTTGTGCAATGGAAGCTATTTTCCCTGGAGACCTTGTAGACGAGGAAGGCACAGCATTGTCAGATGCGTTTGGAGCCGGTTTTGCCCGGATGCACGGAAGTCTTCCTGATCCGCGTGGCAAATATATGAACGTCAACATGTTTGCACCAGGTGGTGGGTACGTTGGCATTATGGATGGCAAATCCAAGTCCGCGGTAGCCCTGTTTCGAGTTTCCAAAAATGGTGGACCGACTGCTAATCGCTCTGTCCATATGTCATTCTGGAACAAAGATGGTAGTGCATTGTTTGTTGCCAATCTTCACGGGCGCATTGTTGAGCGAATCGACATTACCCGCGATGCAGGCGGTAACATTACCAATGCGAATCTGAATCGTGCAGCTGCCTTGAGTGCGGCTAGTGGTATTCGGGCAACAATCGCTGCAGATGGTAGATCCCACGCATATAGAGGAAATAATGCTTTAGGTGTTCCATTGGTGAGTACTGTTTCAGGAGATTACAGTGCATCTGCATTCACAGACTTAACACCCGCTGGAAAATGTAAGGAAAATGGTTGTACGACAGCAGCTGATGGTACTACTTTAGCTGAAGGTGAAACCAACAATGGAGCAGCTGGCGGACGTCCTGGTGGCGTTATCATTTGCCCAATCGTCTCTGATAACGACATGCTGTACATCACCTTCGGTGCTGGCGGTATGTTAGTCGCAGATGCACGAAAAACACCGATGCAAATTGTCGCAGAGTATGGCAATCAGGAAGTGAATGGCGCGGGTTGTGGCGGTGTCCACACAGGTGATTCTATCTGGCTGGATGGCGGTGTTTCTGCGGCTCCTGGCGGAGCAAACAGGTCAACCTTCACCGTATATACTGTGAATGACACAATAATTACGGCTGCTGCCAACGCCGGTACCATTCTCCCTGAGAATACACCTGCTATCAAAACCATCTTCAAGGATGAATCCAATACAAGTGCTTCAGGAAATATTGGCGCTGTTGTTAATGTTGCAGCTGGGACAGTGATTGAGGAAGGCTCGGTTGTTAATAACACGGGCCAGATATTTGGCACGTCGACTCGTCGTGATGCGCACGGCATGATAAATACCACAGATGACAAATATGTCCACGTTGTTGACCGTATTCAAAATACAATGGAAGTGTTCGAGACAGCCACAGAGACTCATGTAGGCAGTTATTCATTGATGACCGATGATGGTTCGATGCCTGTTATGGGAGAATCAACACCAGGCGCTTGTGCCGATGCATCAGTGACTGATGATGCGGCATTACCAACCAATGATCCTGCTCCTGACTTGATGGATACAACACCTGATGGCAAGTACATCGTTGTTGCGTTACGTGGACCTGCACCTGTGACGGTTACCCACGGCGCTCAGGGAAGTTGCCCTGGAGTGGGTATGATTGAGTTGACCCAGGGTGGTGCTTCAGGAAAGCTGGTTGCTGTCCTACGGTCAGTCAATACTGTTGACAATGCTGAAGTATCGGCTCCTGGAGGCGTCGTATATATTGGTGCTGAACGCTCCGATATTCATGGCGCGGCGACTCGTAGAAAGTAATCTCCATTTAGGCTCGTAATGGAAGGGGCGTCTATTTTAGACGCCCTTTTTTTGTGTTGAATAACTACTAGTTCGTATCTACTAGTTCGTATCTACTA
>CAZNYF010000007.1:0-6153 GCA_964577195.1 uncultured Thiotrichales bacterium | reverse complement strand
GGAACCGATCCTGGGAATAGTGCTGCCGCCAGCGCCACCAGGAGTAGTATTACTGCTGCCAGCACTTTCGTTGATCAGGCGAGCAGTGAGGGAACAGTTATCACCGCGCAGCTCAAGGACAGCTCAGGAGCCAATATTACAGTGGGTGGTGCAGCCGTTGAGTTATCCTCGACAGGCGGCACACTGGGCGCAGTAACCGACAACAGCGATGGTACTTATACGGCGAACCTGACAACAGACCAAGACCTCACTGCCATCACTGTCAGTGGAAAAGTGAATGGCACCGATATCAGTAGCTCTGCAAGAATTGCTGTTAAAGTCAGTCCTAATACCTCTACCAGCGCTTTGGCGGTCTTGGGTGAGAAAATATTTTCTGATACCAACCTCTCAAACCCGATTGGCAGCCAGTCTTGTGCAACCTGCCACGATGTGACTAGCGGAACGTTTGTCGACGTCCGTCCAAGTAATGCGACATCTGAAGGTGCCGAAGCGGGTAGGTTTGGTGGTCGTAACACTCAAACTACAAGCTACGCTGCACATACTCCTGATCAGTTTAGAATCCGCGGTGTCGGTAAAAAAATAGGTGGCCAGTTTTGGGATGGACGCGCTGATTCATTGGAGGAGCAGGCAAGGTTGCCCTTTTTAGATACTGTGGAGATGGGTAATCCCGACAAGACAACCGTCATTAGTAAAATTAAAGCAGCCACTTACGCGAACGATTTCGAGTCAGTATTTGGTGCAGGCGCTCTGAATGATGTCGAGACTGCATTTGTACAAATGTCTGAGGCGATAGCTGCATTTGAGAGAACCCGGGTTTTCTCACCGTTCACCTCAAAATGGGATGCTGAAAACGCGGATGGTGAAATAGATGGAGATGTCTTTAACGACAGTGAGTTGAGAGGATTTGCTGTATTTAAACAAGGGGCTTGCGATACCTGTCATCTCACCCCTGATGATCTTCTCGGCGCTCAGGTATTTACTAATTTTGACTATGAAAATATTGGGGTACCCAAAAACCCCACTAATCCTCTACTACAAGCAGATGCCAACTTTAGAGATTTTGGTGCAGGTAGCGCCCCAATTGATGCTGAGGATGGTCCCCATAGCAACCTGAATGCAGATGGGACTGCCGCAGCGAACGGCGTCGGCTTATTTAAGGTGCCTACACTTCGCAATATCGCGAACACCGCCCCTTATATGCACAATGGGGTTTTTACAACTTTGGAGCAGGTCATTGATTTCTATAACTCTGACCTTGTTTCTGTCCCCGGTGTGGATTTAACGACTGCAGAAGTTGGGAATACAGTGACGGATCAGTACTTTAATGTGCAGTTTTTCTCAAATCAGCAGGAAAAAGATGATCTGAAAGCCTTCTTGGAGGCATTGTCGGACGGTTTTACTCCGTAGTCTGGATATCGCCAAATTAACCTGCAAAAAGCCCGATTTATCGGGCTTTTATTTGAGCGTAATAGTTCATCCTATCCCTTTTGCCAGCTTGCCACTCGACAAAACTCCGCTTATTCTCCAAGTTCCTGATAGCTGAATAATCACAAACGATGAAAACGACTTTAGATTTAGGCGTTGAGCGTGACCCGGATGGCTACTTAATGAACCCGGATGACTGGAACGAAGATATTGCAAAAAAGCTTGCCTCAGAATGGAATGAGCTAACACTTGAAGGCAAGCACTTCGAGATTATAGACTTTATGCGCCGCACCTTTTCCCAAACGCAGATTATTCCAGACGTGCGTGACGTCACCAAGTATCTGACCGAAACTCGATCAATGGAAAAAAAGGCAGCTAAACAATACCTGTTTGATCTGTTTCCTCACGGTTATATGCAGCAAGGTTGCCAAATAGCGGGAATGAGACGCCCCCGCGCCTGGAGCGTCGGCTAGCTAAATCTATATGATTGGGTCGTAGGATGATGTGCTGAGGCACGAAGCGCATCTGGGATTTCACGATGAAGTGCTTCGCCTCAGCACATCTACGGGCACAGTGCACGGCGTCTTTCCAAAGACGTAGTCCTCAAAGAAAAAATGCAAGCCCTCCCAGAAACGAGTGTTTTATTAGGCGTGGACACGCTACACCAGCCCAATCCACAAGGCTAATGCTTGATTCATTTTCAGTATTTGTTTGGTAGACAATAACCCGAGCTGCTCGCCTATTTTGTCCCTTGGTACGGACACAATCTTGTCGACCATGATCTGTGAATCGAGCTTTAAACCATTTTCTGCTGTCGGAGTGATGTTGATCCGGAACAAGGGAGCATCGACAAGATGGCTGGTCAGTGGGCATAGCGTTACGCTACTGTGTTCCGAAAAAATGCTGTTTTGAACAATAATTGCGGGGCGAGGCTTGCCGTAGTTACCCTGCAACACAACAGTGACGATACAGCCGCGTTCTATTCCCAACCTTCAATACTCCGTACTGAATCATTAATAAATTCGAGGGTTTCTTGATCGTCTGTTGCTTCGGATGCCAATCTGGATTGTCGATGTGCTTCTTCTTTGAACCCTGAGACTGACGGATCCGGAACCCAAAGCCTAAGCTCTTTCATTCCTTGAGCTTTGCGTCGCGACCGGAATCGTTGGTAGCGACTGTGATTAGGTATTGATGTCTGCATAGCGATTACCCTCTGTTTGTTGCGCGCAACAGAAAGTATACGCGTTTTTCGTTGCGCGCAACAACTTTAGAAAACGGAACATGGGTGGCGTCTTTCCAAGACGTAACGATACACGCACGAAGAGGTTGGAGGTTTTTTTGTTTGTCCACAACAGTAAGCCGATTTGTTAAGTTCTATGAAAAGAACTGGAGTTCTTACGTCTTTGAAAGACCCTAAAAAAACTTGTGTCGTAGGATGCTGAGGCACGAAGCGCATCAGGGATTTCACGATGGATAAGCTTCGTGCATCAGCATCATGTCAGAAAGCGAAAGCACAAGTACGGGGTCGCGGCTTGCAATGACGTAGTCCGATCTACAATTCAAAGCTACAGCTAATCGAAAGCGTCAGACCACTTTCGAGCAGCAGGTAGACACGGATGTTGATATTTGTAGAACTAGAGCCTATCAGTGGTCACAGCCTTATGTAGTATGGAATTGATCAGAGTCTGATATGGCATTCCATCTCTCAGCGCCTGTATCTTTAGACGCTCAAGATCAGTTCTCGGAAGGCGTAAGGAAATTTTAACGCGCTCCTCGTTGATCGTTGCTTTTGCCATCTTTTGCAATTCCGCATGTCTTTCAGGTGTTAAATGACTGACAGGGTCAAAGTTGGCTGATTCAATGGCTTCATAGTCATTCAATTCATCCTGATCCAGAAACTTCCCAATTTCAGGTATCTTTTTCATGATCATCTCCAGCTAAATATAAAGTGGTTAGTTTTCTACTGGGAAATACCGTCTTCAAAAACAAATCGGTATCACTTTCAACGTAGGGTACAGCGTAGGCATAGCTGTTAATTTCAAGGACAAAAAGCCTCTGCCCTGGGTGGTTAGCGCTTGGATTCTCAATATCATCAAGAATCTTATTGCCTTCAATCGCAATAACACATTCCTCAAAACCTACGTTTCCTCTACTAGCGTTATTTCTCAGTGAGATTGATTTTTCAACATTCCAGACTAACCGTTTCATACCTTCATTGTATGGACAGTGTGAGGCAAGTCAAGCGTGGGCTAGCGAGAACCGCTCCCGATGGTGCAAGTTTAAGCGCCCTAGTACTTCAGGACTACATCATTGCAAGACGCGACCCCGATGTTCTTCTGTAGGACTCGATTCAGAGCCCAAGCGCGTCCAGTTCATCCAACAGTTGTAATGCCCGTTTGGGATCACCGCGTAATTGAGCCGCGAGAAAGTATTGCTTGGCTTCTTCTTCCGCGAGTACTTGCGTAGACATTTCAAACATTAGCTTATTCAGGCTAATCTCGCGTGCTTTAGCCATGTGCTTGAGTTTTTCTGCCATATCATCGGGCAGGCGGACAGATAAAGTTGTCATGATCTTAATAACCTCATTATGTCTTCTGGTGTAATCACTTCATAACCGAGATGTTTCAGTTCCGAGTGGGCAAAGTCTTTAACATTATTGGTAATAATATATTTTGCGCCTGCGGCGATGGCTAGCTCAATCAGGTGGTTATCTGCTTCATCCTGTAAATTGGGCCGCCACAAGTAGCGAGCATCGACCAATCTACAAACCGTTGCAAAGCCGTCAAGAAACTCCATCAAAGAGACTGAAGTCTGTTGGCATAGCGCCTGAATGCCCTCTCGGTTCAGTAAGTCTTGATATTCAAGATACAGTGCGTTGCCAACCGAAGGCTGTAGCTCTCTTTGAAGACAACGACGGAGCACCTCCCGATTTGGCCCTTTGCCGCCTATTAGTCCAGCAACCAGAACATTGGTATCGATTACAACAAAAATTGACATACAATTCTGCCATCATATATGCACACAAACGAATAGTAGCATAACTTATGTTTTTAAATAATTCCGATTGTCGGGTATTGATACGAAGCTAAAGTAATCAACACAATAATCAATCAATTCTAGGTCGTGCCAGCTCTGGGGTGTCAGTCTGGCCTCGCTCCCATTGCATAGCGTATCATTTGGTATTTGAGTGGCTTGATGTTGTTGGCACGCTGAATCAGCGCCGAACTATAATGATAATTCGGTGTTACAAAATGCCGAAAATGGAAAAAGAAATTCCAAAAAAGTGATGACGCATTCTTTAGAGTGTGATGTGAACACGGTCACACATTAATTCAGGGGGTATCGTCATGTCATGTGCCCCGTTCAATCTGATCGCGTTAAGGCATCAGGGAGACTGACAAGCAAGAACAAGGATTAAGTTGATGATGAATACACTGCGCTTCGTCAAGCGATTGACCTCGACTCCCTCTCTGCTTTTATTCTTTTGTGGAAGTTCGTTAGCCGACGTTTCCTCCTGTGGCACAGCGCATCCTCTGCCTCATGATACATGGCAGCAAATCACCTTACCTTGCATAGCGCCTGCTGGAGAGAATACAGTCTCTGCAATCTTTGGCGACGACATCACGGGAACCTATGGTGTTGATTGGGGTATGTTCGCTTATAACCCGGTCGATAATCAATATTCTACTCTTGGCACTGCGGATATCTTAGTGAGTGGCGTTGGTTATTGGGTCATACAGCAAAGTGGCGTGACGGTTAATATAGACATGCCAGGTGCCAGTCAGCCAGCATCCGTCACAACGCCCATCACGCATTGCACCATTGCTGGTGGTTGTTTTGAAATCAATTTAGCAACCAGTGAAAATGCCGTTCAATGGCAAATGCTGGGTTTTCCTTTCTCCGGTGATCAACCGGTTAGTGCGTTCCGAGTCGCAGCAACTCAGTGTCCCAATTCATCGGCTTGCACGTTAGCTGAATCAGCCAATAACAATCTATTGCACGATACATTCTGGTCATACAACGGGACTGAATATACGGCAGTGAGCGGCGATACCAAGATGTCCCCCTGGAGTGGATTTTGGGCTGCAACATTGAGTGGAGCGTTTGAGGATAATCCACGTTTATTAATGCCGGTATCTGAAGCGATTACAGATGCCAAAGCCCACCGTCTATTAACGCAAGCGACCTTTGGTGCGACTGCCGCTGACAAACAGCAGGTCATTTCCGAGGGCATTTCCGCCTGGATAGATGCGGAATTGGCTAAACCCTCTGCCTACGATGATGACAATGACGCCCACAAAACGCATTTACAACGGCTCATTCAAATAGCAAAAAATGCAGAGCCAGGTACCGACTGGAATGCGACCGGTATATTTAACCAATCGACTGCGTCTTTTTCTGCAGATGAGTATCAGATGGCGGCTTGGTGGGAAAATGCTCTGGGTCATCCAACGCGTACTGCGCATGGGAGTGATCAGCTTCGACAGCGCGTAGCCTATGCATTAAGTCAAATTGTGGTGGTTTCCAATGGTGAAGCACCTTTGGGTCGGCGCGGTGAAGCACTGGGCGCTTATTACGATATTCTGGCTAAACACGCCTTTGGGAATTACCGGGATCTGCTGGGAGAAATATCCAGAAGTCCTGCAATGGGTATTTATTTATCTCATCAGGGTAATCGCAAAACGGATCTGGTTGCAGCAACCAATCCGGATGAGAATTTTGCCCGTG
>CAZNYF010000006.1:5680-37147 GCA_964577195.1 uncultured Thiotrichales bacterium | reverse complement strand
GTGCCAGCCATTCATGATGTCGTGCAACACGGGCAGCATGGGGTGATTGTTAATCCAGAGTCTAAGGATGCGTTGGCAAATGCGGTGACTGCATTGCGGGATTCACCGCAAAAAGCCAGGCAAATGGCTCGTTCAGGACGACTGAAAATGCTGGAAACCTATGACTGGCAGGTGATAGGTAAACGCTATAGTGAACTTCTGATGGATATTTCTGGTCATTAAACGGTCTATAGTTCAATTATTACGGACAAACTGTGCGTAAATCCCCGTGATTTTCGATTGATCACGGCTATACTCGCCGCGTTTGATCTTCATTGTGTAGTTGCCTGAAAGAAAAAGGATCCCATGGAAGATAGTTGGATAGAATTAAAAACGTGACATAAAGTAATGATTTCAGCTGGGTTTTTTGTCCTATAATAAAGGAGTTTGTCTGAGTAAGGGATATCAACTCTAGAAGAACTCAGGCAATGGGGCAGTGATTCAGTAAATAGTTGGCCAAAAATTAAAATTTGAAAAGTAATAACTAAGAGGTTGGTAGGAGTATGAGTTCAATGACTAATAAATTAATCATCATCGTCGTTGTGATGGTCTGGTTAATCGCAGGCTGCGCATCCAATTCGGCAGTCTCTAAAGCACCTGTTGCGGCAGCGAATAATTCACCTGTATTTGTTAATCAGGTTGAAACAGAAGACTACCGCATCGGTGTGGATGACGTTGTACGAGTGAGTGTCTGGAAAAATGAAGATTTATCAGTACAGGTACCCGTTCGCCCGGATGGTAAAATTTCAGTTCCATTGATCGGAGATGTCCGTGTTGGTGGTGAAACGCCAACCAATGTATCCAAAGTCATTACAGAACGACTCCGTCAGTATTTACGTGACCCTAAAGTAACAGTGATTCTTGCAGATTTGAAAAGTCACGAGTTTCTTTCTCGCGTACGAGTGACTGGCGCCGTTACAACGCCAACCTCAATTTCTTTCCGTCAGGGTATGACGGTGCTTGATGCTGTTCTCGAAGCGGGTGGTGTTACAAAATTTGCCTCGGCAGATGCGACCAAATTATATCGCCAGAAGGAAGGCGGAAAAGTCTTGCCGGTCAAATTGAAAAAGATCTTGAAAAAAGGTGATTTAAGGACCAACCATGCTTTGATGCCTGGTGATGTGATTACAGTTCCCGAAAGATTCTTTTAAGGTTAGGGACGAATAATTACTATGCGGCAGCTATTCGTGGCTGTCGTACGATTCAGGAAGATATTAAGAAGGACTTATGCGTTATTCAGTAGAAACTGATTACAAACTATTAATAAGAAATATCATTCAGCATAAATGGGTGATGGCGCTGTTGTTTTCATTGATTGCGTTATCCATTACCACTTTCGGGTATTTTGTGCCAAAAATGTATACTTCTACCTCAACCTTGATTATGGGCGGAGAGACTGTTCTCGAGCCCATTTTGGAAGGCGCTGCGGTTTCGGCCGGCAACAAAACTGACTGGACTCAGGTTGCTAAAGAAATTCTTTATAGTAGAACGACTGTGGCAAAATTAATGCGACAGTTGGGTTATTTAAAAGGCGATATAGAGAGTCTGGAGGACGAAATTCTTCTTATAGAAATGAAGTCTAGTATTGAAGTCGATCTTGTGGGTAGTGATAAGTACTTGAAGATTGGTTATACCGATCAAAGTCCTGAAGAAGCTAAACGGGTTGCAACTGAACTAACAGAAATATTCATTAACGACATTCATAGTTACCACACCTCGGAAAGTGAAGAAGCCTTTCAGTTTATTGATGGGCAGGTAAAGTCTTACCACAAAAAGTTGCTGTTAGCGGAAGATAAATTAAAAATATTCAAAACTTCTCGTCTGGAGACAGGGGCTAGTTCCGAAGAGGCTATTTCAAAACGCCTAGACCGACTGCAGGAAGTACTGGATCAATCACAGCTTGATCTCAGGGAAGCGACGATTAAAAAGAATTCTCTAGAGCGCCAGCTATCTGGAGAAGTGCAAGCAACAGTTAGTATCGCAAGACAATCTCAATATTTAAAACGGTTACAGAATTTGCAGGATCGGCTTTCTGAATTGCGACTAAGTTATCACGAAGAATATCCGGATATCCAGAGTGTCAAATATCAAATTGAAGATGTAAGGCGCCAGATAAAACTGGAAAAGTCTGATCCTTCAAATAGCATTGCTGGCGTAGAAGACGGGTTTAAAGCCAATCAGGTGTATCAGGATATTAAATTACAATTATCCCAGGCAAAGACAAAAATCGCCACACTTAACACGCGTATTTCTGTTACCAGAGACAATATAATTGGTGAGCGAAAAAAAGGTAGTGTTGTACATACCAGCGACGCTGAGTTGGCTGAGTTAAATCGTGATTATGATGTCAACAAAAAACTCTATGAAGATCTATTAACCCGTAGAGAAGCTGCGCGCGTCTCCAAAGAAATTGATGAGCAGCAAAAGGGCTTGAATCTGAAAATCTATGAGCCTGCATTTTTACCTCGCCTACCTTCTGGTCTACAGTTTTATCACTTTGTTTTAGCCGGTTTAATGTTTGGTGTAATGCTACCAGTGGCGTTAATGTATTTTAGGCAACTGGTCGATTCTACAGTGAGAGCACCCGAAGTGATTATGAGTAAGCTCAAGGTTCCAGTGCTTGGCATGATCCCGGAATTTGTCAGTGACAAGCAGCTCAGGGAGTCCAAGTCGGGAGACAGGATGCGACAATTTTTCATTTTAATAACCTTTGCAGGTATTGCGCTGATTAGCGTACTGAAAATGCTGCAAGAGACTGGTTGAGGATTAAATAATGCCCAAATCTCATATTGGTCAAGTATTGGAAAAAATCAGTGATAGCCAAAATGTCACATCTTCAGGTAGAGGTGGGGGAACCATCAGGCGCCGGCATCTCGAATACGAAGATGGCGTCATTGCTCGAAGTGTCGAGGCGAGAGAACAAATTAAGCGTATGTCTCAGCCATTTACATTTTCGCGAGAGGAGATGGACGCGCGTCAGTTGATCTACGAGCAAGATAACAATGCAATTATGCACTCATTAATCAAAGGGCTGCGCAATAAAATCACTCTGAGAAAACCAGGGCTTGCGAGTTCAGTGCTGGTGACCTCAATTGGCAATGCCAAACAATCCAGCGTATTAGCTCGAAATCTGGCTTCAGCCATTGCCGCAGATGAAACTCGAACCTCTCTGCTACTTGAGCTGTGGAATACCGGTTCGATATTGTATGGCTCAGATCCTATTGAATCCGGTTTGGCGGAATTTATCGAGAAAGACGAGATTCAGGTAAGCGATATTTTGGTGCCTACAGGGGTAAGACGTATGCGGGTAATTCCCTTTGGTGGCTCAGACTATTTAAATACTGAATTTATGCGAACAACACGTCTGAGAATTTTAATTAAGGACGTCACACGTCGTTTTCCGCGAGATCGGTTTACAATTTTCGATGCCCCACCGATTGATCAGGTGGCTGATGTCGAACTTCTCAACGAGTACGCAGACCTGATTTTGGTATGCATCCCTTATGGAGAAGTTTCACCGGCTCAAATTAAAAAAGGATTGGCTAAGCTTGATAGCAAAAAACTGTTGGGGACTATCCTTTGTGGTGCGCCTCGAACCAAAAAGCTTTCAACAAAACTCGCTAAATAAAAACAATGAACAAAACGACGATATTAAATAATGGTTGTAGTTTAATGAAATTGCGTACATCTCTGTCTCTGCTTTTATTCTCTTTGTTAATCAATTGGCTCACTGTTGCTCAGGCGGGTGAGTTTGTTCCCAAGTTTGGCTTTCAAATAGAGTCTCGTAGCAATGTCACCCGAGGTAATGACTCTGGCTTGATCCGGCCTGTTACTGCGGATACGGTGATTGAACCTTATATAGGTTTTCTGTTTACAGAATCCATAGATAAAATAAATGCTGAAATTTCTCTGCAACTTGATCATCAAGAATATGTAGATGGAACATTTAGTGCTCAAAATTTCCTTACCATTGATGGTTTTATTGACTATGAAATAGTACCGGGACGTTTTATCTGGGCAACTGAGGATGCAGCCAACACTAGAAGAATTGTTTTAGAGGACCCGGGTACGCCTGACAACCTACAGACATTTAATGTTTTTACCACCGGGCCAGACCTTTTTTTCACCAGAGGTGCAAATGAGGTGGTGCTTAAAGGCCGGTTAGGTACCGCAAACTATTCAGATCAACTCGCGGATAATATACGGCTACTGGGCTCTGCCGCACTGACCAGAGCAGTATCTCCCGTGACGGATGTTAGTTTGAATTCGATTGCTTCATTTGTGCGGTTTGATGAAGAGTTTCAAACAGACTACGACCTCTATGCGTTTTTGGTGAGATTAGATCGGGATACACCGTGGGGTTCTTTCAGTCTTACTGGCGGTTACAACGTACTGGATTTTGAAAGCGGGTTTAAAGAAAACCAGCCGCTCATTGAGGGTTCACTCCACATTGGTAAAGAAGATGGCGCGAATACATTAACGTTGTCAGCGGCCTCGAAATTTTCTGATCCAGCGCTGGATGTTTCTGATCCTGACTTTACTCGGCTTTTTCAGACTGAAGGTTTAGGTACTGTAGATTCAAACGAAAGAGCGGGCACTGGCGCGACAGATACAAAACGAGTGGAAGCCAGTTTTGATCATCGCGGAGATATTTACGGCTTCAACATATTCGGGTTTTCTCAAGACCTAGATAGGCCCGTTAGCACACAGGACTCACAGGAAGAGCTTGGTCTTGGAGTCAACTTTAACTTTTCATTTACGCCAAATTTAAACGCTTGGGTAACCTATTTTCAGTTAGAGACTGATTTTAAAAATAGTGATACGCATATTGAAGCAACGACACCGGCATTGGGTTTGAATTGGGAGCTTCAACGAGACTGGTTTGTAACAATCGGTGCAAAATTTGAAGAAGAAAAGAGCAATACTGTGGAGCGTAATTTTGAAGATGAGATAGTATTTGTTAGTCTCCAATATCAGGCAGAATCTACAGCGTCCGAAACAGAGCGATAAATATGTATCTTGAGCATTTTAATTTAGAAGATGATCCCTTTCGTTTGTCACCCGACGCGAAGTTTTACTATGGGAGTCTGAGTCACTCGACAGCCAAAGAATACATGGACTATGTACTATGGAGTCGGGATAGTTTTGTCGTAATCACGGGAGATATTGGAACCGGGAAAACCACGCTGATTCAAAAAATGTTGGAAGATGCCGGCCCTAAAATTACCGTTGCAAAAATTCATCAAACACAGTTAAACGAAATTGAGTTTATTCAAGCCTTACTAGATCAGTTTGGTGTCAATCCTTTTGAAACTGAGTCAAAAGTTAAATTGCTCAGTATGCTCAACGACTACCTGCAGCAAAAATATGAAGAAGGCGAAACTGTCGTTGTCATTATAGATGAAGCTCAAAATTTGAAGCCCCGTGTTCTTGAAGAAATTCGTTTGCTTTCTGGTTTCGATTCTAACCGGGAAAAGCTACTGAATATATTTCTGGTTGGCCAGCCTGAGCTGAGAGATACCCTTTTTTCGCCCCAGATGGAGCAGCTATTTCAACGCATCCGGCTTCGCTTTCATCTGGAAGGCTTGGGATTTGACGAAGTTCGTTCATACATCCGCCATCGTCTTGCGGTTTCTTCCGAAAAACGTTTCTATCCCCTCCCGGCGACGCGCAAGCTGGTTGAATTTCAGCCTCCTGAGGCACCGATAAACTTACCGACTGCGCTATTTCCAGACGAACTCATGAGTAAGATACTGGAATATACGGGTGGGATCCCTCGTTTAATTAATACACTCTGCGATACAGCCTTATTGACTGCGTTCGCCAGAGATCAAAAACGGGTTGGGTTTAAAGATATTGACGCGGCAATTGAAGAATTACAATGGCTTCCTTATCACGAGCGAACCAGTTACCGACAAGTTAAAAACAAAGCGGCTAAATTTAAATTACATGTTTTAAAAGGTGGCGTTAGTTTTTCTGAAATTGATTTATATAAGGACGAAATTCTAGTTGGCCGTAGTCATTTGTGCGATATTAAAATAGATCAAACGGCTGTCAGCGGTAAGCATTTCAAGTTGGTATCTGGGCCGAATGGCTATACAGTGTTAGACATGAACAGTACCAATGGTACGCTGGTCAACGGCAATCAAATTGAACGCTGGGAACTTAAAGACGGAGACTCCATTGAAATTGGAAACTATTCTTTAAGATACAAAGAGGTTGATCCAGTACACAGCGAAGATCAGATACTGAAGTTTAATACTGGACATGTACCCAAGCAGTCACTGCTCGACAAGCTGACGTAGCTCGGACTGAGCAGCTATTACTCCTTAGGGACGAGTGAATAATAACTTGAGCAACATGACGAAGAATGATTGTTTCAGATTGGATTCTCTCAAGAGGCGCATAGTTATTCTACGCAACGATTGAGAGCATTCAAGCTGGGGCAATCAGGCAAGTCAGGTTGTTTAAGTTATTGTTTACTCGTCCCTTACTCTGGTTTGATATGCTTATGTGAAAGAGGGAGTAAATATGTTTGTCAGGGTTTTGGCAATAGGAGCACACTCGATAA
This sequence comes from uncultured Thiotrichales bacterium, assembly GCA_964577195.1. Taxonomy (GTDB): domain Bacteria; phylum Pseudomonadota; class Gammaproteobacteria; order UWMA-0217; family UWMA-0217; genus HyVt-560. The sequence goes on along the minus strand of CAZNYF010000006.1, from coordinate 30,537 downwards.
TTATCTTTATCGTTTCAATGTCTTCTTGTCTTGCAGAACCGGCTGCTAGTGGCGGTGAATATCTTTTTTCAAACAACGATGCTCCTGACCGCGGACAGTATCGCGAAATTATTCAGCAATTAAACCAATCATCAGTGCCCTCTATCAGTAGCCCCGCCGCAGCTGAAAACAATCCTTCGCAATTGCCCTCTTCATCTGTCAAATTTGAATGGCCGCTTCAAGCGGTACCTTGGTCGAAAGATTTTAGTTATTACGGATATTCAAATTTCGTTGATCATGATGCCGCTAATCCGGGTGCTTTACTGGATTACCAATGTGGCAATCGTACTTACGATGTTGACGGATATAATCATCGGGGAACCGATTTATTCCTTTGGCCATTTCCCTGGAATAAAATGGCAGATAACGAAGTTGAAGTGATTGCAGCGGCAGCAGGGAAGATTGTTTTAAAAACTGATGGAAATGATGACGATAGCTGTGGTTTTACGGGCAAGGAATGGAATGCCGTGTATATCGAACACGCCGATTCCAGTATCGCCTGGTATAGCCACTTTAAGAAAAACTCCTTAACCAAGAAAGAGGTCGGTGATTCTGTGGCTGCAGGAGAATTTCTTGGCATAGTGGGAAGCTCCGGAAATTCTTCTATTCCGCATTTACATTTGGAAATTTACGATGCTCAGGGAAGTTTGATCGATCCTTTTAGAGGAGAATGCAATAGCCTTAATACGGACTCCTGGTGGATAAAGCAGCCAGGTTATTTTGAATCTACGGTTAACCGGTTGACCATCGGCGCGAAAGCACCAAACCAGGGGCGCTGTCCAGCTCCGGCAACGCCCAATGAAAAAGATACACTGGTAGCTGACCAGAGAGCTTATTTTACGGCCTATTTTGCAGGTCAAAGAAATACAGATGAAGCGGATTATGTGATTCGATCACCCGATGGCTCAGTGATTGAAAATTGGCAGCACAGTGGTTCCCAACCATTATATAACGCCTCTTACTGGTTCTGGGATTTTACCGAACTAGCCACGCAGGGTGGCTACGGTATCTGGGAATTTTCGGTCAATTACTTGTCTACAGATTACGTAAAGAGATTTAACGTCATTCCTGATTGTGAAAACAGTGTGGACGCCGCTGGAGACGCGCTATTTGATCTGGAGAAATTTTGTGGTCAGACAATTCCTGAGTTTAATCTTCCATCCAACCAATGGCGGCAGATAGCGTTGCCCGCCGATGCTGGTGCGGTAAATACCGTTCTGGATCTATTTGGCGATGATCTATCGCCACGAACCTACGGCTCGGAGTGGGTCGTATTTTCCTATGACGCTAACGATCGTTCATACCGTCAGTTGGGTATTTTGGATCAGCTTAAGCAGGGTGCTGGTTACTGGATGATTCAACGGACAGGTGAAACTGTGAGTTTGAATATGACGGATCATATTCCGCAAAAATTCACCGGCATCGAAGTGCCATTCAATATCGAGCAAGGCATCTCCTGGCATATGCTCGGCTATTCGGGTGCGAACTACGGGAAATTGGGCGATATTTTCAATGTTTTCAACACCAATACCTGTCTGAAGCCAGTCAGTTGTTCGCTAGCAGAAGCGAGCGATCAAGGGCTTATCTATCCGTTGGCGTTTTACTACGATGGTAATGAGTATCAGTCATTAGACGCGCTATCTTTACTTGCTCCCTGGACTGCCGTGTGGATTGCAGTGCTGCCAAATGCCGGTCAATCCACTGCTTTGATCCAGTCGAATTAAAATATTTAGATTTTTCCTTCCCAACCTGCTTGATTATCATAGACCGCGTCACCGCAGTTTTGTAGAATCGCGCACGGAATGGTTACGCATGATGTGTCTTCGTGACATAGCTAAGGGACGAGTGAATAATAAGGCAAGTCAGGTTGTTTAAGTTGTTGTTTACTCGTTCCTGACCTTTAATTTCTATAGCGGGACAGAGAAATGCCCTGCTTTTTCGCACCCGCAATTCGGAGATAGTATTGAATACGCCAGCGTTACTTGCACTTGAAGACGGTAGTCTGTTTCATGGCATCGCTATTGGCGCGACGGGAGCTACCGTTGGTGAAGTGGTATTCAATACCGCGATGAGTGGCTATCAGGAAATTCTCACAGACCCTTCTTATGCCAAGCAAATAGTAACGTTGACGCTCCCGCATATTGGTAATGTAGGCGTCAATACTGAAGATGAAGAATCCTCAGCGGTGCATGCCGAGGGATTGGTGATTCGGGATTTACCACCTTTGATGAGCAACTGGCGCAGTGAAGAATCACTATCCGATTATCTGACTCGCCATAAGATCGTGGCGATTTCCGATATTGATACTCGTAGGCTGACTCGCATCCTTAGAGAGAAGGGCGCACAAAAGGGCTGCATTGTTGCTGGTGATGACATTGATGAGGCTAAAGCACTGGAACAAGCGCGCGGTTTTGCTGGTATCAAGGGTATGGATCTTGCGAAAACGGTTACCACTACAGAAATATATAGCTGGACAGATGGCAGCTGGACATTGGGTAAAGGCCATGCGACCTATAGCGCCGATCAACTACCCTTTCATGTGGTTGCATTAGACTTTGGAGTGAAACGGAATATTCTAAGAATGCTGGCCGATCGCGGTTGCCGTCTGACCGTGGTGCCAGCACAAACCAGCGCCAAAGACATTCTCGATTTAAAACCCGATGGCGTATTTCTCTCCAATGGCCCCGGTGATCCTGAACCCTGCGATTATGCGATTAACGCAATCAAGGAAATCGTCGAGCAAGGCGTCCCTACCTTTGGAATTTGTCTTGGTCATCAGCTGCTGGCACTTGCCAGTGGCGCAAAAACAGAAAAAATGAAATTCGGTCATCATGGCGCTAATCATCCGGTTCAATCGCTTCAGAGCAAGCAAGTGATGATCAGTAGCCAGAATCATGGTTTTGCCGTCTCGGAAGATAGCTTGCCGAATAATCTACAGGCAACACATCGCTCATTATTTGATCAATCCTTGCAAGGAATAGTGCGAACTGATCAGCCCGCTTTTGGTTTTCAGGGACATCCTGAAGCCAGCCCAGGTCCACACGATGTTGCGCCATTGTTCGATAATTTTATCGACCTGATCAAAGCCCGAGTAGTCTGACTTATGTCTAAAAGAACCGATATTAAAAGCATCCTGATCATTGGCGCTGGGCCAATCGTCATCGGCCAGGCGTGTGAATTTGATTACTCTGGCGCGCAAGCTTGTAAAGCACTGCGAGAAGAAGGCTATCGCGTCATTTTGGTGAACTCCAATCCAGCGACCATTATGACCGATCCGGAGACAGCGGATGCCGTTTATATCGAGCCGATCACCGCAGAGGTCGTCGAAAAAATTATTGCGCTCGAAAAACCCGATGCGTTGTTGCCAACAATGGGCGGTCAAACTGGATTGAACTGTGCACTGGCATTAGCCGAAAACGGAGCACTGGAACGTCACGGTGTGGAAATGATCGGCGCGACTGCGGATGCCATAGATATGGCTGAAGATCGCTCCCGTTTTCGCGAAGCGATGACCGAGATAGGACTCGCATCTGCCCGCGCAGCAATTGCTCATACATTGGAAGAAGCGCTGGAAAACCAGGAACAACTCGGCTATCCAACAGTGATCCGCCCCTCCTTTACAATGGGTGGAACCGGTGGCGGTATTGCCTATAACCGCGATGAATTTATCGAGATCGTCAGCCGTGGGCTGGATTTGTCTCCTACCACCGAAGTATTGCTGGAAGAGTCGCTACTCGGCTGGAAAGAATACGAAATGGAGGTTGTTCGCGACTGTAAAGATAATTGTATTATCGTCTGCTCTATCGAAAACCTCGATCCAATGGGTATTCACACCGGAGATTCCATCACCATCGCACCGGCGCAAACGCTGACCGATAAGGAATACCAGATTCTCCGTAATGCCTCGCTTGCAGTACTACGTAAAATCGGTGTTGATACCGGTGGTTCTAATGTCCAGTTTTCGCTAAACCCGGAAGATGGTCGACTCGTGATCATCGAGATGAATCCGCGTGTCTCCAGATCCTCTGCACTGGCTTCCAAAGCGACAGGGTTTCCGATTGCCAAGATAGCTGCAAAACTGGCGGTTGGTTTTACCCTCGATGAATTATCCAATGACATCACTGGCGGTGCGACACCCGCATCATTCGAGCCTTCGATTGATTATGTTGTCACCAAAATTCCACGTTTTACGTTTGAAAAATTTCCACAGGCCGATTCGCGTCTTACCACGCAGATGAAATCTGTTGGTGAAGTCATGGCGATTGGTCGGACATTGCAAGAGTCCTTACAAAAAGCCATGCGTGGTCTGGAAATTGACTCTGACGGTTTTGATCCACAGCTTGATCTAGAGGATGATTATCAGGCAACCCTGCATGACGAATTGACCAAAGCTGGGCCAATGCGGCTTTGGTACGTCGGTGATGCATTCCGTGCCGGCATGGATATCGAAGAGATTTTCTCTCTGACCAGCATTGATCGCTGGTTTCTCGCGCATATCGAGCAAATTCTTCAGTCTGAGGCACGGTTAAATGATCAGTCTTTGGCTGATATTGATGCGCTGCAGATGCGTCGTTTAAAACGCCAGGGTTTCTCGGATAGACGCTTGGCGACACTATTGAGTGATAACGAATTTGCTGTTCGCAAATTGCGTTCGGAGCAGGGTGTCCGACCTGTCTATAAGCGTGTCGATACCTGTGCGGCTGAATTTTCAACCAGCACCGCCTATCTCTATTCTACCTATGAAGAAGAATGTGAGTCGAACCCCAGCAGCAAAGAAAAGATAATGGTGTTGGGTGGAGGTCCTAATCGTATTGGTCAGGGCATAGAGTTCGACTATTGCTGTGTTCATGCGGCGCTGGCGATGCGTGAAGATGGCTACGAAACCATCATGGTAAATTGTAATCCGGAGACCGTTTCAACCGATTACGACACGTCTGATCGACTTTATTTTGAGCCTTTAACGTTGGAAGATGTGCTCGAAATTGTTGCTATCGAAAAGCCTAAGGGTGTCATCGTTCAATACGGCGGACAGACTCCGCTCAAACTGGCTCGGGATTTAGAAGCTGCGGGTGTGCCGATTTTAGGTACCACGCCAGATTCGATTGATCTTGCTGAAGATCGCGAACGGTTTCAGAAACTCATTCAGGATCTTGGCCTGTTGCAGCCGCCGAACCGTTTGGCAAGTAATGCGGAAGAAGCGGTAGATCAAGCCGCACAAGTAGGCTATCCGTTGGTGGTTCGCCCATCTTATGTACTCGGCGGTAGAGCCATGGAAATTGTCCATGATGCTGCGGATCTAAAGCGTTATATGCGCGATGCTGTTAGTGTCTCAAACGATGCGCCGGTATTGCTGGATCGATTCCTTAATGATGCAATCGAAGTAGACGTTGATGCGGCTTGCGATGGCGAGTCGGTGTTTGTCGCTGGCATTATGCAGCACATCGAGGAAGCGGGCGTTCATTCCGGGGATTCAGCCTGTTCATTGCCGCCATACAGCCTCAGTGAAGAAATTCAGGCGCGTTTACGTGAGCAGGTTAAAAGGCTCGCCAAGGGATTAAATGTGATTGGTTTAATGAATACGCAGTTTGCGATTCAGGGCGAGAAGATTTTTATTCTGGAAGTTAATCCACGTGCCTCGCGCACCGTGCCTTTTGTGTCCAAGGCAATTGGCCAGCCTGTGGCTAAGATTGCTGCTCGCTGCATGGTGGGGCAATCGTTGGCTTCCCAGGGGTTTTTAGAGCCCATAGTACCTAAATATTATTCAGTCAAGGAAGCGGTTTTCCCATTCAATAAATTCCAGGGAGTTGATCCTGTGCTAGGCCCGGAAATGAAATCTACCGGTGAAGTTATGGGTGTCGGCAGAAGCTTTGCTGAAGCTTATTTTAAATCGCAGCTAGCAGCCGGAAATAATTTGCATAGCAGTGGAAATGCGTTTATCAGTGTGCGTGAAGTGGATCGTCCCAATGCCATTGAAGTGGCAAAAAGTCTGGCGAAAATCGGCTTTAAGATTAAAGCGACTCAAGGGACTGCGGGTGCGTTGACTGATGCTGGTATAGAATGTGAAATCGTTAATAAAGTAACCCAGGGGCGACCGCATATCGTTGACCAAATTATCAACGGCGATATTGATTTAATTGTGAATACAACGGAAGGTAAGCAGTCGCTAGCCGACTCATTTACGATACGTCGCGAAGCACTCAATAATCGGGTTGCTTACGTGACTACTATGGCCGCTGCGCTGGCAACCTGTGAGGCGTTAGGCTATGAAGAAGAGATCCAAGTCTATCGACTGCAAAATTTACATGAGGAAATTCAGTCATGAGTAAAGAACCTTTAACAGTGGGCGGCGCAGAGACGCTGAAAACAGAATTGCAAGAATTGAAATCAGTAAAAAGGCCTAGAGTGATTGCTGATATCGCTGAAGCGCGTGCGCATGGTGATTTAAAAGAAAATGCTGAATATCATGCAGCCCGTGAGCAGCAGGGGTTCATCGAAGGAAGAATCCAGGATATCGAATACAAACTGGGTAACGCACAGATTATCGATATTCATAAAATACCGCAGACTGGCAAAGTAATATTTGGTGCGACGGTAGATCTTATTTCGGTTGAAACGGAAGAAGAAACGACTTATCAGATTGTCGGTGTTGATGAAGCCGACATTAAAGTGGGCAAGATTTCGTATTCATCCCCCATTTCTCGCGCCTTGATCGGTAAAGAAGGCGGTGATGTGGCTGAGGTTCAGGCGCCTGGGGGTGTTATTGAGTACGAAATAGCCGAGGTTCGCTACGAATAGCGATAATGCTAGTGTAGTAATCTACTGATGTAGATTGATTTTCGGATCATCAGGGTTTCGCTTGTACATCAGCGCAGTAAATCCAATGGATGCGACAATTTGAGCTTCTGTCTTTGCCGCCAAGGATTCAAATAGCGCGCCGCGCTCACTTTTATCACTCGCGCTGGCTTTAATCTTGATGAGTTCGTGGATCAAAAGTGCTTCTTCAGTCGCTTCAACAATCGACTTTTTCATGCCTTTAGCGCCAATCTGAACCACAGGGTGTAGTTTGTGCCCCAATTTTCGGAGTTGTTTTTTTGCTTTCGCAGACAATGGTTGTGTATTGATGGACATAAATGAAGTACAGGTTACTTTGGTAAACGTATTCTAATGGGTAAAAGCAAAAGCAGCCAACGTTGGGTGAACGATCATGAAAAAGACGAGTTTGTTTTGCGTGCGCGTGATGAAGGTTATCGGGGCAGAGCGGTCTACAAACTTAAAGAACTGGATGAGCGCTACAAGCTGATTAAGCCAGGAATGAAAGTGATTGATCTTGGCGCAGCCCCGGGTAGCTGGACAGAATATGTCGCGCAGCGTTTAAAGGGTCAGGGCAAGCTTATTGCCACTGATATTTTGCCAATGGACGCTGTTGTCGATACCGAATTTATTCAGGGTGATTTTCGCGAAGCCGAGGTGCTGGATCAACTGTTCGCATCACTGGGTGAATCTAAATCAGACCTTGTTATTTGCGACATGTCCCCCAATATGAGTGGTATGGCGAGCGTTGATATGCCTGCTGCGATGTATCTGGCAGAACTGGCTATGGATCTGGCTCAGAGAACCCTCAATCAAGAGGGAAGTTTCTTGGTCAAACTATTCCAGAGTGAGGGGTTTGATGCGCTTATTGGTCAGTTGCGGCAGGACTTTAAATCTGTGATCGTGCGCAAGCCACGCGCTTCTCGTCCTCACAGTCGAGAGGTTTATGCGCTGGCGAGAGGGTATATACTGTAGTATGTTGTGTAGTGCTATATTCGTTATCTCAGCGTCAAGAGAACTAGAGGAAAAACAAATTGAATGACTTGGTAAAAAATCTTCTGCTTTGGGTAGTCATCGCAGTCGTTCTAATGTCTGTATTTCAGGGGTTTAATCAACCTGCTGCGACACCATCGGCGTTGTCGTATTCGCAATTTATTAATGAAGTAAAGAGTGCCCGCGTCAAGACCGTGCATATTGATGGCCGTAAGATTCAAGGGCTTACGATGAGTGGAGAAAAATTCACTACCTATTCACCCAATGATCCGCAAATGGTGAATGATCTGCTGGCAAGCAATGTAGAAATTCAGGCAAGTCCGCCACAGCAGCGTTCCTTGTTGCTCGATATTCTCATCAGCTGGTTCCCGATGCTGTTATTAATTGGTGTCTGGGTATTCTTTTTACGTCAGATGCAAGGCGGCGGCGGTGGTCGTGGCGCAATGTCATTTGGTAAGAGCAAAGCGCAACTGGTCGGTGAAGATCAAATCAAGGTGACCTTTAACGACGTTGCTGGTTGTGAAGAAGCCAAGGAAGAAGTTGCCGAGTTGGTCGAGTTTCTGAGCGATCCAGGTAAATTTCAGAAATTAGGTGGCCAGATTCCACGTGGCATCTTGATGGTCGGTTCTCCTGGAACTGGTAAAACCCTACTTGCCAAAGCGATAGCCGGTGAAGCCAAGGTGCCATTCTTCAGTATTTCCGGTTCGGATTTTGTTGAAATGTTCGTCGGTGTTGGTGCTTCCCGTGTGCGTGACATGTTCGAACAGGCAAAGAAACACTCCCCGTGCATCATTTTTATTGACGAGATTGATGCCGTAGGGCGTCATCGTGGCGCTGGCTTAGGCGGCGGTCACGATGAGAGAGAGCAGACACTTAATCAGTTGTTAGTCGAAATGGATGGTTTTGATGGCAAAGAAGGCGTCATTGTAATCGCTGCTACTAACCGACCTGATGTGCTAGATCCTGCGTTGTTACGTCCAGGTAGATTTGACCGTCAAGTGGTTGTGCCACTTCCTGATATCCGTGGGCGTGAGCAAATTCTAAAAGTCCACATGCGTAAAGTCCCATTGGGTGATGATGTCAAACCTGGTGTAATCGCACGCGGAACGCCTGGGTTTTCCGGCGCAGACCTGGCAAACTTGGTGAATGAAGCCGCATTATTTGCTGCCAGAGGTGCAAATAAAACAGTCAATATGGCTGAATTCGAGAAAGCCAAAGATAAAATCATGATGGGCTCTGAGCGCAAGTCGATGGTGATGAAAGAGGATGAGAAAAAGCTAACTGCCTATCATGAAGCAGGTCACGCGGTTGTAGGCCGATTAGTTCCCGACCATGATCCGGTTTACAAAGTGAGTATCATTCCTCGTGGTCGTGCACTGGGTGTGACTATGTTCTTGCCTGAGGAAGATCGTTACAGCCACAGCATGCAGCATTTGGAAAGCCAGTTGTCGAGCTTGTACGGCGGGCGAGTTGCCGAAGAACTGATTTTTGGTAAAGAAATGGTTACTACCGGTGCTTCAAATGATATTGAACGGGCGACAGATATTGCCCGTAATATGGTGACCAAGTGGGGGTTTTCCGAGAAATTGGGTCCATTGGCTTATTCAGAGGACGAAGGCGAAGTTTTCCTTGGTAAATCGATTACTCAAACTAAAAATATTTCAGATGACACTGCTAACCTGATAGATGAAGAAATCAGGGTTGTAATTGATCGCAACTATTCTCGAACCACTGACTTGCTTACTGAAAACATTGATAAACTGCATATGATGGCTGCCGCATTAATGAAGTATGAAACCATCGATTCACAGCAGATTAATTCTATTATGCTCGGAAAAGAGCCTGATCCGCCTTCTGACTGGAACAACGATGATAGTGGTAGCGGTGCAAGTACAGTAGACGCCCCAAAGGATGAGAAATCTTCGAAAAAGGGCGATGGGAAAATTGGTGGCCCCGCCAGCCAGGTGTAATCCTTGCAGCCGGTGCCCGCTAAAATTTTATTAAGCCCCGAGTATCGGGGCTTTTCTATTTGTAGCTTTAGTTTTAATTGCTTAACTTTCAAAAAATGATTGCATCAGGATCGCGCGCCAGCATTTTAATGGCGCAGCTGAAGAAAACCTCGCGCCCCCTGGTCATGGGTGTTTTAAACATCACTCCAGACTCGTTTTCTGACGGCGGGGAAAATAACTCACCGGAAAAGGCATTGGATGAGGCCAGAAAAATGGTCGCTAATGGTGTCGATATTCTTGATATCGGAGGAGAATCAACCCGTCCAGGTGCCGAAAAGGTGACGATTGAAGCGGAACTCAGGAGAACGACCCCGGTAATCAAACTGCTAAGCAAAGAACTAAATACGCCGATTTCAGTCGATACTAGCAAAGCAGCGGTAATGATAGCCGCAGTTGAAGCTGGAGCGGTGATGATCAATGACGTCAACGCGTTACGTAGTCCCGGTGCTTTAGAGGCAGCTGTAGAATTAGAAGTGATTGTTTGTTTGATGCATATGTCCGGTTCACCGCGAACAATGCAAACCAAGCCACAGTATGATGATGTTGTCAGCGATATCATCGTCTTCCTTCGTGAACGAGCCAATGATTGCGTCAAAGGCGGTATTGATCCGCAGAAATTGCTGGTTGATCCAGGTTTTGGTTTTGGTAAAACCATGACTCAGAACTTTCAGCTTTTGAACGAATTAAGTCGTTTTAGAACGCTTGGATTTCCTGTGCTGGTGGGTTTGTCTCGCAAAAGCATGATAGATGATCTACTGGATATTCCGGTGACTGAAAGGATGCCCGCGAGTATTGTCTTGGCAGCTTTGGCTGCTGAACGAGGCGCTGCAATCATTCGCGTTCACGATATAAAGGAAACGCTCCAGGCACTACGCCTGGTTGAAGCAGTAACAAATTAATTGTCCGGCAGGATCAATAAGGGATAGAGGAAAAATAGATGACTCAAAAATATTTTGGTACTGACGGAATTCGCGCTCGCGTTGGTCAGCCCACGATGACCCCCGAATTCGTACTCAAACTCGGGTACGCGGCAGGTAAGATACTGGCGAATGATACCCACGGGCTGGTGTTGATTGGCAAAGACACTCGTATTTCTGGCTATATGCTCGAATCTTCTCTGCAAGCAGGGCTTTCCGCAGCGGGCGTTGATATCAAACTGGTTGGTCCCATGCCAACTCCCGCGATTGCGTATTTAACCCGTACACTTCGTGCGTCGGCAGGAATCGTAATCAGTGCATCACATAACCCTTACTATGATAATGGCTTGAAGTTTTTTTCTGGCAAAGGTCAGAAGTTGGGCGATGAAATCGAATTAGCGATTGAAGCTGAAATGGATAAACCGCTGGAAGTCGTCAGTTCAGATAAGCTCGGCAAAGCCGAGAGAATCACTGATGCGACAGGTCGTTACATTGAATTTTGCAAGAGCACAATCCCAACAGCCGATGCATTACATGGATTAAAAATTGTTGTTGATTGTGCCAACGGTGCAACCTACAGCAGCGCCCCCTTTGTTTTTCAGGAGCTGGGCGCAGAAGTGATCACCATTGGTGCTTCTCCAGATGGGCTAAATATTAATGAAGATTGTGGTGCAACCTCTCCCAAACGCCTTCGTGATGCCGTACTGAGCAACAAAGCGAATCTTGGTATTGCGCTGGATGGCGATGGTGATCGTCTCATCATGGCTGATCACAAGGGTGAAATAGTCGATGGTGATGAAGCGCTGTATATCATAGCGGATGGCTGGCACAAAGAAGGTTTGTTGCAAGGTGGCGTGGTTGGAACACTGATGAGCAACCTGGGGCTTGAAGTCGGGCTGGAACGTTTTGGTATTCCATTTAAGCGCGCAAAAGTGGGCGACAGATACGTAATGGAGCATCTCAAAGCAGAAGGCTGGAAACTGGGAGGTGAGTCCTCCGGGCACATTATCTGCTTGAATCGAACAACCACCGGTGATGGCATTATCGCCGCGCTTCAAGTCTTACACGTGATAGTAACTTCAGGGCGTTCACTGCATGAACTCAAGCAAGGCATGCAGAAATTCCCACAAACGTTGGTCAACGTGCCACTGGAAAATAAAATAGAACTTGATACCAGTTCGCTGATTTCAGCAGCAGTTAAAGATGTCGAGTCAAGCTTGCAGGATCGGGGCAGGGTATTGCTGCGTCCGTCAGGCACAGAACCGCTGATACGGGTGATGGTGGAGGGTGAGGATCTAACTCAGGTGACGCTCTATGCAGAGCAGATTGCGGATGCTGTTCGGCAAGCAGCCGCGGCTTGAGATTTGCCACTTAGTTTTCAATCTTTAGATTCATAGCAGCGCTTCAATTTCTTTGCCGGCCTGCTGGTAGCGCCATCCGCGCATCAGTGGGATATCTGAGTTACCTTCAATGAGTCCTTCCAGGGATTTTCGACTAGCAAATAGTGTTGGACTCAGGTTTTCTCTCACAGCAATTTTCCCCAAAGCAGATCTCAGCTTCTTTAGCTGCGCATCTGCAGCTGCTGTCGGCCGCGAGGCTTTGGCTGGTGGAGGCCAATCCGATTCATTGATGCTAGCTCCAGTTTGAATCGAGGTAATAATCTCGTCGGAGAATTTCTTCAGCTGGCTGGGTGTCAAACCATCGAATGTTGTTAGCTCGGATAATGAATCCGGCTTGCTTTGGGCTAATCGAATCATTACCTCATCAGCGAGTATCCAGCGTCTGGGTAAATCGCGTTTCTTTGCAGCGTTTTCTCTCCAGAGTGCCAACTCTCGAGCAATGGCTCGATGGGCGCCAGAGAGTTCGTAGTGTCCTTTGATCCGTAGTAATAATTGATCTGCAGATTGTTCTTGTTGCTGTTTTGCAACCAGTGTGGCGCAATCTTCCTCAAGCCATTCGAGCCGACCTGCCAGCTGCAGGGCAGTATGCTGGGAACGGTAAATTTCATCCAGATAGAGCACATCTTCAGCGGCATATCGAATTTGTTCGGAAGACAACGGACGTGCCAGCCAGTTAGTGCGGGTATGGGCTTTAGGCAGGACGACACCTGTTTTCTTTTCGACCAGTCCTGCATAGCCGATCTGATTCCCTTCGTTGAGTAGATCGGCTGCCACTTGAGTATCAAAAATCGGTGTGACAGCCTCACCTGACATCACATATAAGAGCTCCAGGTCTTGACCTGCCGCATGGATGATTTTGGTGATGGAGGGATTGCTGAGTAAGTTATATAGAGAAGATAAATCCTCAGTTAAAACTGGATCGATACAAGCTATTTGATCATCAGCAGCAATCTGAATCAGCCCAGGTTGGGGGTAGTAGGTTTTCTCCCGCACAAATTCTGTATCGATGGCAATTGAATTAAGATGCTGAATCGATTCAATGAACGCGTTCAGGTCAGATTGATTCTGGATGAGTTGAGTTTTAGAGGTTGAATACACTTGATGCCTACATTTGATCTTAGCTGCTGCAGGAGAGTACACCTGGACGAAGATTAGAGAAACTCTAATCTCCCGACAGTTTACACTTATTCAATATTAGTAATTGCTTATATTGTATGCTATTCTAATTCAGTAATTCGCTGCTGAATGATTGAAACTCCTACGATTATCCTGTAAAAACAATACTCTGGTTGCAAAATGTGAGAGTTATCCTACAGATTTTCACATAAGTAATTGGTATCGCTTGTTTTTTAGAAATTTTACTACCAGAAATCAACGTTTACAGGATATTTCATCAGGGATTAAGTAATTTATACGGATTAGCAGCCGATCTTTAACTAGATATTTCAAGGGTCGGGAATTCGCATGTCTTTATCGGAAGGAGGCGTTGCATTTAACTAATCCATGTAAGCGGTTGCTAATATAGTGCCGGTATAGTACTGAGCTTTGTCGTACTGAAAAGCACTTCTTAAACTGTTAATAAACGGTAAAACGATGCAAGTTAAATCCCTGTTTCAAGCACCCTTCAGCACGTTCTCCCTGACACTTTTGGGGTTGCTGCTAACGGCTGGGCAGGGATATGCAGCGGCGCCTCAAATTATTACCGTAGCTGCTTCTGCAGCTTCAGAAGGCTCCACCATCAGTGGAACTGTGATTCCATTCAAAGAAGTTACCCTGACTGCGCAAATGCCAGGACGTATTGATCGTGTCGCTGGTGACGCAGGCGACGCGTTTAAACTTGGCCAGGAATTAGTCAAAATTAATGATGATGATCTGCTTGCCAAGCAGCGCCAGATCCACGCGCAAATGGCTAATGCTCAGGCAGCTCTGCAAAATGCACAAGTCCAATATAGCCGTGAACTTTATGCTCCTCGCAGCGAAAGTCCGTCTACGATGCCAGGTTTTGGTATGCCGATCCTGATGGACAATATGTTTACCCGGCCAATGGGAGACATGTTTGGTTACGGTGATCGATCCCTTGAACGACACGCCGATCTTTCTTCTGCGCGCAATGTCATTAATCAGGCGCAAGGTGGGCTGATTCAGTCTCAATCCCAGCTTCAGGAAATTGCGACTAAAATTCGTGATTCTGGTCCGTTAGCACCTTTTGATGGCATCATCCTTAAAAAGATGGTGGAAGTCGGCGACACCGTTCAACCCGGTCAAGCATTGGTGAGTTATGGGCATATCGCTTACTTGCGGATCCGCTCGGATGTGCCAGCCAGGCTCGCCAGAGGTTTAACCGTAAAGCAACTCATTCCAATTACTTTAGCCAATGGTCATAAGACTCATTCGAGAGTCGCACAAATCTACCCGATGGCGGATACGACCAATCACACCATCACAGTCAAGTTTGATTTACCAGAGGAAACCGGTGCATCTCCTGGCATGTATGTTGAGCTAATTGTTCCAGACACGTCAGGTGGGGCAGCGGTATCTTTGGTAGCAATTCCATCAAGTGCCTTAATTGCTGGAAGGAGTTTACCGCAGGTACTCGTTGTTACGGATGAAGGCTCGACCAGTACACGTCTGCTCAGATTGGGCAGACGCATAGATGAGAACACTGTGCTTGTGCTTTCAGGACTTAAGCCAGGACAGCGAATCATCAATAATCCCCCTTCCAATGTACGTTCGGGCTGGATGCCTGATTCGCAAACCGGCAAAAAACTAAATGCTGGCTCCCCTTAGGGCGCCTCTAAAAATACAAGCACCACTGAGAAAAACCATGAACAGCACCTTTTTTACGCGAAAAATCGTTAAATACACCCAGTCGGCAATAGCTCCTGCATTGCTCTACTACACCACATCCCTGTGGCTATATTCGCCTCATTTCCGCATAAAAACGCACCGCCATCCTGGCTCCTTGCTAAATACCGTCCATCCATGGACATAAATGCACTATTCATGATTTCCCTCAGCAACACTTCTATTTTTAGAGACGCCCCTTAGTGAATGAGATACTTGCGATAAGTGAGAAAACCCTCGGCATTATTCGTCTTTGCGAATAATTTCCTTTTAATAAAACAGCCCAATCCATGAGCGATAATAATTCCAGCCGAAAGCCAGAAAACCTTGTACCCAAAGAGATTGGGATATCAGGTAAGTTAACGAAAGGATTTCTTCATAATCCTCTCACACCACTGCTTTTAATCGGCTTTTTACTATTGGGTATTGTGGGTTTAATCGCCACACCTCGCCAGGAAGATCCGCAGATATCCGTCCCCATGGCGGATATCTTTGTTCAGTATCCCGGAGCCAGTGCCGAGCAGGTCACAAATCAAATTGCCATCCCTCTAGAGCAAGAGATGATGGAGATTAAGGGCGTTGACCATGTCTATTCTGCATCCATGCGTGATCAGGCCATAGTTACAGTTCAGTTTGTCGTCGGCGAAGATTTGGAAGAATCTCTGGTCAAAGTGTATGACAAGCTTGCTTCTAATATTGATCGCATGCCACAGGGAGCGTCTGAACCTCTGGTAAAGCCTAAAAGTGTCGATGATGTACCGTTGGTAACTCTGACACTATGGTCTGAAGAGGTGGATGACGCGTCGTTACGCCTGGTAGCACTGGATCTACTCAAACATATTAAACGCGTTCCCAATACGAGCCAGGGGTTCATTGTCAGTGGCCGGCGCGATCAAATGACCATCAGCCTGTACCCCGAAAAACTCGCTGGTCATGGCGTGACGCTCGATCAGGTAGCAAGTACTATTCGCGCCTCCAACAGTGAGCGCAATGCCGGTGCTATGGAAGTTGGCGGTACGGTTACCACGGTGTATACCGGTGGGTTTTTACGTTCTGTGATGGATCTACAAAGGCTGGTGGTTGGTATTAGCAATGGTGCGCCTGTTTATCTTCGAGATGTTGCCGATGTGCATCGAGGGCCAAACGAGGCGTCCAGTATGGTGAGCTTCTATACCGGTAAAGCCTATGGCAATGAGCATGGCGAGAACGACGAGAACTCTGAAGTTCTGGATATTGTTGGCGCATCCGCAGTGACTGTCGCCATTGCGAAAAAGAAAAGCAGTAACGGTGTCTCGGTTGCAGAAGATGTCCTCTCGCTTGTGGAGGATTTAAAAGGCCGTGTGATTCCAGACAATATCCATGTTGCTGTTACCCGAAATTATGGAGAGACGGCCAAGGAAAAAGTTAACGAACTCATCTTTAAGTTATTTGTGGCAACCGGCGCGGTTGTGATTCTGGTGTGGTTTTTCCTTGGATGGCGTGCTGCGGCAGTGGTTGCAGTGGTTGTTCCCATTGTCATCACGTTTACCGTTTTTATGGCATTGATTCTAGGGTTTACAATTGACCGCGTAAGTTTGTTCGCATTGATTTTCTCTATTGGAATACTGGTGGATGATGCCATTGTGGTGGTTGAAAATATCTATCGGCGCTGGTTGGAAAAAAATGAGATCAACGATGAGATCACCATCTCTGCGGTCGATGAAGTCGGTAACCCCACCATTCTGGCAACATTTACGGTAGTTGCTGCATTACTGCCAATGGCGGCGGTACGCGGAATGATGGGGCCGTATATGATGCCAATTCCGGTGCTTGGTAGCGTTGCGATGATCTTTTCGCTGTTCGCCGCCTTCGTATTTACGCCGTGGCTAGCGAACAAATGGCGACCTTCAATGGAAACTCTGCGAGAAGCAGAGAAGAAGGAACACCGACAGGCAGAGTTTTTAGGCAAACTCTATAACTCAACCATTCGTCGAATGGTTGAGAATAAACGCAACGGACAGTTTTTTCTGGTTTCTCTGTTTATTGTCTTTTTTCTATCTATGTCGTTGTTCTACTTCCAGGGCGTACGGGTAAAAATGTTGCCTCTGGATAACAAGCCTGAATTTAATATTGTGGTTAACTTTCCAGAAGGAACTGCGTTGCCCGAGACTGCTAATCTGGTTGCACAAATTGCTGAAAAAGTGCGTCAGATGGATCAGGTTACTGCAATACAAACCTATGTTGGCACCGCCTCACCGTATAACTTTAATGGTTTGGTCAGACATTATTATCTGCGTAACAACCCCTGGGAAGCTGATCTGCAAATCCAGCTAACCCATAAAAATAGTCGTGAACAAAGTAGTCATGATCTAGCTGTCCTGGTGCGTGAAATGATCAGGGGTATGGCGAAAGAAGCCGGCGCAAGGGTGCAAATCGTAGAAATGCCCCCAGGACCTCCAGTGCTGCAATCTGTGGTTGCTGAAGTTTACGGACCCGATGCAAATACACGACGAAAGGTTGCCACAGATCTGCAAGCGTTTTTTGAACAGGCTGAACATCTGGATGATGTAGATACCCTAATGCCGAGCGATACTACGATTTGGAATTTCAAAATCAATCGGGAAAAAGCACAGCGGGTTGGTGTCAACGTTGACAGCATTAACCGCACGCTCGAAATGGCAATGGGTGGTTTTCAATTGGGCGATATCAAGCACAATTCAGTACTGGACATCACACCAATTGTGATGGAAATCCCACTTGCTGCGCGGAGCGATTTTGGCGGCATTGGACAGTTGCCGGTACCCACTTTGACAGGTGGTACCGTACCACTCTCAGAACTAGGTGAATTTGTAAAAGGCAAGCAGGATCCAACCATCTTCCATAAAGATTTGCGGCCTGTTGAATTTGTCACGGCGGAAACCGTAGGCAAGTTGGCTGCTCCCATCTATGGTATGAATGAGGTCAGCGCATTGATGCGCGACTATGTGTCTCCTGATGGAGTGAAAGGATTGACTGGCGAACGTTTTGGACCACCTGCTAACAGTTACGAGACAGCCTTTGAATGGGGTGGAGAGTGGACCGTCACCTACGAGACATTTCGCGATATGGGGATTGCGTTTGGTATTGCGTTAATTATGATTTATATGTTGGTGGTCTGGGAATTTGGAAATTTTATTCTTCCCGCCATCGTGATGGCACCCATCCCTCTGACACTGGTCGGAATTGTTCCCGGTCACTGGATTATGAATGCAGAATTCACAGCGACTTCAATGATCGGGTTTATCGCTCTGGCAGGCATTATTGTTCGCAACTCGATTCTACTGGTCGATTTCTCCAAACGTGAAATTGAAAAGGGCATGCCGGTACTTGATGCATTAATTTTCGCCTGTCAGGTAAGGACCCGCCCTATAGTTATTACTGCGTTGGCACTCGTGGGTGGTTCGAGTGTGATCTTGTTTGACCCGATTTTTCAGGGAATGGCAGTGTCGTTACTCTTTGGCGTGTTGGTATCTACAGCTTTAACTTTATTTATTATTCCATTGGGTTGCTATTCAGCGCGCGACGCGTTTTTGAATACTTCTACCGAAGAATTAGCGTCATCAGGTGGTGATTCCGGTGGTGATTCTGGCTCTCAAGCGACTAGTACCGCAAAAACCGCTGGGTTCATTGGCGCGAAATCAGCAGCAGCGCTAGGACTCGTTGGTCGGTTAGCATTTGATATCTCCAAGTCCGCCGGATCAGCAGCAGTGGGTATGGGTAAGTCGGGTATCCAGAAATTTAAAAATCGAAAAGCCAATCAAGCTAACAATGAAGTGCTAATAAAGGCAGAGGAACAGGTGGTTAGTAAGGGAATCCCGACCAAAGATTCCGTTGATTCGTTACAGACTACTCAGCCAATACAAAAAACCTCTGTTACCGAGCCTGTAGTAGAGGCAAAACCGGATACTACTACAGCAACAGTTGAGTTGAAAAAGCCGCCTGTTGCTAAAAAAGTTTCTGTTAAAAAGGTTGCCCCCAAAAAACCTGTCGTTAAAAAATCTGCACCCAAAAAAGAGATTGCAAAAAAACCAGTGACGGTTCGGAAAAAAGCAGCGCCCAAAACTGCTGCACCACAGACAAAACAAAAGTCTTCGAGTCCGCCGGCTGTTAGCAAAAAAGCACCTGACACTGCAAAGTCAGCTGCCACGGCGCCAACCACCCAGGTGCCGGCGTCCAAACAGATTGACTCGCCTGAAGTTCCTCCTGCTCAAGCACCCAAGGCAAAATCAAAAGGACGCCGAGGAATTCGCTTGAAGGGTCTGTAACGTGTCGGTAGCCAAACCTGTAGTATCAAGAAAAGTGCCAACACTATTAGTGTCCTTGTTGCTACTGATGATGTCGTATGCGGTGGGCGCAACTGATAGTTCACTGAAGTTTCATGACAGTGCTGGTTCAAGTTTGCCGCCATCTGTCCGGGATAATCCGCCTGAACCGCTAGATTTTGTCCCAGAGCATTACTCTCCCTATGTGCCTCAAATCGTTCCGGGTCAATTCCCCGGGATGATCATGTTACCTCCAAGCGCGCCCGCTTATCGCCCAGATGCCCGTCGTTCTCCTTATTTGCCCGCTTATCCAGGAATCCCGACCTATCCAAAGTTAAACCCTTATTTGTTGCCAAATTGAAAAGTCTGACTATGAATCACGCAACTATGATGGTTGCACAAAGGCTGCTAAAATACGGCGTTTCTCGAATCGTTAAATTTAATCGCCAATGATCACTGTTGTAGGAAGTTATAAAGGAGGTACTGGAAAAAGTACCATCAGTTTTAACTTGGCTGTGTGGTTGGCAACACAAGGCTTTGATGTTGAAGCAGTGGACCTCGATCCACAGTCCACTTTGACCGATGTTTGTGATGTGCGCGAAGAGGAAGAAATTGAGCCACGCATAAAATTAACTCAAAAACTATCAGATGCTCCAAGAGCCGAAGGTTTGCAGACAATTGTAGATATCGGTACAGCGGATATGAAGGCAATGAATCATGCGTTATACATGGCTGATCAAATTTTTATACCTGTGCCTCCAAGTCAGGCAGATGTCTGGTCAACTCAGCGATTCATTAAATTGATACAGAAAGCCCGCAAAGGGAAAGAGATGCCGCCTATGTATGCATTTGTTAACCGTGCGGATACCCATCCTGCGATTCGAGAAACTGCAGAAACGCAAGAAGCTTTAAAAATGATCCCTGGTTTAAAGCTTGTGATGGCTAGACTGGGTCTTCGTACCACTTTTCGTCGCTCCTTCAGCGAAGGAATGGCAGTTTTTGAATTCGAACCACGCGGCAAATCGGCTGCGGAAATGAACGCTCTGGCGACGGTCATGTTTGCATCGTTGTATATATCAGGGTGAATGAGCCACAAAATTCTATTTAAAATGGAAGTGAATTGTAACTGCTCAGCGAGTATTTACAGATTAGTAATTTATTCTACAGAGGTGAAATGATGTTTTTTTTACGTTGGATTACAGGCCATCCGGTTCTTTCTTTGCTTTTACTAACACTTGTTTATGCAGTGATTAACTGGAGCAATTTACACAAGTGGAGCGGCGACAAAGAAGCTGCTACGGCAGATCAGGTTGTGACTACCGAACAGGCTCACAAAGAGCAAACAGCAACCCAGCATACCAATACGAATGACGCTGTTGCACAAGCACCGCAAGTGACTGCAAAAGCCGATGCCACAAGCGCTCATGCCACAGCTACTGTAGATGCAGACAGTACAACCGAAAGAAAAGGGCTGTTTGGAAGCTTGTTTGGTGGCGATAAAAAAGTTGCCGAGACTGGCCATGCGGTGACAGATGTGGCTGGTAAAGCAGCAGATCTCGTCACCGGCACTGCTGCAAAAACAACCGCTGCAGTTGCTGCGGGAACTGCAGCTACTATTGCTGTGGCAAAAGCAGTTGTTCCTGGCGTCACAGCTACTCATACCGACTCGACTCAACCCAACGCTACAGCTGAGGTCGCAGCACAAGGACAAGCAGCAAGCAGCGAAGATAAGTCGACAGACAAAGAAGGCTTGTTTGGTCGTTTACTGGGTGCCAAAAAACAAGCAGCTGAAACTACCACTAATACCGTGACAGACGTTGTAGGTAAAGCTGGAGATGTTGTAACGGGTACTGCTGCAAAAGCAACCGCTGCAGTTGCTGCCGGAACTGTGGCCACAGTAGCTGCGGCTAAAGCTGTAGTGCCAGGCACCACAGAAGTTGAAGCTCAGGCCAACGATGAAAAGAAATCTTTATTCGGATTTTTCAAAAAGGATGAAGGTTCTGCGAATGTCGAGTCGGCAACAGCCCAACCTACCATCGGCGCGAATACGGTCGACTCTACTGTCAATGCTGATATGCCTCAGACTGCTGCGACCACTGATAATCAAAAATCTTTGTTTGGATTCTTCAACAAAGAGGAAGCTAAATCCACAGCAAATTCTGGACAGCCTCAAGCTGCAGCAGCTGCTTCAACTTCATCCGTCCAAGATCTAAAGTCTTCATTGCAAGCTGCTAGACAAGCATTCTGGAATCGGGATTTTGCTGGTTCAGCCGCGATTTATGAAAACTTAGTGGCTTCGGATCCACAAAACCCTGATCTATTGGGTGAGTATGGAAACATGCTGGTTCAGGCTGGAAAAGTACCCACTGCACTAGATCTTTATGAGAAGGCGACCGGATTGCTTATTAACCAAAAGCGTTTCAAAGAAGTGCATCCATTGGTTGGATTTATTGGTAACTACGATCCGCAGCGAGCGAATAAAATTGTTGAACATCTGAGAAACCGTTGAGTCGTGACGCGACTTAACTAGGAAAATGGCCGGCTTAATGCTGGCCATTTTTTTCTTTGAATTTTGTTGCGCCACCCGAGATTTGAAATTGGAATCGTTCAAAAATAAATTTTAATTAAAGAACATTTGGAGCAATGAAATGCGGCCCTCTAAATCACTTAACCGAAGAATAAAAAACCTTAAATCACACTTACAACAAGAGAGCCCGTTGTTGGTAGACGCGGTCGGGCATTTTCAGAAATTAGATAAAATAGGTTATCAAACCGGTTTGTTACAACCTACGGATTCCTTCGCAAACCAGATTTCCTGGTGGCCTCTGGTATCTGTGCTCGGAACATTCTCAGCCGGAAAATCCAGTTTTATCAATTCCTGGCTGGGGATCAAACTGCAAAATAGTGGTAATCAAGCTGTAGATGATAAGTTTACGGTCATTACTTTTTCGGGGGATGATGAGGTGCGAGTGCTGCCTGGGTTGGCCCTGGATGCAGATCCTCGATTTCCGTTTTATCAAATTTCGGATGAAATAGAAAAAGTCACTGATGGTGATGGCAGCAAAATAGATAGTTACCTGCAATTAAAAACCTGTCATGTAGAGCGGCTGAAAGGAAAAATACTGATTGATTCTCCCGGTTTCGATGCGGATGAGCAGCGCAACGCCATTTTAAAAATTAGCAGTCATATCATTGATCTTTCTGATCTTGTGATTGTGTTTTTCGACGCACGTCATCCAGAGCCCGGAGCGATGCATGACACACTCGAACACTTGGTTCGAACTACCATCCAAAGAAATGATGCCAATAAATTTATTTTTGTTCTCAATCAAATTGATACAACTGCCAATGATGATAATCTCGAAGAAGTTGTTGCTGCCTGGCAAAAAGCGATTGCTCAAACCGGTATGACTGCAGGGACATTTTACTGTATTTATAATGATGACCTGGCTGTCGAAATATCAACTGAATCAGTAAAAGAGCGTTATCAAGTTCGGCGTAATCGCGATATGTTAGAAATCGAAAGACGTATAGATTCGGTCGGTGTTGAAAGAATTTATCGAATCATGGGTGATTTAGAAAACACTGCAGATTTAATAGAGCAAAAGTGGATACCTAAAATTGGTGAAACAATTTTAAACTTTCGCCGTCGAGTGTTGTTAACAGATAGCATTGTGTTCGGACTGATTGCAATGATTCTGATTGGCGTTGGTGCAGTGTTTGGTGGAATCACAGAGCTATGGTCAAATTTAGTTAATTCCCCGGTGGGTATTGCAGTGCTGGCGGTTGGAATTGCAGGGCTGGTCTGGGCCCATTTTAAAATCAGAAACTGGCACGCAAAAGACTTGATAAAAAGACTGAGTAAGGCTGGCGAACCTTCCTCTGTTATTAATGGCTTTGCTAGAAATAGCCATTTTACGCGCAGCATATGGTTTAAAAAACCGCTTGGCTGGGGGAAAATGACACGCAATAAGTTAGCAAAAATTCGCGATGCAGCCGATGTTTTTATTCAGACATTAAACGATAGCTTTACAGATCCTTCTGGAAAAGGCGGCTAATATATTCCAGTCCATCGACAATAGTTCGTAGGAGTGGCGCCTCGCCACGAACAATGTTTGAAAAAATTGAACAAAGATGAGGCTTTACTTCATTTTTATTGCCTATAGTGAGGCTGAAGCCTCTTCTCTCAAAAGCTTCGGTGTCCCTTTACAAGTGCTCTGAGGAAACCAGCAACATTGATTTAGGCGACTTTGGATCTCGCAATTCTCTGGCTGATTTCTCTTAACATGGCGCTTAACCATGGCCATACCAGTAGATCCGAAATCAAAGGCTTCCAATAGTGTGCAAGATCAATGGAGCTTCCAGAAATACTGAATATCCAAAATAATAACATTCTAAAAATAATCATTAGCAAGAGTATTGTTAGGCCTTTTTGAAGCAGCGAAAATAGTTGAAACTGTAAATTTATTCTGATGGCTAAATAGCTGGTCACTGTAAAAGTCAGAGCATATTGACCTAAGATGGTGGCGTTAATTAAATCCATGGCGATCCCGATAATCCATGCACTGCCAACATTAAATTTATTCGAGTGATGAATGTTTCCCCATAAAACAACTAAAGCGACCCAGTCGGGTCGGTAATGCTGTAACAATTCTGGAAGGGGCATGATTGACAATGTCATGGCAATCAATATGCTAATAATCATCAAACTGCGCATCAGGGAGAGTCTGTCTTTTTTCGTTCAGTGGGTTGTTTTTTTGATGGAGAATCATCTGCCTCGGGTCTTTTTGCCGATGCAGCCAGTTTAGAGGTAATGATTAAAACTTCGCGACTGGTATTCAACCGAGCAAATGGCTCGATTAAAATGTTGGCAAAAGGCGAATTTGGTGCTCGAATTATTTCTTGTACTTTTCCAACGGGGTAATCGGCAGGGAATTTTCCACCGAGACCAGAAGTTACAATCTCATCACCAATTTTAATATCTGCATTGACGGGCAGATATAGAAGTTTTAAGCGATCTGTTCTACCGACACCGGCCGCAATGCTGCGAATACCACTACGCAACACCCGTACTGGAATCGCATGGTTTGGGTCAGAGATGAGTATCGCTTCTGAGTGATAAGCATAAACCTGACTAAGTCTTCCCATGATTCCAGTTTCATCGAGGATTGGCATATCCACGCGTAAGTTATCTTTCGAACCTTTGTCTATAATTATTTTATGTTTCAGCGGAGACATATTCACAGCGAGTAGGCGGGAAGCTATGAACTGGTTGGAAATACGCTGGGAAGAATTTAAAAGTTCTCTGAGTGCCTGATTTTCATGCTTTAGAGACTGTAGCTGCAACAGCTGTGTGCCGAGTAGCTGATTTTGATGCTCTAGTTCCGCATTTCTTGAAATCAAGAAGTTCCGGTTGGCTAAGGTCTTTTGTACCGCATGGTAGGCATTGACAGGGGCATCAGCGAGGCGAAGTATTGGGTAAGTGAAATTACCAATCGAAGTTCTGCCAGTGTTGATGAAATCCAGTCGGTGGCTGAATAGAATCAATAAGATCGACAAAATGGA
>CAZNYF010000006.1:0-5580 GCA_964577195.1 uncultured Thiotrichales bacterium | reverse complement strand
CGGCGGATGTAGTTGATAATGTATTCATCAAATTTATCGCCACCGATACGTACGGAGTCTGAATAAACAATGCCGTTTAGTGAGATGACTGCAACTTCTGAGGTGCCACCACCGATATCCAATACCATTGAGCCGATGGCTTCATCCACCGGCACGCCAGCACCAATTGCTGCGGCCATAGGTTCTTCTATGAGAAATACTTTACGAGCACCTGCACCCGCGGCTGATTCTCGAATCGCCCGACGTTCGACCTGAGTTGCGCCGCAGGGAACACAAACCAGCACGCGAGGGCTAGGTTTGAATAAGCTGGATGAATGTACTTTTTTGATGAAGTACTGGAGCATTTTCTCAGTGGTGGTGAAATCTGCAATCACGCCGTCTTTGAGTGGTCGAATGGCAGTGATATTTTCTGGCGTCCGGCCCAGCATTCTTTTCGCTTCTTTACCGACGGCTTCGATGCGTATGCCGCGACCACGGTCGGTGCGAATAGAAACTACCGAGGGTTCGTCCAGTACAATCCCTTTGCCCCGCATATAGATGAGGGTGTTGGCCGTTCCTAGATCAATTGAAAGATCGTTTGAAAACAATCCCATTATAGATTTGAGCATGGTGATTCAGTATCCTTTCTCTGGTCGATGACCAGAATATTATAAAATATTATATTATAGGCAGCTCGATTTTTCTCGGCGCTGTTCGGAAGCTGTTGCCAGTGGCGTATTTCACCCTCCGTAACGGAGGGTGAAACTTAGCGCGTATTATTCGCTTTCTGGGTTAGGTTCTCAAGGTCTACAATGAAATCAACCCCACAGAAACCAGCAATCATCAAAGGAAAGCAGCAGGTATGATGATAGTGTCACAGAAATTTCCGCCCGATGACGCTCCGAAAAAACCCCGTTTTGTGCTATCTTGCCTCGCTTAACCCGTTACACGGAACCGCCATGTCACTAGGATCAGAAGATGTGAAAAAAATCGCGCATCTGGCTGCATTGAATATTGAGCCTGAGGCGATTGATGAATACGCTAAAAATCTCTCCGGTATCATCGAATTTGTTGAGCAGATGAATGCTGTGGATACCACCGGCGTCAAGCCAATGGCGCATCCTCAGGATCTCACCCAGCGGCTGCGTGTGGATGAAGTGGCCGAAATTGATCAGCGCGAACTGTTTCAGGAAATTGCCCCCGCGGTTGAAGAGGGTTTATACCTCGTGCCCAGAGTCATTGAGTAAATACTAGGGATAACCATGCATCAAAAAAGTCTGGCTGATCTGGCGCGAAGCCTTAAAGCTAAAGAATTCTCAAGTGTTGAATTGACGCGTCATTTTCTCGATCGTATCGAGCAATACGATGGCAAACTCAACAGTTTTATTACCGTCACCGAAGACGCTGCTCTGGCATCCGCTAAAGTGGCCGATAAACGCCTTGCAAAGGGCAATGCTGGAAAATTAAACGGCATTCCGTTGGCACAAAAAGATATTTTCAACACGCTTGGTGTTCGCACCTCCTGTGGTTCAAAAATGCTGGATAACTTTAAGGCGCCTTTTGATGCTGCGGTTATCGAAAAGTTTAAAGCAAGCGGTGCAGTCATGCTGGGTAAAACCAACATGGATGAATTTGCCATGGGTTCTTCCAACGAAACCAGCTATTACGGCACAGTAAAAAACCCCTGGGATCTTGAACGAGTGCCTGGTGGTTCATCCGGTGGATCAGCTGCCGCAGTAGCTGCACGATTAGCCCCGGGCGCTACAGGAACAGATACCGGTGGCTCCATTCGTCAACCCGCATCGTTATGTGGCCTTACAGGTCTTAAACCCAGCTATGGACGTATTTCTCGCTGGGGCATGATCGCGTTTGCTTCCAGTCTCGATCAGGCTGGACCTATGGCTGCATCCGCCGAAGATTGTGCGTTGATGCTTAATGAGATGGCAGGTTTCGACCCACGTGATTCAACTTCCATGGAGCGTGACACAGAAGACTACAGCGCAGCACTATCCGATAATCTCGATGGTTTGAAAATCGGTCTACCAAAAGAGTATTTTGCTGACGGTTTGGAAGCGGATGTTGAAGAGTCAGTACGTACCGCGCTAAAAGAATATGAAGCGCTGGGTGCGCAGCTGGTGGATATTTCTCTACCCAATTCCAATTTATCTGTTCCTGCATATTATGTAATAGCGCCTGCTGAGTGCTCATCCAACTTGTCACGGATGGATGGTGTGCGATTCGGCTATCGCTGCGACGACCCCAAAGATCTGGAAGATTTGTACAAACGCTCCAGAGGTGAAGGTTTCGGTGACGAAGTGAAGCGTCGAATATTAATCGGTGCCTACGCTTTGTCGGCGGGTTATTACGATGCGTACTATCTTAAAGCCCAGCAAATCAGGCGACTCATTAGCAATGATTTCGCAGAAGCATTTAAACAAGTTGATGTCATTATGGGGCCAACCTCACCCGATACCGCTTTCAAATTTGGCGAGAAATCGGATGATCCGGTAGGCATGTATTTGTCCGATATTTATACCATCGCAGTCAATCTGGCAGGTCTTCCATCCATGTCGATTCCGGTTCAACCCGCAAAAGGCTTGCCCGTTGGCTTGCAATTGATCGGTGACTATTGGCAAGAATCACTTTTATTGAATGTGGCTCATCGCTTCCAACAAGTCACTGATTGGCATTTAGCGATTCCAGAGGAGTTTAAGTAATGGAATGGGAAACTGTAATTGGTCTGGAAATTCACGCTCAACTTTCAACCAAATCAAAGATTTTCTCAGCGGCATCGACAGCTTACGGCGCAGAACCTAATACCCAGGCCTGTGCGGTTGATCTTGGCTTTCCTGGCGTGTTGCCAGTGCTCAATCAGGATGCAGTGAAAAAAGCGATTAAATTTGGTCTGGCGATTGGTGCAGAAATGGCACCCCGCTCAGTCTTTGCGCGTAAAAACTATTTTTATCCGGATTTACCCAAAGGCTATCAAATCAGCCAATTTGAACTACCCATTGTGGGTAAAGGCACGTTGGAAATCACTCTGGAGTCTGGCGAGACCAGAACCGTCGGTATTACCCGCGCACATCTTGAAGAAGATGCCGGAAAATCATTACACGAAGATTTTGCAGGCATGACCGGTGTGGATTTAAATCGCGCTGGAACACCCTTGCTGGAAATTGTCTCGGAACCCGATATGCGCACCTCCGAAGAAGCGGTTGCGTACATGAAAAAAATTCATGCGCTGGTTCAGTATATCGAGATTTGCGATGGCAATATGCAAGAAGGCTCTTTTCGCTGCGATGCCAATGTTTCAGTTCGACCCAAAGGTGAGCAAGAATTGGGCACCCGTACTGAAATTAAAAACCTGAATTCTTTTCGTTTTATTGAAAAAGCCATTAACTACGAAGTTGAACGGCAAATTGATTTAATCGAAGACGGTGGCAAAGTCATCCAGCAAACCCGTTTATACGATCCTGATAAACACGAAACCCGGCCAATGCGGAGCAAGGAAGAAGCCAACGACTATCGCTATTTCCCTGACCCTGATTTATTGCCGGTAGAGCTGGATCCCGAAATGCTCGAAGCGATTCGCAAGACCATGCCAGAATTACCCGAAGCCAGAAAAACACGCTTCATTTCCGAATATAACTTGAGCAAAGACGATGCTGAATTGCTCACCAGTAGCCGTGATTTAGCGGATTACTTTGAAACAGTCGCAGAAAAATCAGGTGATGTAAAACTCTCGGCTAACTGGGTGATGAGTACCTTCGTTGGCGCGCTCAATAAACACCATGTAGAGACAGCTCAATCACCCGTCGGTGCGGCATCCTTCGCAGGTTTGTTGGCTCGTATTGCAGATAACAGCGTTAGTGGAAAAGTTGCCAAAGATATATTTGAAGCGATGTGGAATGGCGAAGGCGAAGCCGACGAGATTATCGATGCCAAAGGTCTCAAACAAATTAGCGATAGCTCTGCGCTGGAGAAAATGGCAGATGAAGTCATCGCAGCCAATCCATCTCAAGTCGCAGAATTTAAAGGTGGCAAAGACAAGCTGTTAGGATATTTTGTCGGTCAAGTGATGAAGGCTTCAAAAGGGCAGGCAAACCCAGGCGAAATCAGTAAGATTATCAAACAAAAGCTGTCTGGATAACGCATGAAAGTTTTAATGGTGATTGCCAATCCTAATCCTGGCAGTTTAAATTATGCGTTGTTGGATCGTGCGATTGCCGCCTTCCGCAAACAGAGCGATGAAGTTCGCATTCTAGATCTCTATCAAAGTGATTTTAAACCGGTATTAATGGGCCTGGAACTGGCAGAGTTGCAGAACAAAACAGTGAGTGATGATGTGCGGCGTATGCAGGTTCAAATTCGCTGGGCGGATGCGCTGGTTTTTATTTATCCACTCTGGTGGTTTGACCGGCCAGCTATTTTAAAAGGCTGGTGTGATCGGGTTTTGACTCAGGGTTTCGCCTTTAATTATACTGAATCAGGTGTCGAAAGATTACTCATGGGTAAAAAGGCGATGGTCTGTATTACGGCTGGTGGATCAAAAGAAGATTTTGACAAAATGCAGGTCACTGAACGTGATTTACTGCTACCTATGACAAAAGGAACCCTTGAGTTTTGTGGGGTCGACGTTGTGCAATCACACATCTATTATTCAGTTGCGACAGCACCCGATCAAGAGCGCACTGGTTTTCTTGATCACATAGAAAAAATGGCATACCTGCTTTGACGCTTTCTGATACTGCTACAATCTTAATTATTCACAATAGTAGGAATTTCAGTGTCCGATAATGATGAAGTGTTGGCAGCGATTGATCTGGGATCAAACAGCTTCCACATGGTGTTGGCGCATATCGTTAACGATCAAATTCAGATCGTAGATCAGTATAAGGAGATGGTGCGCCTTGCGGGCGGTCTGGATAAGCGTCAGCGATTGACAAAGCACATTCGCCAACAGGCGCTTGAATGTTTGCAGCGTTTTGGTCAGCGCCTCTCGGGTATGCCCGCTGAAAACGTCCGCATTGTCGGCACTAACACGCTTCGCAAAGCCAAAAACTCAGCCGAATTTATTGTTGCTGCTGAAGCCGCATTGGGTTATCCAATTGAAACGATTTCAGGCATGGAAGAAGCCCGTCTGATTTATCTCGGAGTAGCACATTCTCTACCCACGCATCAGGGAAAACGTCTGGTCATTGATATTGGTGGTGGCAGTACCGAGATCATCATTGGCGAGAAGTTTAAAACCTTGCAGCGTGAAAGTTTGCATATGGGGTGTGTTAGTTTCACACAGAAATATTTTGATGATGGAAAAATCACCAAAAAATCCTGGAAACAAGCCGTGCAGCACGCCAAGCTGGAATTAAGGCCATTGATTAAAACCTATCAGGATATTGGCTGGCGAACGGCGATTGGTGCGTCCGGAACGCTCAAATCGGTTGCTGCTGTTCAGGAAATGATGGGCTGGGCCAACCCGGGTGTAATGACCCATGCGGGGATGAAAAAATTAAAGAAAGCCATCCTTGAATTTAAAACGATCAAGTCGGTTAAATTTGCTGGGTTGAGTGAAAGACGCCAGCCTGTTTTTGTCGGCGGTGT
>CAZNYF010000005.1:10536-37371 GCA_964577195.1 uncultured Thiotrichales bacterium | reverse complement strand
GCAATGCCTTGTTCTGAACGCGTTGGTTTGCGCTGACCCATCAAAGCAACATTGTTGGATACTAGACCCGCTCAAGCAAAGCGGTAACTTCGGCTTTAGATGCTCGCGCCATTGGCTTGCCGTCTATCGGACTTGGTGGAGAAATTCGTGCGTCATCGTCAAACACCAGTAACTCTATCGGTTTGTTCTGCCAGGAGAACTTAAACCCTGGCAGCAGTAGATCAGCCATTTCTTTTTCTATTGAACGGTAAGCAATATTTTTATTGAGTAGGTGAATCGCCACCGCTTCCAGGTCATCACTAAAAACGTGTAGCTGGATCTCTGAGAATGCATTCGCTGTGCCACTCAAAACACCGCCAACCAAATGTGGGTCGAACGCTGTCAGCTCCGTCATTAGTGTCAATGTGGTTTTCCGCAGCTCATCCACTATTACGGTGTGTTGATCTCCCTCAAACAATTGCTGGCGGGCAATCAAAGCCTGCTCTATTTCTAAATTGTCGGGTAAATCACGCGAGGCAGTCACACCATGCCGAGTGGCGGCTTTTTGCTTGGCGCTGTGGAAGTCGGCAGCGCCCTCAGTAATCAGTTTAGCCGCTTCTTCTGCAATGAGAAGCCGTAATCTTGAGGAGTTTTTGCGTGCCATATCTAACCGATCGCTGTGATTGGTAAAACTGCCTAGAAAATCTGTTCTGGCACCTCGGTACCGTCGATGGGAGTGACGCGTCGCTTGGCTGGCTCGGGAATATTTCCAGGTCTGAACATCTCAAAAATAGCGCCTGGTGTTTCTGTCTCAACTCGTAATCCGGATTCTGAGTCTATTTCGATAACCACCAGATTATCGGGCATTTTCCAGGGACGCTGCGGTACGCCTTGTAGCGCGGTTCGCATGTAGTCAATCCATGCAGGTAACGCTAATCGGCCACCTGTTTCTTTTTTGCCCAACGGTTTGAGCTTGTCAAATCCAATCCATACAGTCGTTACAATCTCTCGATTAAAACCGCTAAACCAGGCATCTCTTTGTTCATTGGTGGTGCCGGTTTTTCCCGCAAGATCATTTCGATTAAGCACTTTTGCGCGTCGTCCGGTACCAACACGAATCACATCTTTCATCATGCTGACCATTTGAAACATATTGTCTTGTTCTACAACACGCTCAGCCGGGCGCCCCAAACGCTTGCCAGAACTTGTTAGTTCTGGTGTGACGCTCAATAACTCCGGTGTTAGCAGGTTTTCACAGGGCGCTTCACAGGCAACATCGGGTGCATGTTGAAAGATGACATTGCCATTGCGGTCTTCGATCTTACTGATGAAATACGGATTGACTCTATAACCTTGATTGGCAAGTACCGCATAGCCACTCACCAGCTCCAGTGGTGTGAGTGAGCCGGTGCCTAGTGAGAGCGATAAATCCGGCGGCATGGGGCGCTCAGTCATAGCAAATTTATTAATGTGATTGAGCGAAAATCTTACACCCACTTTATTTAATAGCCGAATCGAAACAAGGTTACGAGAATGCGCCAGCGCTTTGCGTAATCGCGTTGGGCCGTGAAATTTTCCGGAATAGTTTTCTGGTCGCCACAACCGCATTTCACCACGAATTTCTGTCTCATGGACAATGGGCGCATCATTAAAAATACTCGCAGGGGTAAATCCTTTAGCTAAAGCGGCAGAGTAAATAAAGGGTTTAAAATTAGATCCAGGTTGCCGAACTGCCTGAACAGCGCGATTAAAGCGGCTGTGGAAATAGTCAAAACCACCGGTCAATGCCTGAATCTGACCATCTTCGGCTTTGATTGAGACCAGTGCGCCACCCACCTCGGGTAACTGCGCCAGCCGCCAGCCATCTTCGGTGCGTACCAAGCGGATCAGATCGCCCGATTCAACCACTTCGTCAACACGCTGAGGCCGTGGGCCGGTGTTGTCTTCATCAATATATGGTCTCGCCCAGCGGATTGCGCCAAGGTTTAAATCAGCAACTTCATTGTTGTCCAAATACAATGATGCGCTGGAAGCATCTGATGACATCACTAAAGCGGCGCGTAACCCGCCATATTCGGGATGATTTTGTAGCAAGTGGTCAAAATCTGCGCTGCTCTTTCCGGCGAGATCATAATGTGCTTCGACACCGCGATACCCATGCCTGCGATCGTAAGATAGCAAGGCTTTGCGTAAACTCAGATTCGCGGCCTGTTGGAGTCTTTTCTGGATCGTAGTGGTTACCCGAAAGCCGGATGAGTAAATATCATCCC
This sequence comes from uncultured Thiotrichales bacterium, assembly GCA_964577195.1. Taxonomy (GTDB): domain Bacteria; phylum Pseudomonadota; class Gammaproteobacteria; order UWMA-0217; family UWMA-0217; genus HyVt-560. The sequence goes on along the minus strand of CAZNYF010000005.1, from coordinate 35,122 downwards.
CATACTGAGCATGTAGATGCGCCCGCACCATTTCGGATACATAGCCTGCTTCAACGTCCAATTTAGCCGCGTGGACTCTCGCGGTCAGGGGGGTTGCGATTGCAGTATCAAAATCTGCCCGGGAGATGTAACCATTTTCTGACATTCTGCGCAGCACGTAATTACGGCGTAATTTTGCACGATCTGGATTTGCTACGGGATTAAAGCGAGAAGGTGCTTTGTACAGCCCAGCCAGCATTGCTATTTGCGGCAGGTTTAGATTTTTAACATCAATCCCGTAGTAAGTTTGCGCTGCTGCACCTACGCCGTAGGCACGTTTACCCATATAGTTTTGATTGAGATACAGCGACAGAATTTGATCTTTGGTTAGCCGTTTCTCAATTTGAAATGCGAGTAACACCTCGCGCAGCTTGCGCCAAAATGACCGCTCGCGGCTGAGGAAAAATCCGCGCGCCACTTGCATGGTAATGGTTGAGCCACCTTGTATCGCCTCACCTGTCTTGGCCAGATTCAGCGCGGCACGGAGCAAGCCTTGATAATCCACACCAGGATGCTCGTAAAAACGATCATCTTCTGCCGCGACCACCGCTTGTTTCAAATAATCGGGAATCGCATCGATATCGAGTGGAATACGCCGTTTCTCGCCAAATTCAGCCAGTAGGTCACCTTCGGCAGAGTAAACGCGTAGTGGTACGTGGTATTCAACACTTTTAAGCTGGTCAACAGACGGCAAGCCTGGCAACGCGTAGATAGACACGCCGCCGACAATCAGAACGCCAAGCAACGCAATTGTAGAGATGAAGATCAATATCCAGCGGAAAATAGTAGTGATTACATTCATATAGTCGACTGGTTCAAACAGTTGGTATCGTAAATTCTGTTAGCCTCCTCATCCATAACGCACTGGACGCGTAGAGTGCTTGACAGGGTCAAAATAGGGTAACATACACCTGCTGGTTACCACTTGGGATATTTTCCTAATCAATAACAGCAACATTTGACGCTAAGTAGCCATAAATAGAGGAAATTTCGTGTTTTCATTTGGACGAAGAAAGCAGCCATTATTAGGGATTGATATCAGCTCAACTTGCATCAAGTTAATTGAGTTGAGCCAGTCTGGCAACCGCTATCGTGTTGAGTCCTACACCGTTGAACCCTTACCAACCAATTCGGTTGTCGAGAAGAGTATTTCGGATGTTGGTGCGGTCAGCAATGCATTATCTAAAGCAGTCAAACGCTGTGGCTCAAAAACCAAGCGCTGCGCTCTGGCTGTACCTGCTTCGGCGGCAATCTCCAAATCCATCACTATGCCTGCAAATATCCCTGAAGATGAACTCGAAGGGCAGATTCAACTTGAGGCAGACCAGTACATTCCTTATTCCTTAGACGAAGTTAATCTGGATTTTGAAGTGCTTGGAACATCAGATATTACACCGAATACGGTCGATGTCTTACTGGCAGCATCGCGCACCGAAATTGTGGAAACGCGCTGTTCAATTGCAGAGGCAGCCGGGTTAGAGCCGGTTATAGTAGATATCGAATCCTACGCGACCGAAGGCACTAGCAGCCTCGTCGATCACCACAGTGAAACTGATGGGGATAGAACCGTAGCCATTTTTGATATCGGCGCGACGATGACCAGTATCTCGGTCGTTCACAATGATCAGCTGATTTACACGCGTGAACAGGCGTTCGGTGGTCGTCAGCTCACAGAAGAAATTATGCGTCGCTATGGATTGTCATTTGCAGAGGCGGGATTAGCCAAGAAAGAGGGCGGATTACCTGATAACTACGTGCCAGAAATCCTCAATAATTTTAAAGACACCCTAACGCAGCAAGCCCAGCGGCTTTTACAGTTTTTTTATGCATCGAGTCAGCACACCGAAGTTGATCAAATTATTTTAGGTGGCGGTTGTGCCTCAATTCCCGGAATTGACGAGATGGTCGAACAGCAAACCCAAACCGCTACTATTATTGCCAATCCTTTTAGCCGTATGAGCTTCGCATCAAAGATCAATCAGCAACGACTGGGCAATGATGCACCTGCGCTGTTGATTGCGGTAGGACTCGCGATGAGGAGTTTTGACTAATGGCGCATATTAATCTATTGCCGTGGCGCGAAAATTTCCGCCGTGAGCAGCAACGAAAATTTGTTTCATTGTTAGGACTGACGGCCGTCATTGGCGCGGGTTTGATGCTCGCTTCTCACATGGTGATTAGCGGAGATATTGATAATCAAAAGTCTCGTAATGATCAATTAAAACTTGAGATCACCGAAGTCGATAAACGCATCAAAACCATCAAAAACCTGGATAATAAGAAACAGGCGCTATTGGATCGCATGGAAATTATTCAGCAATTGCAACGCAGCCGCCCGGAAATCGTACATCTTTTTGATGAGCTGGTAACAACGTTACCCGATGGTCTGCACTTAACCAAGCTTGCACAATCCGGGAATAAATTAACCCTCTCGGGTAGAGCCGAATCGGATGCGCGTGTTTCTAGCTACATGCGAAACCTCGAAGCCTCGCCATGGCTGGTTAATCCAAAATTGTCAGTTATCGAGTCAAAATCCAAAGATAAAAAGTCTCGGCTAGCGGTACGTACATTCTCGTTGGAAGTTCAAAAAGAGACACCTCGGGAGCCAAGTAATGGATCTTAACGATTTCAAAAATCTGGATATTAGTGATCTTTCCAAGCTGGGTAATGCGCCCCTTGCGGTTAAAGCTATTTTAATGATGCTGGTACTGACGACAGTGCTGGGTGCCGGTTATTATTTTCATTCCCGTAATCAATTGGAAGATTTGAGACAACTGGCGGTGAAAGAGCAAGATTTAAGACGCAGCTTTGATGTCAAATATAAGAAATCTGCCAATATTAAAGTCTATCAGGTACAGCTTAAGGAAATGGAAGAAGAGCTAGGAGCTATGTTGCGACAACTCCCTAGCGGAACAGAAATTCCTGCTGTGATTCTGGATGTTTCGCAAACTGGTTTGGCAAGCGGGCTGAAAATTAATCTGTTTAAACCACAAAAAGAAGTGACCAAAGGGTTCTATGCAGAAAAACCCATTCAGATTCGCGTGACGGGTGATTATCATCAGATGGCAAAATTCTCTAGCGGTATTGCAGCTTTACCCCGTATCGTCACGTTGCACAACATTAAACTGTCACCTACCAGTGACAACAAGCTTTCTATGGATGTGACAGCGAAGACCTATCGGTATCTTGCCGATCAGGAGGACGGATCATGATCCGCATCGGAACGCTCGCACTAATTTGCTTGGTTGGACTAGCTGGATGTGAGCACGATAACTCAGATCTGGATGATTACATTAATGCTGTAAAAGCCAAACCTGCTTCTGATATTGCTGCAATTCCGGAAGTGACAGCGTATCAGCCATTTAATTATCCTGATCATCAACGCAGTCCATTTGATGAAGGCGTGCTGGCAGCAAAGCTGGTGACAGAACATAAACCGGTCGGCTCGGTTAAAGTTAATCAACACCGTTCGAAAGAATACCTCGAAAGTTTTCCACTGGATGCACTAAAGATGGTAGGGACGATGCAGCAAGGCGGTCAGGAATGGGCGCTAATCAGAACACCAGAAGGTACTATCCAAAGAGTCAGGGTAGGGAACTACATGGGCCAGAATCACGGCAAAATCACCACTGTTACTGATAACAGTGTCAAACTCAGCGAAGTCACACCAGATGGATACGGTGGATTTATAAAACGTCCGGCGTCAATCGCAATAAAAACCCCATAGACAGGGGCTAACAATATGAAGATTTATAACAAGACGATATTCAAAATGGATTTTATATTTAAAAAATGGGGCAACCCGCATCTGATGTATTGGCTGCTCACCTTGTTGGTTTTGGTGCTCCCGTTGCAGGGCGCGATTGCGGCAGTTCATGAACTCAAATCTGTCAATTTCAATTCCTTACCAAACAACAATATCGAAATTAGATTGCAATTTGATGGCTCTGCGCCATCGCCAAAAGTCTTTTCGATTGCCAATCCCGCCCGCCTGACATTGGATTTTTCCGATACCAGCAATCAGATGAGCAAGCGTTACTTGCCGATTCAGGTCGGTGGCGTTCAGAGCCTCAGCGCAGCGCAGACTCATGATCGAACTCGTTTGGTCATTAGCCTGTCTGAAATGATGAGTTACGAAACCACCGCCAGTGGCAATGAGCTGATTTTAATACTCGCATCAAAAAACCGTCAGGTTATCACCCCTGCCGCCGATGTTTACAATGGTTCTGCTGATCCAGAAGAGACTGCATCTCATGCGACATATGATGTTGCGGCCCAAGCGATGACGGCCAATAGCGGTTTTGGCGTTAGCAATATTGATTTTCGCCGCGGCGAAGGCGGAGCTGGCAGAGTTTTGATCAAACTATCAGATACCCGTATGCCTATTGATATCCAGCAGCAGGGCAGCAAAATTATTGTGAGCTTTAAGGGCGCTGAGCTAGCACCCGGTTTGCAGCGAAGAATGGATGTGGTCGACTTTGCTACCCCGGTTTCTACAATTGATGCACGTTCTTCGGGGAGCAGTTCTTCGATTGTTATCTCGGCCAAGGGCGACTTTAGCCAAATTGCTTACCAGTCTGGTGACACCTATACGGTTGAAATTCGCCCCGTTTCAAAAAGTCAGGCATTAGCCAAGAAAAAGAAAGAAATAACCTATTCCGGCGACCGACTATCGCTAAATTTTCAGTCAATCGAAGTACGCTCAGTGCTCCAATTAATTGCTGATTTTACCGGTTTGAATGTAGTGGTGAGTGATGCCGTCCGTGGTGAAATCACTTTGCGCCTAAAAGATGTACCGTGGGATCAGGCGCTGGCCATTATTTTGAGAACTCAAGGACTGGATAAGCGCCAGCAAGGCAACGTGCTATACGTTGATACGGCAAAAAATATACGCGCCCGTGAAAAAGCTGACCAGGAAGCTACCGTACAGGTTGAGCAACTGGTGACTTTACGCACTGAAATTATTGGACTCAACTATGCCGATGCCAAAGATATGGCGAGCTTGATCAAAACGAGTAGCGGAGATAATTCTATCCTGTCTGATCGCGGTAACGTTACGATTGATAAGCGCACTAATAGTCTTCTGGTCCAGGACACACCCGCTAAGATTGACGAAATTCGTGCGCTGATTGCCAAGCTTGATGTTTCTGTTCAACAGGTTTTGATCGAAGCTCGAATTGTTACAGCGAGCGACCGCTTTACTCATGAGCTAGGCATCGCATTCTCGGGTGGGAATCGCAATGTTAATGCTAACGAAATTATTGGTAGTGACTTTAATATTGCACTTGGAGCGACCAGTCCGGCAGGGACCATCGGGTTTAACTTGGCAAAAATACCTCTAGGCGCACAACTTGATCTTGAGCTGTCTGCAGCGCAGGTTGAGGATCGAGCCGAGATCGTTGCCAGTCCCAGAATTATCACTTCGAACAAACACAAAGCGCGCATCGAACAAGGTGTTGAAATCCCTTATGAGGAAGCAACTTCCAGTGGTGCAACCAGCATCGCGTTCAAGAAGGCCGTATTAAGTCTCGAAGTGACACCGCATATCACCAAAGATAATCGCATTAGAATGAAACTCTCTGTCAGTCGTGACAGTGTTGGTGCAATTTTCAACGGCATTCCCAGCATTGATACTCGGGAAATTGAAACCGAAGTTTTAGTTGAAAATGGTCAAACCATTGTGCTTGGCGGAATCTTTGAAGAAACTTCCGCTGAAAATACCCGCTCTATCCCGTTTCTGGGTAGCTTGCCTTTCATAGGCAAATTGTTCAGACGCGATCTGGAGCGAAATGATAAATCTGAATTGCTGATTTTTGTTACGCCGAAAATTCTCGATAGCAATCTGAATGTTCAATAGAGAGCCATATACTCTTTGCATCCAAGAATACCCCGTTTTATAGCACGCATCTTTTTGCGAATAGCGGCGTTGCAAAGCGTTGCAATAGCCCGCTATTACTGCGTCTTTGCGCCTTGCTCTTCACAAAAATCTACGCACTATAAACGGGCATCTTGAGTGCAAAGAGTATACTTATCCCGAAAGGAGTAAGCTAGCAGCTCTTAATCTTCGCGGACAACCTCCACTGATGAAGGATCGTTTGTTTTTGATTGGCCCAATGGGTGCCGGTAAAACTTCAATCGGGAAACTAGTTGCTTCTGCTTTAGGTTATGAGTTTATTGATAGTGACCGGGTGATAGAAGAAACTACCGGCGTTGATATCCCGACAATCTTTTATTACGAAGGTGAAACCGGCTTTCGTGAGCGCGAATGCGAGATTATTGATGAACTCACTCAGCGCCAGAGAATTATTCTAGCCACAGGTGGCGGTGCCATCCTCAAACCAGAAAATCGCAAATACCTCGCTGCACGCGGATTTGTGGTTCACCTGCAAGTGTCAACTAAACAACAACTCAAACGTACATCAAAAGACGAAAACCGCCCGTTGCTCCAGGTGGCAGATCCTGCTGCTAAATTAAAACAATTAGCCATCGAACGTGATCCGTTGTACACAGAAATTGCAGATAAGCAGATTGATACTGACCGAGGGCACATGCACGCTATCAAACGCAAAATTCTCGAAGCGTTCCAGCAAGAAAACAAGCGCTTAGGGAGGCCAAGGCAATTTCGCTGAGAAGCGATTTGTCTCAAGGGTGAAAAATTCCGGTTGGCTCAGTATAGTACGCGAATGACAACCCTAAACCTTAAATTGGGCGAGCGCAGCTACCCCATCTATATTGACGCTGGCTCTCTTGATCTAGAAGCGCTCCTACGCCAACATATTCCAAACCAGACAGTCATGCTGGTGACCAATAAAACCGTTGCTCCGCTCTATCTTGAGCGCGTCACCCGGCATCTGGATGCGGGTGGCTACAAGTACGCAAGTTGTATTTTGCCCGATGGTGAAGAATATAAATCACTTGAAGTGCTAAACAAGATCTTTACCGCGCTGCTGGAAAATAAATTTGGCCGCGATGTTTGTCTGATCGCGCTCGGTGGTGGAGTGGTTGGCGACATGTGCGGGTTTGCTGCGGCAGCCTACCAGCGCGGCGTATCATTTATTCAGATCCCCACCACGTTACTTGCACAAGTAGACTCATCCGTTGGTGGAAAAACGGGCGTAAATCATCCGCTCGGCAAGAACATGATTGGTGCATTCCACCAGCCACGTGCAGTCATCATTGATACCAACACACTAGATACTCTCGACGATCGCCAGCTCAATGCCGGATTGGCTGAAATCATTAAATACGGTCTGATCATCGACGCGCCATTTTTCACTTGGCTGGAAACCAACCTATCTAAATTACAAAACCGCGACAAGGATGCATTGGCTTATGCAATCCATAGATCCTGCGAAATAAAAGCCGATGTGGTTGCCGCCGATGAAAAGGAAAAAGGCCAACGCGCATTGCTCAACTTCGGTCACACGTTCGGTCACGCCATTGAAACCGCGATGGGATATGGCAATTGGCTACACGGAGAAGCGGTTGGCTGTGGGATGTTAATGGCGGCACAAATGTCCGCAAAAATGGGCTGGCTTTCTGCTGCTGACGTCTCGCGAACGAAAGATCTGATAGAAAAAGCCAAGCTACCCACCTCAGCGCCAGAATCGATGACAACTGATCAGTTCATGCAGCTGATGGCGGTAGACAAGAAAGTACAGAATGGAGAATTACGGCTAATTCTTTTGAAAGAAATTGGCAAGGCAGTAGTTACAGGTGGCTTTCCGAAAGAATCTTTGCTGAAAACACTAGAAACCTGACGCTCAATGAATGGACTAATTCCCCAAACCTTTATCGATGATTTGCTTGGTAAGGTTGATATTGTCCAAGTGATAGAGCAACGCGTACCTATGAAAAAACAGGGGCGCGAATTTTCTGCCTGTTGTCCTTTCCACAACGAAAAAACACCCTCGTTTACTGTCAGCCCCCAAAAACAGTTCTATCATTGCTTTGGTTGTGGCGCGCATGGCAGCGCTATCAGTTTTTTGATGGAATATGAGAATCTAAGCTTTGTTGAATCCATCGAATCTCTTGCCGAGAACATCGGCCTGGATGTTCCCAGAGAAGCGGGTTCCAACCCGCAGCCCAAAGTAGATAACCAACCCATTTTTGATGCCCTTAAAGATGCCACCGAGTTTTTTCAGCTACAGCTGAAAAAGCATCCAATCGCCATTGAGTATCTCAAGAAAAGGGGTTTAAGCGGCGAAATCGCGCGTGACTTTATGCTCGGCTACGCAGCGCAGAGTTGGGATGAACTAATCAATGCTCTGGCTAAAAAACATCCACAATCATTGCTGCTCAAAGCCGGGCTGATCAGTCAAAATGAGCAAGGTCGTAGATATGACAAATTTCGCGACAGAATCATGTTTCCGATTCTCAATCATCGTGGCCAGATCTGTGCTTTTGGCGGCAGAATCATCGGCGATGATGAGCCCAAGTACCTTAATTCCCCAGAAACCCCGGTTTTCAACAAATCCAATACACTCTATGGTCTTTATGAAGCTCGTAAAGCGGTTACCCGGCTAGACCACTTCATCATCGTAGAAGGCTATATGGATGTTGTTGCGCTGGCTCAGGCGGGGATAAAAAATTGTGTCGCCACGCTCGGAACTGCAACCACCCCAGACCACCTTCGGCTACTACTACGAGGAGGTGTTAACGAACTGGTGTTTTGTTTCGATGGGGATCGAGCGGGTAAGAAGGCAGCCTGGAGAGCGGTGACACAGGCGCTTGGTGTTATCCGTGATGGTCACGCGCTAAAATTTCTATTCCTGCCCGATACGGATGATCCTGATTCCTACGTCCGGCGTGAAGGTGCCAGCGCATTTCGTCAAGCAGTCGCCAATGCAGTGCCGTTATCGCAATATCTGATTACCACGCTGAAAAAAAAGCACAACACTGCCACTATGGAAGGTCGTGCAAGCCTCAATCTTGAGGCAGATAAATTACTGCAAGGACTCAATGCCGAGCTTCTTCGTAATCAGCTTGAAGCGGCGTTCGCGCAACTGACGCACATTAAAAAGCCTGTTATCCACGCAAGAGCGCAAGCGATTCCGCGGCATCAAACCATTCAAATGACGCCGATGCGCCTTGCGATTGCAGCCCTGCTACAGCATCCAGAGCTTGTTGCAAACCTTCAACCGCAAACACTCACTACCCTGCAATCATTGCCTGGGGGCGGGCTGCTGGCTTCTCTGCAACAAATAATCAGTAGTAACCCGGAACTGAAATCAGGTCCGCTGGTCGAACACTTTCGTAAATCAGAATATACTGATGCGATAGATCAGCTGGTGATGTGGCAGCCACCCGGTGCAGAAGAGGCCGCATGGCCCACGTTATTTGATGACTCAATTCAGCAGTTGTTGCAGCAATGTACACAACAACGGCTTAGCGAATTGCTCCACCATTCAGAAAGTTCTGAACTTAGTGCAGAAGAAAAGCTCGAATTAAAGTCGCTGTTATCCCGCAAGAGTTGACTTCAGGCAACAAAATTTGAATCGACTATACTTTGGGAATTGCTGGATTTTTTGTCAAAAGTCCGTTTCAGTTAGCAATAAAGCAGCCATATCGAGGGCTGGTTATTACAGGGGGTTTATATCTCCTAAGCTTGCCTCCGAGATAATGCAGGGAAAATAGATTATATCCTGTAAAATCAATAGGATATATATTTATTGCATCGTTTGAACGCATACTATTGGGGCGAACCTCAGGGCATAATAATAGCAACATGTAAAATATTACACCGGATAGACTTCACAATGCTGGCGCAACACAACTTATAAAGATATAATCGCCGGCTCTTTTTTTGCACGCAAAAAGTATCGCTAGATGAACCAAACCGCAGAACAATCCAAATTAAAGGAACTAATCAGCCGAGGCAAAGAGCAGGGTTACCTGACTTATTCGGAGGTTAACGACCACCTGCCTGATTCCATTGTGGCAGCTGAACAGGTTGAAGATATCGTCAACATGATCAACGACATGGGTATTAAAGTCGTTGAAAAAGCACCCGATAGCGATGCTTTTGCCATGACCGACGACAATGTTGAATCTGATGAAGAAGCCGCTGAAGAAGCTGCGGCAGCACTCGCTAACGTTGCCTCGGAATTTGGCCGCACGACCGATCCCGTACGTATGTATATGCGTGAAATGGGTACCGTCGAGCTGCTCACTCGCGAAGGCGAAATTGAAATTGCCAAACGGATCGAAGATGGATTGTTGCAAGTGCGTCGTGCCTTAACGCATTACCCTCCAGCCATTCATGGGCTGCTGGAAAAATGGGGAAAAGTAGATGCCGAAGAAATGCGTCTCACTGATCTCATCGTTAATTTTATCGACCCCACAGACGATAGCCCCATCCCGCCTCCCGCGCCTCCTGCAAGTAAAGAAGACAAGGAAGCAAAAAAGGAAGAAGAGGAAGATAACACCCCAACGGGGCCAACCATCGAAGAAGCCCGTGAACGGCTTGCTATCATTCGCAAACAGTTTGATAAAGCGATGGCTGCAAAATCACATGAAATCAGGGAAAAGCTTCTCAATGAGTTATCAGTTTGTTTTGTTGAATTAAAGCTCGCCCCTAAAGCGCTTGAAGCGTTGATTGGAGGTCTGCACAAAACCGTCTCCAGTGTTCGTACTCTGGAGCGCGAAATCATGAAGATCTGTGTTGGCGAAGCCAAAATGCCACGCAAAGAATTCATTACTAATTTTCGCGAAAATGAAACTAATCTTGATTGGCTGGATGGCTACATTCACTCTGATCATGCTTACGCTAAAGATCTAAGCCACAAAAAGGCCGATGTCCAGGCACTACAAAATTCGCTGAAGAAAATTCATAAAGAAACCGACCTGGAAATTGCTGAACTCAAAGAGATTAACCGCAAAATGTCCATCGGCGAAGCCAAAGCGCGTCGTGCAAAAAAGGAAATGGTCGAAGCGAACTTGCGTCTGGTTATTTCCATCGCTAAAAAGTACACCAATCGCGGACTGCAATTTCTCGATTTAATTCAGGAAGGCAACATCGGCCTGATGAAAGCGGTTGATAAATTTGAATATCGTCGTGGCTACAAGTTTTCGACCTACGCAACCTGGTGGATTCGCCAAGCGATTACCCGCTCTATCGCGGATCAGGCACGGACAATTCGTATCCCGGTTCACATGATTGAAACTATCAATAAACTGAATCGGATCTCCCGTCAGATGTTGCAGGAAAAAGGTCGTGACCCAACACCTGAAGAACTCTCTATCCGCATGGAAATGCCAGAAGATAAAGTTCGCAAAGTATTGAAGATTGCCAAAGAACCCATCTCAATGGAAACGCCCATTGGCGATGATGAAGACTCGCATCTTGGTGACTTTATCGAAGACGGTAATGCAGAATCCCCCGTGGATTCCGCCACCAACACCAGTCTTGGAGAAGCCACTACTGGCGTATTAGGCTCACTCACTAGTCGTGAAGCCAAAGTACTCAGAATGCGCTTCGGCATTGGCATGAATACGGATCACACTCTCGAAGAAGTGGGCAAACAGTTCGACGTCACCCGCGAACGAATACGTCAGATAGAGGCCAAAGCGCTGCGCAAACTGCGTCACCCCTCAAGATCTGACATGCTGCGTAGTTTTCTCGACCTCGAGCACTAGTCTCTCTGTGGGAGTGGAGTATCCTCTCCCACAATCCTTCAAATATCTGTAAATCCCATACATCGGGCCCGTAGCTCAGTTGGTTAGAGCAATCGACTCATAATCGATTGGTCGTAGGTTCAAGTCCTACCGGGCCCACCATTTTTCTGATTAAACCAATCTGACGTAGTAGCCGCCTTTTTCGCAGGCGACTTGTCCGTTGAGCTCCATGATTAATAAGGTTGAAGAAACTTCTTCGGCGGCCAGTCCGGTTCGGGTGATGATGGTGTCGATTGCTGTTGGTTCGAAATCTACCGCTTCTAACAGATTCTTTTCTTGTTGGTTGGGTTCTAAGCTTTCTTCTTTTTGTGGTTGGGTACTCACCTCGGAGAGATGAAGGTGGCTAAGCAAAGGGCCGAGATCTTCCAAAATATCTTCAGCGGTTTCTACCAGTTTAGCGCCCTGGCGGATGAGCTGGTGACAGCCACGAGCCAGAGGGTTGTGGATGGAACCGGGAATTGCGAACAGCTCTCGGCCTTGCGCTAGCGCGCATCGAGCCGTAATGAGTGAACCACTTTTATGTGCAGCTTCAACCACCAGTGTTCCGAGGCTGAGACCACTGACAATGCGATTACGCCGAGGAAAGTTGCTGGCGAGCGGTGGTGTGCCGATAGGGAACTCTGAGACGATGACGCCTTGCTCAACAATTCTTCTGGCGAGGTTTTGATGCCTTGCGGGGTACACTTGATCGAGTCCTGTTGCGGCAACAGCAATGGTTAACCCATTGGCTTTTAGTGCGGCTTCATGTGCTGCGCCGTCCACCCCTATCGCTAGTCCACTAGTGATACCTAATCCCTGAGTTGCTAAGTGTCCAGCAAAGGCTGCCGTGTTCGCCAGACCAACGCTACTCGGATTGCGGCTGCCGACGATAGCGAGCTGTGGATGGTTGAGCATGCTCATGTCGCCGTAAACATATAGCAACGGTGGTGGTGGGTCGATATGAGTCAGTAGCGCTGGATACTCGGGATCTTCCAGCGTGATGATATGGTGATTGTCCGTTTCCAGCCATTTTAAATCCACTGAAATATCCACATTACGTTGTGCTAGTGAAGGGATTCTATTGGCCGAAATACCGGCGCGTTGCCAGTCATGAGCTGAGGCATTGAGGATGTCAGCAGGGTTGCTGTATGCGCTGACCAGTTTTTCGACACTTCTGGCGCCAATGCCAGGAAGCTTGATGAGTCTCAGCCAGTTTTCCAGCTGATCGGATGTTGTCACGAGTTAGTGGCTCTAGGGTGCGGTAACCAAATCGCCCTGCCGGATCGTCCGTGTAGATTTCATGATCAGTGCATAGCTGATCTTTTCGAAAGTTCGAAAAACCATCGCGATACCTGTTTTCTCATTGGGTAACGTCACTTCTCTGGATTGATCTTGGCGACGGTAGTGGTCTCGAATCATTCGACCTTTTTGCTGTACTGCAAAGACGTGACCAGGTTCGACGGAGTCACGTTTGCCTAAATTAATAGCGATAATTTGATACTGAGCAACCTGACTGAGCGCATCAAAAATAGAGATGATTTGTCCTTGCGTAGAATCATTTGCAGGATGAGGCCAGAAGTGAATGCCTGTCGCACCGTGATCTTGTGGCATTAAACGGTCGCCTCGCAAGATTTCTCTGGTGGTGTCGATCAGCCTGACGGTAGCTGGTTCCCCTCCACGTTCGACGATAGCATCACCGGCATAGATCGCCTCGAAACCCAGTAGCTCGTTGGTGGTAGGATCGAGCATTTTTTGACCGGGTCGGAATACGCTGTACTTTGTATTGAGGCGCTTGTCTTGCAAGTTTCGCACATAGACCTTGTCGTTGGCTCCAAAAATGAGGCGATTCTCATCTGAATCGAGAATGTGTGCAGCTAATTTCAGCTGCTCTGCAGAAACGATTTGTGGCCGAATCAAAAAAGGTCGGATTGTATCGATGGGTATGCCGTAGTTATCGGCAGTTAAATCGGTGCGGCGAACACGGGGAGATAATTTTCCACTCCCATCGCTAACCATGGGTTGATTAATGCTCAGGCGAGGTTGTCCGTCCACGTAATAGAGTGAGATAACATCGCCGGGGTAGATTAAGTGTGGATTTTTAATCTCGGGGTTCACCTGCCAAATTTCTGGCCAGTACCACGGGTCTTGCAGAAAGCGCGCCGAAATATCCCATAAGGTGTCGCCTTTTTTGACGACATACTGATCGGGCGCATTAGCAGCCATCTCAAAACTCTGCTGTGGTTGCTCAAAGACCGCCTGGTTTTCCGTAACCACTGAAGACTGAGGACGATTTGGAGCAGGAGATTGTGTCAGAGGTGGATCGCTAATGGTCGGCTGCTGGCTGCCTTTTTTATGCCCGAAGGCACACCCGGACAATATCGCGACACTAAGCAAACCGGCAATGAGCGTCAGGGTAGACGATTTTTTGAGGTTTGTTTTGCCCTTTTTGGTGATGTGATCAGGCTTTAAGTCAGCATTCAAATCAAGAGTTTGCGCCATGTGAGTTCTTCCAACGTCCGTATAGTGGGCACCTCTATTCATTGATAAATGGAAATCTTAAGTCCAAAGTATCCAATCTCTGCGTTAAAATCTTTCGCAATAGCTCGCTATTACGAAAGATTTTGCCTTGATCTTGAATATTTTGGCTCTTAATCTTTCTCATCCACAATAAATAGAAGTGCCCTAAAGTGTGTTTTGGATATCTGCTTGATCATAGTGATATCCACAATTGGGATTTTCCCGTGTAGACTACACATAATCTTAACAAAAAGTCTCGTATTACTTCACGAGAAACCAGTAAACCTGCATGGCACAACTTGAGATCTTGCGTTTTCCCGACCCACGGTTACGAAAACGAGCTAAACCTGTTGATTCTGTTGATGAAACGATCCGTACGCTCGTCGACAATATGTTCGAAACAATGTATGCGGCACCTGGCATCGGCTTGGCGGCGTCGCAGGTCAATGTTCATCAACGCGTGATTGTTCTGGATGTGTCCGAATCCAAGGATGATCCAGTCTGCTTGATCAACCCAGAAATTGTCTCGCGTGAAGGTGAAGAGGAAATGGAGGAAGGCTGTCTTTCTGTGCCTGGGCAGTTTGATACTGTGCGCCGTGCAGAGTTCGTCAAAGTAGAGTTTTTGAATCCAGATGGGAAAGCCAAAATCCTTGAAGCGGATGGTTTGCTTGCCGTGTGCATTCAGCACGAAATTGATCACCTTAATGGCAAGTTATTTGTCGATTACCTGTCCCCGTTAAAGCGCAACCGAATTCGCAAAAAGTTGGAAAAAGAAGCTCGGCAAGCGCCGGTTCAATCTTCTGCCTCCGGCGTAATCGTGTAGTTGTTGCGAGCGAAGTTCTTTAAGGCGTGTCTAAAAATAGAAGCACCCCCCCATTTCTAGAGAGCCCTTTAAATAGAGATCCCGATATGAAACTCGTCTATGCAGGCACGCCAGATTTTGCAGTGCCTCCGCTTGAAGCGCTGATCAATAGCGACCATCAGGTCGCCGCAGTCTACTCCCAGCCTGATCGACCAGCAGGTAGAGGTAAAAAATTACGCGCCAGTCCAGTTAAACAAGCAGCGCTTCAGGCAGGTTTGCCAGTCGTGCAGCCGCAAACGTTTAAGGATGAAACGGCGCAGCAAGCACTGGCACAGTTACAGCCGGATTTAATGATCGTCGCAGCTTACGGATTAATTCTTCCTCCGGAAGTACTCACCATTCCGACCTATGGCTGCATCAATATTCATGCATCGCTGTTGCCACGTTGGCGCGGTGCTGCGCCGATTCAGCGTGCCATTCTCTCGGCAGATGAGGTCACCGGAATCACTATAATGCAGATGGCAAAAGGGCTGGATACTGGTGACATGCTGCTCAGCGAAGAAACTACCATCGGACAGGATGAAACCGCTAGCAGTTTGCACGACCGACTCTCGCAACTGGGAGCGTCCAGCTTGATGACTGTTCTGGATCAGCTAGTTGCTGGTCAGTTAACAGCGGTTGCTCAAGATGATGCCTTATCCACCTACGCCAGCAAGATAGACAAGCAGGAATCCAATATTGACTGGCATACACCGGCAGCAAAGATTGATTGTCAGGTTCGAGCCTTCAACGCCTGGCCAGTGGCGCAAACCAAGTGTTCATTGGGCGTGTTGCGAATTTGGCAAGCAACGCCGCAAATTCGTGAGTCTTCCGCAGCTCCGGGAACTGTCATCAGCGAGGATAAAAAGCAGGGAATTTTAGTCCAGACTGGAGAGGATGCTATCTGGTTGAACACCCTCCAGCTGCCCGGTAAAAAACCGATCTCCAGTCGTGATTTCCTCAATGGACGTTCTTTGGCAGGCGAGGTGTTGGGCTAAATGGATGCGCGATTAATAGCGGCCAAAGTGCTCGGCGCAGTGCGCCAGGGAGGTTCTCTGGACAGAGAGTTGCCACGCCTTACTGGTGAGCTTGCCGATGAAACACGTGCGACGGTTCAAGCGCTGGTGTATGGGGCGTTACGGCAGTTCGAGCTTATCGACTGGTTACTGCGAAGACTGGTTCGCAAGCCGATGAAGAAAAAAGATACGGTGATTGAAGATTTACTGCGTATCGCTTTGTTTGAATTGCTTGATGAGGTGACACCAGTTTATGCGATTGTTGATAGTGCGGTTAAGTTAGCGCGCAAGCAGCGGAGCTGGAGTGCGGGGTTGGTCAATGGTAGCTTGCGAGGTTTTCAGCGCGAGCGCGAGCAGCTTCTCAGCGAAGCACAAAATCAGGACACGTCTCGATGGCTGTTGCCGAAATGGTTGTTACAAACGCTCCGAAGCGATTGGCCAGAACAATGGCAATCAATAGCGAGCGCACTAGCAAAACCTGCACCGATGACGCTGAGAGTGAATTTATCAGAAGTCACAATTGACGAATATATAACGCGAAATCAGGTGTTTGGAATCGAAGGCATGGCTCATTCGACGGTGAAATCTGCTATTGTTTTAAACAAACCAGTGTCCGTGCTTGAGCTCTCGGGGTTCGAGCAGGGTCGAGTGACAGTGCAGGATGCCGCAGCGCAACTGGCCGCTCCATTGCTTGACCCTCAAGCCGGTGAACGCGTGCTGGATGCATGCGCTGCGCCGGGTGGTAAAACGACCCATCTTTGGGAGTATGCCCAAGGTCAGATTGAAATGACTGCGTTGGAAATTTCCCCGGCGCGAATCAGCAATCTGGAGGAAAACCTGTTACGCGCCAATTGTCGTTGTGAGGTCAAGCAGGCGGATGCTGCCGATCTGGATAGTTGGTGGGATGGTCAGTTGTTCGACCGGATTTTGCTGGATGCGCCATGCACTGCGACTGGAGTGATTCGACGCCATCCTGATATAAAATTGCATCGCCGACCATCGGATGTGGAACAGACTGTCGTCAAGCAACGTATGCTATTGCAGCGCTTGTGGCAAACCCTCGCACCCGGCGGCACGTTGTTATACGCCACTTGCTCTTTACTGGCAGCGGAAAACAGTGATCAGATAATCGCATTTCTGAGCGCGACTGAGGATGCGGCTGAGTCTCCAATCGATTCAGACTGGGGGGCAGGTTGCCCCGTCGGCAGGCAGATCCTTCCGGGAGAACAAACCATGGACGGGTTTTATTACGTACGTTTAAAGAAAGAAAATACATGAGCAAATGAGATCCAGGATTCAGCAAAAATGCCCGGTTTTCGCCAAGCACTTCGCAAGAAGATTGATTGGCGTTTTGGTGTTGCTGTGCATTAGCTTACCTAGCTGGAGTGCAGAATTTAAAATAGAATCGGTCGAAAGCGAGTTGCGTGATGGGGTTTATCATATTGACGCGCATTTTGACCTGCAGTTTTCTGAAGCAATGCAATCGGCACTGCTGAATGGGGTGACGCTTGTGATTGGTGCCCAGATCGAATTAAAACGCCCAAGGCGCTACTGGATGGATGAGGATATCGCGACCCTGGAGCAACGCTATTCTATTAGCTATCACCTGCTTTCGCGCCAATATCTGGTGACTGATCTCAATACCGAAATCCAGCGCAACTTTCACAGTTTCGATGCAGCTGTCGACTTTCTTAACAGCGGTAGAGAGCTACCTAGTATTGACACTGGGTTTTTAGATCCTGATTTAGCCTATCTTGCCTACATACGTGTCTATCTGGTGCGCAGAGAATTGCCATTGGCGCTCAAGGTAAAAGCCTATTCTTTGCGTAGCTGGAAAGCTTCCAGTCCTTGGTCTTTATGGCAAATTCAGTAGAACTGTTGCACGTAAACTTGAGTCCATACCTTGTTCAGTAATCGTATCAACCGCCCGTGGCTATCGGTAGTACTGCTTACAGGGCTATTTTTGCTGATCGCGTATTCGCTGTATTTAATGGGCTACGCGGCGCAAAAGTCTGATCGCTTTAGTGATTACTACGTTTGGCTACTACTATTCAATATTGCGTTACTGGCGGTATTGGCGATTGCGATTATTTATCGCTTTGCTGGAATCTTTCGTGATCTGGTTACCCATGCAGAAGGCGCAAGACTCACTTGGCGATTAGTGCTCATGTTCGTCTTTGCATCGCTCATCCCCGTGATTTTGGTATGGGCATTTTCAGTAAAATTTTTAACCAGCGGTATTGATCGCTGGTTTGATGTCAATATCGAGGAGGCGTTGAGTGACGCGCTTACGCTGAGTCAGCATTCACTGGATTCGCAAATGCAGACGTATCGGCAGAAAACAGAACGGGCCGCGGCTCAGACCACGGCATTTTCGGACATGATGGCAAGTTTGGAACTGAACCAGCATCGGCAGCAGATGGGCGCTGCTGAACTGACATTATTTGGTGCCAGCCACAAAATACTTGCCACCAGTTCTGATACAGGTGCTTTTTCTGTCCCCAAGTTTCCTGGTGAGCACATGCTGGTGCAATTGAGCAATTATCAAAGTTATGTCGGGCTAGAGCCAGGTAGCGATGGCAGGCTCAATGTGAGAGTGGTTTCACGTGTACCTATAGTCATGCCAAACACTGCGCAGAGACTACTATCTGCACAGTTTGAGCTACCCCAACATCTCAGCACGTTGGCGCAAAATGTGCAGGATGCTTATGCCGAATATAAAACCCACGAGTTTCTACGCCAGCCTTTAAAACAGAGTTTCCGGCTTACTCTTTCACTGGTGCTGCTGCTGAGTACCTTGTTCGCGCTTTGGGCTGCCTTGTTTATGGCGAGACGATTGCTGGAACCCATTTACGAGTTAGCACGGGCAACCCGCTCCGTTGCCGATGGGAACTATAAAAGTCGATTACCCGTGGTGCATCATGATGACCTGGGTTTTTTGGTGAGTTCTTTTAATGATATGACCCAGCGCATCCATCAGGCGCGCGACGCTGCAGCACAGAGCCAGGAGCAACTGGAAGGCCAGCGCAGTTACCTCCAAACCGTATTAGGTCACTTATCCAGTGGGGTGCTGACGCTGGATGATAAGCTGCATATCCGAACTGCAAATGATGCGGTTAACGCGTTACTTGACATGGATCAGCCGCTCGAAAATTATGTTGATACGCATTTGGCTGACGTGGCGCGTAGTCATTCGACCTTACAGGCATTTTACGATCAGTTGTTGCCTGAGTTTATTGAGGGAGGGAAAGAATGGAGTAAAGAGGTTCGGTTATTCTCGGACTTTGGCAGGAAAATCCTCATGTGCCATGGTATTCCATTGCCGAGTGCTGTTGATGATGAGATGGGACAGGTGATTGTCATCGACGACATTACCAAAATGGTCAAGGCGCAGCGTGATGCCGCATGGTCAGAAGTTGCTCGCCGGTTGGCGCACGAAATCAAGAATCCCCTAACACCCATCCAATTATCCGCAGAGCGCATGGCTCACAAATTAAAAAACCAACTACAACCGGCAGAACAGCAGGTGCTGGAGCGTTCAACTCAAACCATCATCAAGCAGGTTGATGCGATGAAAGATATGGTGAACGCGTTTCGTGATTATGCCAGCGCACCGCCAGCCAGCTATGCCTCAATGGATCTCAATCAATTAATCAATGAGGTTGCGGATTTATATGTAGGAATTCCAGCTGATGTGAAAATCAAGCGGCAGCTGACCGCCAGTTTGCCGAATTTATATGCGGATGTGTCCCGGCTCAGGCAGGTATTGCATAACCTGATTAGTAATGCTCTGGATGCGATTGGAGATCAATCAGGGGTGATCCAGATTGTCACAGAGTATGTTGAATCGGGCGCGACACATTGCACCGAATTGCGAGTGCGGGATTCGGGGGCGGGTATCGCCGAAGACTTGTTGGAACAGTTGTTTGAACCCTATGTTACGAGTAAACCCAAGGGAACCGGATTGGGATTGGCAATTGTTGCAAAAATTGTTGAAGAGCATGGCGGCATGGTTTCGGCAGCAAACCTGGCAGAGGGCGGAGCCGAAATAACGGTTCGATTGCCTGAAAAATCACTATTGGAATAGTGCCTAAAAACAGTTTAGATCCCTTTCAATGCGACGAGTAAGGTAGAATTGATCTTATGATGAACCCAACCCAGTTTTAGTATGTCTCCCCAACATATTTTAGTGGTCGACGATGAACCCGGAATCCGCAGTTCCGTCAAGGATATCCTTGAGGATGAGGGGTTCAATGTGAGCGTCGCAGAAAGTGCGGAAGAAGCTAGAATTTTACGCGAAGAAAACGCGCCTGATCTGGTCTTTCTGGATATCTGGATGCCCGGTGAAGATGGTGTCAGTCTGTTGAAAGAGTGGAAAGAGTCGCAAGGGCTTTCTTTTCCTGTCGTGATGATGTCAGGTCATGGAACGGTAGAAACCGCCGTTGAGGCAACTCGCCTGGGCGCATTCGATTTTATCGAGAAGCCACTTTCGCTGGCGAAATTACTGCGTGTAACCAATCAAGCTCTGGAAGCGGATAGCAGCAAAACGACAGTAGCAGACTTGGCTGGAGAAGCGATTCAGCTACAAGCGCCCATAGGTGAAAGTCGTTACACGCAACAGCTCAAAGATGAGTATCAGCGAGCAGCAGAAGCCACAGTATCCATATTGCTATTGGGCGCATCTGGTGTCGGTAAAACTTTTGGTGCGCGCTATATTCATGCGCTCAGTGATCGCTCGGAACAGCCCTTTATTGAAGTTTCCTGTAGCGCCTTTCAAGAGCAAAATATTAGTGATGAGCTGTTTGGGAATGAACTTCAAGGCACCCGCGGGCTGGTGGAGCTGGCGGGCACCGGCACCCTGTTCTTGAGCGAAATTACAGATTTGGATGAAGTTGCGCAAAAGGTCTTGCTGGGGTTGCTGGAGCGAAAAGAGGTTTTGTATCACGGCAACCGAGGTAATCTTCCGCTTCAGGCACGGGTCATGGCATCTTCGCAGTACGATCTGACTGAGCGTATTGAAGAAGGTTTGTTCCGTGAAGATCTGTACTACCATATCAATGTGCTACCCATATTTCTTCAGCCACTGCATGATCACGCTGAAGATGTCCCGGATGCACTGAAATACTATGTTGACTATTTTGTTGGTAAAGATAATTTGCCTTACCGACATTTTACGGTCGCCGCGCAAAATTATTTACGTTATTACAGCTGGCCTGGAAATTTTCGACAGTTGCGTAATATGGTGCAACGACTGCTGATTCTTGGCGAAGGCGAAGAGATTTCTCAGTCGGAAGTGGAAGATGTGCTGGTGCGCGATCGCGTCGCGCAAGCGGAAATGACCGCCGGGTTACCCCGA
Source organism: uncultured Thiotrichales bacterium (assembly GCA_964577195.1). Lineage (GTDB taxonomy): Bacteria > Pseudomonadota > Gammaproteobacteria > UWMA-0217 > UWMA-0217 > HyVt-560. Next base: position 13,698 of record CAZNYF010000005.1, on the reverse strand, counting down.
GAAGTCATGGAATTGCCATTACGCGAGGCGAGAGAAGTGTTTGAACGTGAATATCTATCACGGCAGTTGGAATTCTGTCGCGGTAATGTCAGTCGGCTGGCTGAGCGCGTTGGAATGGAAAGGACTCACCTGTATCGAAAAATGCGAGCCTTGGGAATTTCACCCAAAAAGAACAAGACCTAAAGAACAGAATAAAAGACAAGTAAATGAAGATTATAATTCTTGGAGCAGGCCAGGTAGGTCGTTCTCTGGCTCGCCATCTTTCCGGCGAGGCGAACGATATAACTGTTGTCGACTCATCCTCTCAGGCATTGCGTGAGTTGCAGGATCGCCTTGATCTGCGCACGGTGACGGGGGAGGCATCACATCCTGGCGTTTTGGAACGTGCTGGCGGGATGGATGCTGAAATGCTGATTGCTGTAACCAGCAGCGATGAAACCAATATGGTTGCCTGTCAGGTTGCCTACACGTTATTCCATACTCCGCTTAAAATTGCCCGTGTGCGCGGCAGCTCATACCTGGATCATCCACAGTTGTTCACGCCAGAGTCGATTGCTGTGGATGTTTTAATCAGCCCAGAAGAACTGGTAACTGAGCATATTCATCGTCTAATTCAGCATCCCGGTGCATTGCAGGTGCTCGATTTTGCCGGGCAAAAATTGCAATTGGTCGCGACGATGGCACAGGAAGGCGGCGCGTTGGTTGGTCAGGAATTACGCGATCTGGCAACGCATATGCCAGGGATCAAAGCGCGGGTAGCCGCGATATTTCGAGACGGCGAGTCGATAGATCCGGTAGGCAAGACTGTGATTGAAGAGGGTGATGAGATTTTCTTCGTCGCGCCACCCAAACATATTCGTGCCATCACCAGTGAATTGAGAACACTCGATAAGCCCTACAAGCGCATCATGATTGCCGGTGGTGGTCATATTGGTATGCGCTTGGCAGAAATTCTGGCGGATAGATACCAGGTGAAAATCATTGAGCGGGATTCGGCACAATGCCGGTTTTTGGCAGAATCGCTTGATCATGCCATCATTCTTAACGGTGATGCTGTCGATGAAGAGTTGCTCAACGAAGAAAATATTCAGGGTGTCGATGTATTTGTCGCACTCACCAGTGATGATGAAGCGAATATCCTCTCAGCGATGCTGGCGAAGAAACTGGGTGCTCGCAAAGTCATGTCGTTGGTCAACCGTCCCGCGTATTCCCAGCTAATTGAGAGTGGTATTGTTGACGTCGCCGTGTCGCCGCAACAAGTGACCCTTAGCGGACTATTGCAACATGTCCGGCGTGGTGATGTGGTTGCTGTTCATTCCTTGCGTCGAGGTGCTGCCGAAGCTATCGAGGCGATTGCGCATGGGGATGCAAAGTCATCCAAAGTTGTCGGTCGAATGATTGGCGAATTAAAATTGCCAGAGAGCACGCGTATTGCTGCGTTGGTAAGAGGCGAAGAAGTGATTATTGCCCAGCACGATACGGAGATTTTAGCCGAAGACCACGTCATTCTTTTCGTCGGAGATAAAAAGAAAATCTCTGATGTAGAACAGTTGTTCCAGGTTGGGGTCTCGTTTTTCTAGCACGCCTATGCGCTTAGATGTCATACAACGAATAGTCGGTCTGCTGCTGATGATTTTCAGCGTGGCGATGTTGCCACCGGCATTGGTAGGCATGATTTATCAAGATGGCGCTATCATGCCTTTCTTGCAAGGTTTTCTGGTCTTGCTGGGAACTGGTTTATTGCTTTGGCTGCCGGTACGAAATGTCAGGCATGAATTGCGCCTGCGAGACGGATTTATTGTTGTAGTACTTTTCTGGGTGGGATTGGGACTTGCCGGAGCGGTGCCTTTAGTACTTTCAAGCTCACCGCAGATTTCGCTGACTGATGCCGTTTTTGAGTCCATTTCCGGGCTGACTACAACGGGCGCAACGGTCATCACCGGGCTGGATGATTTGCCCAAAAGTATTCTGATTTACCGCCAGCTACTGCAGTGGCTAGGTGGTATGGGTATTATCGTTCTGGCAGTAGCAGTATTGCCAATTCTTGGTGTTGGCGGTATGCAGCTTTATCGAGCAGAATCGCCAGGGCCGGTGAAAGATTCAAAGCTGACTCCGCGAATTACCGAGACCGCCAAGGCGCTTTGGTACATTTATTTAATTCTCACGGTTGTTTGCGCGCTCTCTTATTGGGCCGCAGGAATGACATTTTTTGATGCTGTTTCTCATTCATTTTCGACTGTCGCGATTGGTGGGTTTTCTACTCACGATGCGAGCATTGGGTATTTTGACAGCATCTTGATTGAATCAGTTGCGATTGTCTTTATGTTGCTTTCAGGCATGAACTTTGCGCTGCACTTTTACTTTTGGCAGTCGATGAGTTTGCACACTTATCGAAAGGACACCGAGGTGCGCGTCTACCTGTTTGTTATTTTGATGGTGAGCGTGCTGGTGATCAGTATGCTGTATTTTAACGGTATTGAGAGCAATGCTTCAGATGCCGTACGTCATGGCCTTTTTCAGACAGTTTCTATTGCAACTACAACTGGTTTTGTGACCAGAGATTTCAGTTTCTGGCCAGTTTTTATTCCCGTACTGTTGCTATTTCTCAGCTTTATTGGCGGTTGTGCGGGATCAACTGGCGGCGGAATCAAGGTAATCAGGATTATCTTGCTATTCAAACAAGGAATGCGTGAAACCATGCGGCTGATCCATCCCAATGCGACGATGCTGGTGAAGGTGCGTGGTAAACCGATGACTGAAAAAATACTTGAAGCCGTGTGGGGGTTCTTTTCTGCCTATATTTTTGTGTTTGTCATTTTCATGTTGCTGATGCTATTTACCGGAATGGATCAAATCACGGCTTTTTCCTCGGTGGCTGCGAGCTTGAATAACTTAGGGCCAGGGCTAGGTGATGTTGCGGCCAACTATGCCTCCATTACGGATGGCCAGAAATGGGCGCTCAGTTTGGCAATGCTATTTGGCCGACTGGAGATTTTTACCTTGCTGGTTGTCTTGACTCCTGCATTTTGGCGGCAGTAATGGAGCACAAGCTTTTAGCTCCCAAGTATTGGTCAACGTGGTTAGGAGTCGGGGTTTTCTGGTTAATTCAATGGTTGCCTGACAGCCCACGGCAATGGTTGGGGCGCAGGATTGGAAAGCTGG
>CAZNYF010000005.1:0-10436 GCA_964577195.1 uncultured Thiotrichales bacterium | reverse complement strand
ATGATAAAAACGCTTAAGCAAGGTAACCTGTTGTTCATGCTGTCGGATGAGGATTTGGGACTTGATTCTGCGGTGTTTGCAAATTTATTTGCTGAGCCGAAAGCGACGCTATACTCAGCCGGTCGACTGGCGAAAGTGACCAATTCATTAGTGTTGCCGATGATGACCGTATTTGACTATAAGCGCCGAAAGTATGTTGCCAAGCTATTACCTGCGTTAACGAATTTTCCCTCAGGAGATCACTTCGCTGATGCGACACTGCTAAATCAATCAATCGAACAAATGGTAATGCTTGCCCCTGAACAATACATGTGGACGTTAAAATTATTTAAAACCAGGCAAGACGGACAACAGGTATATTGAGGTTGATATGACGCTGGAAGCTCTGAGTTCAAGATTAAAAGCATTTGCTATTGAGCGAGATTGGGAGCAGTTCCAATCGCCTAAAAACCTCAGCATGGCATTGATTGTTGAAGCGGCAGAGCTGGTGGAGCATTTTCAGTGGTTAACGCAACAGCAAAGTATGGATGTAGGTCTCGATAAAACATCGCAAAAGTATCGTGAAGTTGCTTTGGAGATGGCGGATATTCTGGCGTATTTACTACGCATTGCAGAGCGAATGGATATCGATTTACTGGCTTCTCTAAAAGATAAAATAGAGATTAATGAACTACGCTATCCCGCAGATAAGGTGCGCGGTAGTGCCAAAAAATACAGTGAATATCAGAAAGAAAATAACCGCGAGAGCTGAGCGCCATTGGGCGAAAAGATGCGTACTATAAACGGGCATTCTTGAGTGCGGGAGGTATATAATCCCCCTCTTATTTAAATATTGGTAACTCAATGGCTGTTGCAATAATAGCGATTATAATTGGTTTGGCGCTGCTGGTGTGGAGTTCTGACCGATTTGTTGACGGTGCTAGCGCACTGGCATTCAATCTGGGTGTATCTCCTTTGGTGATTGGTTTAACCGTCGTGGGTTTTGGTACCTCGGCACCAGAAATAATGGTTTCTGCAATTGCCGCTTTTGAGGGTAATGCAACGCTGGGTGTGGGCAATGCGATTGGCTCAAATATTGCCAATATCGCTATGGTGCTGGGTTTTACTGCGCTGCTGTATCCATTGGCAATCCAGTCAAGAATCGTCAAAATGGAGCTGCCCTTATTAATTGGTACCACCATTTTTGGGGCGGTGATCATTTATAACGGGTACCTCTCACGCCTCGATGGTGTGCTGTTGTTGCTGGCTTTAGGGTCAGTCATGTCGTGGTTGGTTTACGATGCAATGCGTTCCAAACGCAACGATGTCATGGCGGAAGAAATTCGTGATGAGGTGGCAACCACAATGACCATGAAGCAAGCAATCTTGTGGTTTGTGATTGGATTGGTAGTATTGCTTATCAGTGCCAGAATTCTTGTCTGGGGCGCAGTGTCAATCGCCGAAATGATGGGTGTGAGTGATCTGGTGATCGGTTTGACCATCGTCGCTATCGGTACCAGTTTGCCTGAGATGGCGGCGTCGATTTCCGGCGCTAAACGCGGCGAATCAGATTTAGTAATTGGCAACGTGATCGGCTCGAATATTTTCAATTTGTTTGGTGTGATGGCGGTGCCCGGTCTGATAGCACCGGGGTTATTGCCCAAAGAACTGCTAACGCGAGATTATCCGCTGATGGTGATATTGACGGTGGTGCTGATGCTGATGGCATTTGGTTTTCGTTCTAAGATTCGCAGGATCAACCGCATCGAGGGTGGTCTTTTATTTGCGGTATTTGTGGCGTATCAACTGTACCTTTTTTCTACTGTGAGTGGAGGCGGCGCATGACCAGCAAGCAACAGTTCGATCATCCTCAGTTGATTGCGCTTGCGAAAGAGGTACTGGAACTCGAAGGTCAGGCAGTACTGAATTTATCCAACCGAATTGGTGAAGAGTTTATCCAGGCCTGCGAATTACTGTTTCAGCCGCAGGGGCGTGTGGTGGTGATCGGAATGGGAAAGTCAGGTCATATCGGTGGTAAGGCAGCGGCAACGCTGGCGAGTACGGGAACGCCTGCATTTTTTGTCCACCCGGGAGAAGCTAGTCATGGAGATCTTGGCATGATTACCGATCAGGACGTGGTTATTGCCATTTCCAACTCAGGCGAGACGGATGAGATTTTAACCATCTTACCGCTGATCAAACGGCTAAGAATTCCTTTAATCAGTATGACCGGCAACCCTCAGTCCCGGCTTGCTCAACAAGCCAATGTAAATCTCGATATCAGCGTTGATCAGGAAGCCTGTCCACTGAACCTGGCGCCAACAACCAGCACCACCGTGACGCTTGCATTGTGCGATGCGCTAGCGGTTAGTTTACTCAAAGGCCGGGGATTCACCGCTGAAGACTTCGCTCGTTCACACCCGGGTGGTAAATTAGGCCGCCGGTTGTTGCTGACAGTGGGCGATATCATGCACCCACTGGCACGTACCCCAAGAGTGTCACCCGATACGGCGCTGGTTGCGGCACTGGAAGAGATGAGTAAGAAAGGCTTGGGTTTTACAACGGTTGTCGATTCTGAAGGTCATTTGCTGGGAGTCTACACGGATGGAGATTTACGCCGTACGCTAGATGAAAATATTGATGTGAAAAAGACCGCTGTCAGTAAGGTGATGACCTCTCCTTGCGAATCCATTAGTCCTGAAACTCTGGCGGCAGAAGCACTCAATCAAATGGAGAGTAAAATCATCACCTTGCCAGTAGTGGATGAAAATAATGTGGTGATTGGCGCGTTACATATGCATGATTTATTAAGGTCGGGAGTCGTCTGAATGGATAATTTACGCGACCGCGCAAAGACCATCGAACTGGTAATATTTGATGTGGATGGCGTGTTAACCGACGGTTCATTGTTCATCGGTGATGATGGTCAGGAATACAAGGCGTTTAATTCCAAAGATGGTCACGGGATTCGAATGCTGCACGAAGGTGGTATACAGACTGCAATTCTCACTGGGCGCAAGTCGAATGTGGTGGCTGTTAGAGCTCAGGAATTAGGCATTGATCTCGTGATGCAAGGCCATCGTGATAAACGTCCTGCATTTAAAGAATTATTGGCGCAAACCGGATTGACACCAGATCTGATCGCTTACGTGGGTGATGATGTGATTGACTTACCGGTGATGACGCAAGTGGGGTTACCCATAGCTGTCAATGATGCGCATACATGGGTCAAAGAACATGCCGCGTGGACGACGGACGCGAAAGGCGGACGCGGTGCGGCGCGTGAAGTGTGTGAATTCATTCTCGATGCGCAAGGTTTACTGGAGAATAAGCTAAATAGTTATTTATGATTACTAGAGCGATTATATTGGTTTCTCTGTTGGCTGCGATAGCGGCTGTGGTCTTGTTTGTCCCAAAAACAACCGAGGCTCCGCAGGAAAATGTTGCTGAGGCGAACAATGATTTTTATCTCAAAGACTTCACACTGAGCGGTTACAAGGTTTCAGGTGAACAAACACATCGCTTGCAAGGCGAGTTGCTGGAGCGAAAATCCGACAGTCAAAAATTGGTTGTTCGCTCTCCACAGATTGACCTTAAAGATAGCAACCAGGGGATCTGGCAACTTACCGCGTCAACAGGTGAATTTAATCAGGCAATGGATAATGCAAAACTGAGTGGCGGCGTGGTGCTGAGTCGTGAGGAGAACCCATTGGCTAAAATGCAGACGCCGGAGCTGGATATTGATCTTGAGTCCAAAATCATCACCTCGGTATCGGGTGTGACAATATCGCAGGGAAATAGTCAGATTGAAAGTGCTGCCATGACGGCTGATTTGGGACAAGATACACTAAAGTTATCTGAACGTGTTCGAGGTGTGTATGTTCCATAGAAGGGTGTTGCCGAGTCTGCTATTGGCACTAATGTCCGGGTTACCGATGCTTGTCATCGCGCAGTTGGAGGATGAGGGTGCGGAGCAGAGCATTGCGCCAGCCAATGCTAAATTACCGATTAAAATTCTTGCCGATGAGGTCGAAGTCGATCCGAACAAAAATATCAGTATTTATTCTGGCAATGTAGAGCTACGTCAGGGTGAAATGAGCCTAACGTCTAGTTCCCTAACCGCCACTGTCAAAAATGGTCAACTGGATCGACTTGAGGCGCGAGGTAATCCGGCACGATTTAGCACCGTACTATCTGATGGGCGTCCAGTGCTTGGCGAAGCCGCTAGCATAGATTTTAACGCGGCTAAGGAAATTCTGTTGCTTAAGGGTGATGGGTTGCTCAAACAGGGTGGTAATAGTGTGAACAATGATCGTATAGAATTTAACTTAAAAACAGGCCATTTTAGTGCCGGTGGTAAAGAATCTAAAGGTCGTGTCGAAGTTATCCTGCAACCTGCTTCAGAGTAATTTGTGAGCCGGCTTTATACCACTGAGATTAAAAAATCCTATAAAGGCCGAACCGTGCTGGATGGTATTTCAATGTCGGTTGAGAGTGGTGAGGTGGTCGGTCTACTTGGTCCGAACGGGGCAGGTAAGACAACTTGTTTCTACATTATCGTCGGTTTGGTTAAAGCCGATGCCGGACAGGTTAACCTGGATGAACACAATCTTACCCATCAGCCGATGCATGCGCGTGCCAGACTGGGTTTAGGATATCTGCCGCAGGAAGCCTCGGTATTTCGCAAGTTAACGGTTGAGCAAAATATCCTTGCAGTGCTAGAACTGCGAAAAGAATTGAATCGCCAGGCGCGTGGCGAAAAGCTCCAGTCGCTACTGGAAGAGCTGCAAATCGAGCATATTCGAGAGAGTCAGGGAATCAGCCTTTCTGGCGGAGAACGTCGACGAGTGGAAATTGCACGTGCGTTAGCGACCGAGCCAGCATTTATTCTGTTGGATGAGCCATTTGCGGGGGTTGATCCCATCTCGGTCTTGGATATTCAACGCATCGTGACGCATCTTAGTGAGCGTGGTATTGGTGTATTAATTACAGATCACAATGTCAGGGAAACTCTGGGAATCTGTTCCCGAGGTTATATCTTACACGATGGTCATTTGATGGCGGAAGGTTCTCCCGAAGAGCTGCTGGCGAACGCCGATGTCAAGCGATTTTATCTCGGTGAAAATTTTTCACTCTAGTTTCTCCTCGTTTTGTTGACTCTTTCACGTATTGGCATGGACATTGCTTAAAATGTCGCCAGATTGATTGCAGCAAGCGTCTCACATCCTCATAATCAAGCCATGTTTATATGGATTACAGAACATGCTTAAAACGGGACTACAGCTCAGGATGGGCCAGTCACTTGCACTGACGCCCCAGTTGCAGCAAACGATCAAACTGCTGCAATACTCTGCATTGGAGCTGCAAAATCAGGTTCAGGAAATGATCGAGCAAAACCCTTTGCTAGAGATTGACGAGACTGATCGGTCGCCTGTGGAAGCTCTACCAGAACCCGCTGTATCCATAGATCAAGACAGTCCTGTATCACTTGATCAACAAGACATAATCCCTACCGAATTACCCGTCGATACTGACTGGGAATCTATCTACACTGGCATGCCCGCGCCACGCAGTACGGCGGGTGACAACGATATCTCCGATATGCTGGAAAACCTGGGACAGTTGGAAACCAGTTTGCGCGAACATCTTCAGGAGCAACTGGAGCTTACCAATTTATCCGCTTTGGATCGGGCTATTGGTACAGCGATTATTGATGCAATTAAAGACGATGGCTATCTGGGTGAATCGTTACCGGATCTACATAGCTGTCTTGTCGATGAGTTAGCGGATCAGCTTGATGATCCGCTAGAGCTTGATGAGCTCGAAGCGGTTAGAAAACACATTTTGCAGTTTGAGCCGATTGGTTGTGGATCGCTGGATCTTCGTGAGAATTTACTGCTACAGGTTAAGGGTCTCGATAATACGCGGTCGGTCGTAGCACACACCAAACTCATCCTTGAGCGATACTTCCCTGAATTAGAAAAACAGAATCTCAAACGCTTAACCAGTCGCAGCAGACTAACGACAAATGAAGTTGAAGACGTGCTGGATCTAATTCGCAGTCTCAAACCGCGCCCTGGTTCCGCCATTGGAGGTAAAGCCGCGGACTATGTTAAACCCGATGTCTTCGTTATGCAGCGCGGTAATACCTGGGTGGCTTCACTCAATGCGGAAGTTTCTCCGCAGCTAAGAATTCACCCTTACTACTCCTCGCTGGTCAAGCGTGGCGACAAGAGTGAGCAAAACCAATATATCCGCGACCAGCTTCAGGAAGCCCGCTGGTTTCTGAAAAGCATTCAAAGTCGCAACGACACCATTCTTAAAGTGGCGGCAGTCATCGTCGATAAACAGCAGGCATTTTTCGAGCAGGGCGAAGAAGCCATGCGGCCGATGATTCTGCGAGATGTGGCTGAAATTGTAGAGATGCACGAATCGACAATTTCGCGCGTCACCAATAGCAAATATATGCTCACCCCGCGTGGCGTTTTGAGTTTTAAGTACTTTTTTTCCAGCCAATTGGGCACTTCTGATGGCGGAAATACGTCGGCAACTGCCATTCGTGCGGTGATTCGCAACCTTATAGCCGAAGAAAATAATCAAAAGCCCTTGAGTGATAGCAAAATTACAACTATGTTATTAAGTAAGCACGGAATAAAGGTCGCGCGACGAACTGTCGCCAAGTATAGGGAAGCCATGCAAATACCGCCCTCTAATGAAAGGAAACGAATTGCCTGATTTTTTGGTAATCAACCTGAAATCAATGTTGTTGGTTCATCGCCGACACCCTTTCCTGCAACCTATCGTTTCTCCTCTAAGCCGAAGTTCTTATTCTTTTTTAGATTCATTTCCGTCCAACTATTGGGCGATTCTACTAATCCGCCGTTATTTGCCCTCATTTCTGAGGTTAAAGCGGATTAGCTCATCCTTCCTGCTATTTGAGCGCTTTCGTAATTCAGGCTCAATCTGGAGGGTTTTAAATCCATTGAAAAGGAGATCTATTATGCAGTTAACCTTGACCGGACATCATGTTGAAGTCACTGACTCACTAAGAGCCTATGTAAAGGAAAAATTTTCACGCCTGGATCGGCACTTTGATCAGGTATTGGATAGCCACGTCATTTTGACGGTGGAAAAGCTTCGTCAAAAAGCCGAGGCATCCATCCATGTGAGTGGTAGTACGATTTTTGCTGACGCTGTTGGCGAAGACATGTACGCTTCAATCGATGCAATGGTCGACAAGTTAGATCGACAAGTTGTAAAACACAAAGAAAAGATGACTAATCATCATCGTAATCACAATGAAGGTTCTCATCGACATCAGGCAACCATGCTCGATGAGGCAACAACACCAAGTTAAGAATACTAAACTAACATTACTAAAGTATGAATCTCGCAACGCTAACCTCCCCTGAAGCTATTATTTGCATCGAAGAAATCTCGAGCAAAAAGCGCGCGCTGGAAAAACTCGCGGGTTTATTAGCTGATGTGAATCCCCAGCTCAATCATGATCAAATATTTGATGCGTTGATGGAGCGGGAACGATTAGGTACAACCGCTTTGGGGAAGGGCGTTGCGATCCCACACTGCCGACTGGCAGACATGGAAAAAGCCAGCATTGCGCTGGTGAAGATTGATGCCGGGATTGATTACGATGCCCCGGATGGATTGCCGGTGGACATATTATTTGCACTGGTGGTACCAGAAGAATCTACACAAGAACACTTGGAAATTTTAGCAAAGCTCGCGGAACTGTTGAGTGATAGCCAGTTCCTCGCACATCTTCGAGATCAGCATGAAAGCGCATTGTTGTATGAGTATCTCAGTGATGCCGCAGAGCGCTTTGCCCAGCAAGAGCATGATGTGGCGACGCCTGTGATATCTGCGCAACAGGCGAGCTGACACGCCGCTGGAACCTTAACTATATTTAAACACTATGAGCACCCGGCTCGCTATTTCAGAACTTTACGAGCAGCTAAAGCATAGGCTGGATATCCAATGGCTGGCAGGGCGCACTGCTGGAGACGGTTATCTGGATGATGCGAGTTCTGGTGTTATCGGCTTGGTAGGTCACCTCAATTTAATCCACGCTAACCAGATCCAGTTAATCGGTTATCGTGAAGCGCAATACCTGAAACGACTCAGCGCAGATTCTAGAAAAAAGAAAATTGATCGCCTGTTCTTGGGGCAAGTCGCCATTTTAGTGCTTGCTGAACATGTAGAACCCTTTGAACAATTGGCGCAGCGGTGTGATGAAGCTCAGGTTGCGCTATTTCGTTCGTCTCTAAAAACCTATGAATTACTCTCTGAAATACAATTTTTTCTCGCTCAGGAGCTGGCGGAACAGGTAGTATTACACGGAGTATTTCTGGAAGTTGCTGGGATTGGTTTGCTGCTGACCGGAGAGTCGGCTATTGGTAAAAGCGAGCTGGCGTTAGAGCTAGTAACACGTGGAAATCGATTAATTGCAGATGATGCACCAAAATTTTCTCGAGTATCTCCGACGACGTTATCGGGAGAGTCTCCGGAGCTGTTGCAAGATTTTCTGGAGGTGCGAGGCTTGGGCATCTTAAATATCAGGGCGATGTTTGGTGATGCCAGTATCAAGCAGAAAAAATATTTACGCATGGTAGTCAATTTGGTGCCGATGTCGGATGCGCATTTTAATGAAGACAATCGACTTGAAGGGCTAAGTAATGAGAGAGAAATACTGGGTATTAAAGTGCCGGAAATAACCATTCCTGTTGCGCCGGGGCGAAATTTAGCCATTTTGGTTGAAGCTGCCGCGAGAAACCAGATTTTGAAAACCAATGGGTATTCTGCTGCGGATGATTTCAGGGTGCGATTAAATAATCAGATTCATAGTCAGACAAAAGAATGAACATTTTTATCGTCAGCGGGCTTTCAGGTTCCGGTAAATCTATTGCACTGAATGTGCTCGAAGATGAAGGATACTACTGCATCGATAATTTGCCGGTGGGGCTGTTACTCACTGTGCTCAGAAATTTGACTAAAGAATTGCACCATCAAGATGTGGCTGTTGGTATTGATGCGCGTTCTGGCTCTGATGAACTCAACGATTTCGAAAATATCATTATTGAATTACGGGCTGCTGGTCATCATCTGACCGTACTGTTTTTACAGGCGCGTGAAACTGTCTTGATCAAACGCTATGGAGAAACCCGCCGCAAGCATCCGCTAACACATGAGGGGTTACCTTTAATTGAGGCGATTCAAAAAGAAAAACAGCTGCTCTCGAAAGTTGCCGGCTTGGCAGATTTACAGATCGATACCTCCCAATACTCAGTCCATGACCTTAGCCTGGTAGTTCGCGAAAGGGTTCATCCCAATGACAGTGGTGAGCGCAAACTTTCGGTGCTGATTCAGTCATTTGGTTTTAAACACGGCATTCCTCTGGATTCGGATTACGTATTTGATTTACGTTGTTTACCCAACCCGCATTGGGATGCAAAACTACGCCCCTTCAGTGGGTTAGATCAGCCCGTCGCCAAGTTTCTGGCGGAGCGTGAAGAAGTGAATGAAATGTATCAGGATATCAGTCGCTTTTTGACAACCTGGATGCCGCGCCTCGCAGCGAGCAATCGCAGCTACGTAACCATTTCTCTTGGCTGTACCGGCGGCCGGCATCGATCGGTCTACTTGGCTGACAAGCTGGGTGCGAAACTAAAAGACCAGTTGGGTGATGCTGTCAAAACCCGGCACCGGGATTTATAAGGCTGCTGCTATGACAGTTGGAGTACTCATTATCACGCATCAGGATCTAGGCGACTCGATGCTGAGAACTGCCCGCAAAACCATTAACTTTTGCCCGCTCAAGGTTGAAACCTTACCGATAGATGCAGATTGCATTCCCGAGGATATGGGGGCTGTTGCCAATGTCATGTGCGAACGTTTAGATGATGGTGACGGTGTCCTGGTTCTGACAGACTTGTTTGGATCTACACCCAGTAATATTTCCGTCAGACTACTGTCGCGTGACAATATTGAGGTGATTTCTGGAATAAATTTATCTATGTTGATCCGGGTAATGAATTATCCAGACTTATCTTTGCCCATCTTGGTCACCAAAGCGTTAACTGGTGGTCATGACGGTATTATTTTGTGTGAAAAAACTTGATGAAACTATGATTGAATCGAAAGTAAATATAGTTAATAAGCTCGGGTTGCATGCTCGGGCGGCGGCGAAGTTTGTTGCTACTGCCTCTAAATACAGCAGTGAAATCGATGTTCAAAAGAATGCCCGCAGAGTCAATGGGAAAAGCATCATGGGCGTGATGATGCTGGCCGCATCACTGGGGAGTGAACTAACTCTGCATATCGATGGTGACGATGAACTGGACGCTACCACTGCTCTGGAAGAACTCATAAAAGATAAATTTGGTGAAGAAGAATAATCCTGCAATAGCTATTTCCACTCAGCAGAATATAGTGATAAACGT
>CAZNYF010000004.1:39770-41913 GCA_964577195.1 uncultured Thiotrichales bacterium | reverse complement strand
CAATCTTCATGGCATCACCTGCTAGTCAACTAAAATAGGCTGTAACAATGGTTACAGGCTCACTACTTCCCCCCCCAGAATTACTCTTTTCTGAGAATGTATGAATGTTAGCGAACTGACCCCGAGACGGGGCTCAGATGACATCCCCTCTCTCAAGATGTGGGCCTTCAGCCCCGCCGGGAAATGAATGACTTAGCGTCACTTTTCCGGGACTGAAGTCCCGGTTCCAAGCTTAAGTTAGTGGCATTGGGCTTATGTCTTTCGAGCCAAATCAATATGCTGTTGTTATTTGTACAAGCGTCTTTTGCTGAATAGATATAGAAAACCTTTGTGTCGAAATGTGAACCACTGTTAAAGCGTGTGGTTGGTCACGGTTTGTAATGGATTGATTTTAACGTGAATATTTTACAAACTCATGCAGTGATGGTTCCTCCCTTAGATAGTTTCCGTCCATTAAAACTGAATTAAGGAAATGCTTTATTGCGTAGGTTGCGTAGACTAAAAGTGTGATTTAGGAAATACAGTAAATGGTGCATTTTTATCCCAAAAATGAGGAGAATAGTGTGCTATTTGACGAGTTTATTTGGGTGAAAAGGTGCTGTTTAATGCGTTTCATTAATCATACTTCTATCTTTTACTTCGTTTATATGCTGGAGCATCAACACCTCGTTCTTCCAATATTCTTGGGTACAAAGAGTATATAATGCGCCGATGACTTTTTTAACAAGCCTTCTTGCCTTTTTAGCTGCAATCGCCATTTTGGTTGCATTCCATGAGTTCGGCCATTACTGGGTGGCAAAAAAACTCGGTATCAAAGTACTACGGTTTTCCGTCGGATTTGGTAAACCCATCTGGAGCAAAACCGCCGGTAAGGATCAGACCGAGTATGTGCTCGCGGCAATTCCGCTGGGCGGCTATGTAAAAATGCTCGATGAGCGTGAAGGTGATGTGCCCGAGGACGAAGTGCATCGTGCCTTTAATCGTCAATCCGTGTGGACTCGAATCGCAGTGGTCGCCGCCGGACCCATCGCCAATTTCCTGCTCGCCATCGCTGTGTATTTATTGATGTATATGGTCGGCGTCAACGGTATCAAACCAAAAATTGGCGAAGTCATTCCTGATACCCCTGCTGCATTTGCCGGGATTACTGCCGGATCAACCATTCAATCGGTCAATGGTGTGCCGACTCCCAGCTGGGAAGACGCCACGCTAACAATGATCAAAGAAGCACTGTCGGCAGGCACGGTCGAACTTTCGCTGCAAGGTTCTGACGGTCTAGTACAAACACACGCGCTCGATCTTGCTGATAGTCGCGAGTTGCTTGGCGAAGGTGATGTGCTGAGAAATATCGGTATCCAGCCCTGGCGGCCAATTGTGCCTGCCGTATTTGGCAAGCTGATTCCCAGTGGCGCAGCAGCCAAAGCAGGCCTGCTGGTAGGCGATCATGTGACTGAGGTGAATGGTCAGAAGATAGCAGTCTGGCGTGACATGGTGGCGATTGTTCAGGCGAATGCGGGCCAATCGCTTGAAATGATCGTTAAAAGAAACAACGATTTATTGCGCTATACGGTAGTCCCTGAACAAGTCGAGAATAACGGTAGAACCATCGGTCGTATCGGTGCATTACCAAAAATTGATCAATCTAAATACGACGATATGCGAGTCACTGTGCAATACGGTCCCATTGATTCATTCGTCCGTGGCGTCAAACGCACCTGGAATATGTCTTCGTTAACTCTGCGGGTTTTATGGAAAATGGTCATTGGTGAAGCTTCGCTCAAAAACATCTCTGGCCCACTGACCATTGCGGAATACGCAGGGGTATCGGCAACCTTGGGAATTGCCCAGTTTCTCAGTTTTCTTGGCATCGTCAGCGTCAGTTTAGGCGTACTCAACCTACTACCCATTCCGATACTCGATGGGGGACACCTGTTGTACTATTTTATTGAGGTGATCAAAGGTGGCCCTGTTTCCCGAACAACTGAAGCCGTGGGTCAACGAGTGGGGCTTGCGCTACTCGGAGGTCTAATGTTTGTCGCATTTTTTAACGACATTTCAAGGCTGCTCGGTTAAAATCCGAGCACCCTCTCTAATCAAACATCATCTTCCCGCTTCGGGGCTAACTATTCTGTGAAAACCGTAC
>CAZNYF010000004.1:32128-39670 GCA_964577195.1 uncultured Thiotrichales bacterium | reverse complement strand
TTCAAATTTTGGCTCAGACACTCTCGGGCTGCGCTACTCTCTTTGTTGTGCCTGTCGCCACTCAGTTCATTGGCTGAACAGACCACCCTGACGGAAATTGATGTACAGGGGCTTGAACGCGTTTCAGATGGTGCAGCTTTTGAATATATCTCCTACGATGTTGGCGATCGATTTAACGATGATGATGCCAGTGAATTAATCCACTCGCTCTACCAGAGCGGATTTTTTGATGATATCTCCATTGGTCGCGATGGCGGAAAACTGATTATCAAAGTTGAGGAAAGACCTGCAATTGCCAACCTGACATTTACGGGTAATAAAGATATTGAAACGGAGCAGCTCGAAGCCGCACTGCAAGATGCCGGCATTGCCAAAGGCAAGATTTTCATACGCTCAGTTATTGATGATGTGCAACGCGAATTACGCCAACAGTATTTTTCGCGTGGCAAATACAACGTCAATGTCGAAACCGAAGTCACGCCACTGGATAATCATCAGGTCGATGTGGCAATTAACATCGCTGAAGGCTCGGTGACCAAAATCCAACGCGTCAATATTATTGGCAATCATAAATTCACCGATGAACAGCTGACTAAGGATTTTGACTCGGGCATACCTAGCTGGTGGGCGTTTCTCAGTAGTAAAGATGAATATTCAAAACCTAAACTATCGGGTGATTTGGAGAAATTACGTTCCTTTTATCTGGATCGCGGCTATCTGAAATTTAATATCGACTCTACTCAAGTGACGATGACACCGGACAAACAAGATATTTACGTCACTGTGAACATCACCGAAGGCACACAGTACACGGTCGGGGATTACCAACTAAAGGGTGATCTACCCATCGCTGAAGAGATGCTGCGAGAGCGCATTAAAATTGAACCGGGCGAAGTATTTTCGCGGTCTAAAATCGCCCGTACGACATCGGCATTAAAAAACACCCTGGGCGCAGAAGGCTATGCGTTTGCAGAAATCGATGTAATACCAGAGATCAATGAAGGCAGCAAAAAACTGACGCTGGCGTTTGTCATTGAACCAGGCAAAAAAACCTATGTCAGGCGAATTAATTTTTACGGCAATACCAAAACGCGGGACGAAGTGCTACGACGTGAGATGCGGCAACTCGAAGGCGGCTGGTATTCCACCCCCAAGGTGAATCGCTCCAAAGTCAGAATCCAGCGCCTACCTTTTGTAGAAACGGTAAACCTGGAGCGTAAACGCGTGCCTGGTCGCGATGATCTGGTGGATTTGGAATTTTCCGTGACCGAGCGTTTTGCCGGCAGTTTCTCCGCCAATCTAGGGCTGTCGCAAACTTCGGGCCTGGTTTTTGGACTGGCATTAAACCAGGAGAATGCATTTGGCTCAGGCAAAAAACTTTCCCTACAACTGACTCGAAATGATGCAAGCAACGTATTTAGCATCTCTTACACTGACCCTTATCACACCCTGGATGGCGTGAGCCGTGGCTTTAATGCTTTTTTCCGTGAAACTGATGCCTCTGAAAACAACCTCTCTGATTATGTTGCTGATCGGTGGGGATTAGGTGTGAATTATGGTATCCCGCTCACTGAATTTGATTTTTTGCGATTTAACTTGAGTCATGAAAATACCAGCATCAGAACCACTGCGGCGACTCCCACCGAAATCACCGATTTTCTCGCTGAAAACGGAGATGAATACGGTCAGTTTTTGATCTCTGCCGTCTATTCACATGACACGCGGGACCGGACGATTTTCCCTCATAGCGGTAATAGTCAACGGCTACGGCTCGAGCTGAGTGTTCCGGGTAGTGATCTGGATTACTACAAACTTAGCTACAAGAACACGCATTTTTTCCCAATTTCTGATACCTGGACATTTTCTCTAAAAGGCGATTTGGCGTTTGGGGATAGTTACAATGACACCACGGATCTACCCTTCTTCGAAAAATACTACGCCGGTGGTATCCGCTCGATTCGTGGTTATGAGACCAACACATTAGGCCCTCAATCATCGTCTCGCGAAGCATTTGGTGGTAATTTTCGCACACTGGCTTCGGCTCAAATTTTATTCCCCGCACCCTTTGCAAAAGAGAACAGATCGGTGAGGATGGGTGCGTTTATTGACGCGGGAAATGTGTTTAAAGACTTTGATGCCTTTGAGAATGACAACATCAGAACCTCGGCAGGAATATCTTTTGAGTGGCTCGCCCCCGTAGGGCCTCTGGTATTTAGCTTGGCAAGGCCCCTAAACGATAAACCTGGTGATGATTTACAAGAATTCCAGTTTAGCGTCGGCGCAGTTTTCTAGGTCTGTTTGCCAGCCATAGCAAGACGGTCTACATAATTCGCCCTGAACCGTTAGAGCAGGTAAAATCAGAGCATACCTAACGACTGACTGCTTACAGAGTCACGTTAGTTTTTCATAGATTAGATTGAACTCCGGAGTGCTAACTCATGAATCGTAAACACATCTTTATTTCCGCAGTTACCTTAACGCTTTTTCTGGTTTGCTCTGCCTCCTGGGCGGAAGTTCGCATTGCGGCCGTCAATATCAACAAAATCTTAAATCAGGCCCCACAAACTAAAGATGCAGATTCCAGTATGCGGGGTGAATTTTCTGACCGTCAGCAAACGTTGATTAAAGAACAGGAAGCACTCAAGAGTCTGGAAGATAAATACCGTGTTGATAAAGATGTCATTTCAGCCAGCGAAAGAAAAAAACTAGAGGGTCAGTTGCGCGAAAAAATGCGGGAGTTTAAACGTAAATCGGGTGAATTTAACGAAGACTTTGGTCTGGCACGCAATAAAGCTTTAAGCACCTTACAAGAAGATGTCTACAAGGCAATTGTAACCGTCGCCAAACGCGAAAATTACGATTTGGTCGTCAGCGAAAGCGTTCTATATGCCAGTGAAAAAATAGATATCACTCAAAAAGTGCTGCACGAACTCAAGCTCCTTGGCGATCAATAAGAACATTACCAACACACTCTGACAGTGCCTCTAACGATCGCCCAACTTGCAGCAGACCTCTCTCTGGAAATGCTGGGAAGTGGCGAGAGTGAATTAAGTCATGTCGCCTCATTACATCGAGCATCCGCGGGCAGCCTTAGCTTTCTGTCCAACCCCAAATTCTTGCCGCAACTGGCCGCGACAAAAGCAACCGCAGTCATAGTCCGGCAAGAGCATGCTGCCGACTGTCCTTGCGATGCGTTAATTTCTGAAAACCCCTATCTGAGCTACGCCCTGGCTGCGCAGCGTATCCACCCTTTGACTGAAGTTATTCCCGGCATTGCAGCATCCGCGATAGTCGGAGAAAAATGTCAAATCGCCAGCTCTGCAATGATTGAACCGCTGGTAACAATCGGGGATGGTGTCATTATTGGTGAGCGCGTCATCATTGGCGCAGGCTCGGTGATTGGTGATGAGGTTAAAATCGGTGATGATTCTCGGATAGATGCTCGAGTTGTGCTGTACCGCGCCGTTCAACTAGGCGAGCGTTGCCGTATTGCCTCTGGCGCTGTCCTGGGTAGCGATGGCTTTGGCTTTGCGAATAATGCAGGCGAGTGGGTTAAAATCCCTCAAGTCGGCGCTGTCACGCTGGGTAATGATGTTGAAATTGGCGCGAATACCACCATTGATCGAGGCGCTATAGATGATACGATGATTGGCAACGGTGTGATTATCGACAATCTAGTGCAAATTGCACACAATGTTTCGATTGGTGACCATACCGCCATTGCAGGCTGTGCCGGTGTTGCTGGCAGCGCAAAAATTGGTAAGTATTGTAGTATTGGTGGCAGTGCAAATATTGTGGGTCATAAATCCATTGCTGATCACACCATCATTACCGCGCAAACGTTTGTTACCCGCAGCATTAAAACTGCCGGCGTTTATTCTTCCGGCGTACCGATGCAGGAAAACAGCATTTGGCGAAGGAATTTTGCTCGATTTAAGCAATTAAATGAATTTAGTAAAAGGCTGCGTAAACTCGAAAAAAGTAACAACAAGTAGGAGCGTACTATCGATATCCAGAAAATAATGGATTTACTACCACATCGTTACCCTTTTTTAATGGTCGATCGCGTCACTGAATTTAAACTGGGTGAATCCATTACGGCGATTAAAAATGTCTCTATCAATGAGCCATTTTTTCAGGGTCATTTTCCGAGCGAGCCAGTCATGCCCGGTGTGCTAATTATGGAAGCACTGGCGCAGACTTCTGGTATTTACGAATTTGCCAGCTGTGAAGAAAACAATGAATCAACTGACTTTCTGTATTTATTGGTGGCTATTGATAAAGCCCGGTTTCGTCGCCAGGTGGTGCCAGGTGACCAACTAAAATTAGAGATCACACCCATTTCTCAGAAACGCAATATGGCAAAAGTAAAAGCGGTTGCATCCGTGGATGGCGAGATGGTAGCCAACGCAGAACTTATGTGTGCCAAACAGCATTTTTAACGATGATTGATTCGCGCGCCATAGTAGACCCTTCAGCCCGGCTCGCGGACGATGTTTCAGTGGGGCCATTTTCTGTCATCGGTGCCAATGTAGAAATTGCATCAGGTACAACAATTGGCCCTCATGTTGTTATTAAGGGACCAACCACCATCGGCAAAGACAACAGTTTTTTTCAGTTTTGCTCTATCGGCGAAGACCCTCAGGATCTTAAATACCACGGCGAAAACAGCAAGTTGGTAATTGGTGATCGCAACAAATTCCGCGAGTTTTGCAGCGTCCATCGCGGCACCGACTTTGATCAATCAGAAACCCGCATTGGCGATGATAATTTAATCATGGCCTATGTGCATATCGCGCATGATTGCGTGGTTGGCAACCACATCATTTTTTCCAATGGCGCGTCGCTCGCCGGGCATGTCATCGTCGATGATTACGCCGTACTCAGTGGATTTACACTGGTACATCAATTTAGCCGTATTGGCGCACATGCATTCACTGGTATGGGCTCGTGGGTCAATAGAGATATCCCCCCTTATGTGATTGCATCTGGAAATTATGTTCGAGCCATCAGCATCAATAAAGAAGGCTTAAAACGCCGTGGCTTTTCCAGTGAAGCTATTAATGCACTCAGGCAAAGTTTTAAAAGATTAGTCAAAGGCAAAGATCGCGAAGCAGGCGTAAAATCGACTGCCGAGCTGGCAGAGCAGTTCCCGGAAGTGCGCCATTTGCTCGACTTTATCCAGAACAGCGAGCGCGGCATTGTCAGATAAATCAAACCCTGCCAGTACGCCCAAGCAAGCCCCCCTGCTCTATTCCATCATTGATTCACCAACGCATCCTCCTACCACCGGTTTTTACAAGCAATTGGGTATCACCGTAGAAGTTTTCAATTCCAATCGCAAAGCCATTAGCAGGATTAAAAAACACCCACCTGATTTCGTCGTTGCTGAATTTCGCTACGGCTATAGTAATAATTATGCAGGCGTCAATATCAGCAATCTCGATGTCATGCTAATGTCGATGCAAAGGTATGCACCGGATACAAAAGTTATCGTGCTGGTTTCAAAAAAAGAGCGACAATACGTCGATAAGCTCCGTGATATTTTTCCATTAGAAGCAATCCTGATCTATCCAGTCACGCCGGAAGAACTTAAAGCTGTCTTATCTTGGAAATGATTCATTCAAATGGATTAACCACGGTAATTCCACAGGACTCAAAATCATCAACGTTACGCGTCGCTAGTGAAAAGCTATGGCTACGTGCGATGCTGGCGATTTGACCATCCAGTAGGCTCATCGGGCGACCAATTTCTTTTCGGAATCCCATTATTTCGGCATAGAGGCGCGCCGATGACTCGTTAAAAGCCAGTATTCTGTGCTCAAAGCCCCGCTTCATAAAAGTATCGAATCGGCTCTGCAAGTCCAGACGTCGGCGACCCTCAGGAAGAATGCGTAATCCAAAACCAATTTCAGCCACTGTAACCGATGAAACATACAGACTACGGGTACTTTGTGATCCTAGCCATTGCAGAACCTTAGCTGATGGTGAGGGTCTCATCGTCTCGGATATCAGATTAGTATCGAGCAATATCATTTAGAGAACGAAATCGCTTCGTGCTGCTCATGACCATGCAATTCGAGTTCGACACCATTTTCAGAACCAAACAACGAGGACAGCAGACTACCTAAATCATCGGGTGCTAACACCGCTTCCCTTATAATTTGCCGAGCTTCTTCTTCCATCGATACCTGATTTTTCGCCGCCTTTATGCGTAATCCCTGAATTATTTCGTCATCCAGCTTTCGAATACTTAAGCTCCCCATCTCTATCACCTCAAAACAATGAACGCCATCATACGCTATCATTGCCAGCGCGTGCCAGCAAATAAATCAGGTTGCCTTTGAGTCTGGAGCTACGGCTTTACCCACGTTAAACGTTGAAAAACCATGTATTTTTCGCCTTAGGCGGTTAGAATACACGGCTTTGTGGAATACCGATTACGACATGGAATTGAATCCAGTTTTCTCCCTGATTGAAGATCTAAAAGCGCGGGTCGATGCGCTTAGGGGGTACCTTTGACTTTGAAAACAAACAGGAGCAGTTTGAAGAAGTTAATCGCGAGCTGGAGCAGCCGAATGTCTGGGACGATCCTGATCGGGCGCAGAAGCTAGGTAAGCAGCGAGCGCAACTCGAAGCAATTGTTAAAGTCATTATTGATCTGGATGCTGGATTGAATGATGCCGGAGAATTACTGGAAATGGCGCGTGACGACGACGATGCCGAGACGGTAGCTTCGGTAGAATCTGACTTAGCAGGTTATACGGCCAATGTTGAGTCACTCGAATTTCAACGCATGTTCTCTGGTGAACTGGATTCGGCAGATGCGTTTGTTGATGTCCAATCTGGCTCCGGTGGTACTGAGGCTCAGGATTGGGCGGAGATGCTGCTACGTATGTATTTACGCTGGGGTGAGCGCAAAGGTTTTAAAACTGAATTGATGGAGGTCTCCTCTGGCGATGTCGCGGGAATTAAAAGTGCCACGATTCGGTTTGGCGGTGACTATGCTTTTGGTTGGTTGAGAACCGAGATTGGTGTGCATCGGCTGGTACGAAAATCACCTTTCGATTCAGGTAATCGTCGCCATACTTCTTTTGCGGCAGTGTTTGTTTCGCCAGAAGTTGACGATGATATCGACATTGAAATTAATCCGGCAGATTTACGGATTGATGTTTATCGAGCTTCCGGCGCCGGTGGCCAGCATGTCAACAAAACCGAGTCCGCAGTGAGAATTACACATTTACCTACCAATACGGTGGTGCAGTGTCAGAATGATCGCTCCCAGCACAAGAACAAAGATATGGCGATGAAGCAGCTAAAATCCAAACTCTACGAGCTGGAAGTGCAAAAACGTAATGCTGAAAATAAGGTGCTGGAAGATTCTAAATCCGATATTGGCTGGGGCAGTCAGATTCGCTCCTACGTGCTTGATCAATCCCGCATTAAAGATTTACGTACCGGCGTCGAAACAGGAAATACCCAAGCAGTTCTGGACGGCGATCTGGATCAATTTATTGAAGCCAGCTTAAAATCCGGGCTTTA
>CAZNYF010000004.1:29436-32028 GCA_964577195.1 uncultured Thiotrichales bacterium | reverse complement strand
AGCCAGATACTTTTATTAAACTTAATTAAACGAATTATTCATCATGTCCGAAACTCCGCAAGAAGAAAATAAACTAATCGCCGAACGCCGCAACAAGCTCAATCAGCTGCGTGAAAAAGGCAATGCCTTTCCCAATGATTTTCGTCGCAACGTGATGGCTTCCGAGCTGCATGCTGAATATGGGAAGCAACCGCGCGAGTATTTTGAAGAAAATGATATTCGCGTTGCCATTGCCGGTCGTCAAATGGCGAAGCGAGTGATGGGGAAAGCGAGTTTTTCCAGCTTGCAGGATATGTCTGGCCGGATTCAGATTTACGCGCAACGTGATGGACTGCCTGAAGGTGTGTATCTCGAATTTAAAACCTGGGATGTCGGCGATATTCTAGGCGCTGAAGGAAAATTGTTTAAAACCCAGAAAGGTGAACTCAGCGTTAAAGTTGATGAATTAAAATTACTCACAAAATCGCTACGTCCTTTGCCAGAAAAATTTCACGGCATGACCGATACCGAGCAACGCTATCGGCAGCGTTATGTGGATTTAATTATGAATGATCCGGTGCGCGACGTTTTTCGCAAGCGCACTCAGATTGTAAATTTTCTGCGTGATTACTTAAATCAGGAAAACTTTCTGGAAGTGGAAACTCCGATGATGCAGGTGATTCCCGGTGGCGCCACAGCCAAGCCTTTTACCACCTACCACAACGCCTTGGATATGGAGCTGTTTTTACGCATCGCCCCAGAGCTGTATTTAAAGCGCCTGGTTGTGGGTGGCTTTGAACGAGTCTACGAGATTAATCGAAACTTCCGTAACGAAGGGTTATCGACACGGCATAATCCTGAATTTACCATGATCGAATTTTATGAAGCCTACGCGACTTATCACGACCTTATGGATCGTACCGAAGACATGCTGCGCAAACTGGCACTCGAAGTTCTCGGCACAACCGATGTTGTTTATGGCGAGGATACGTTTGATTTTAGTCAGCCATTTACACGCATGACCATTATCGAATCTATTTTGGCATTTAATGATGATATTAATGCAACACAGCTGAATGATATCGATCAGGCTAAAGCCCTCGCCGAACGACTAAAAATTCCACTTAAGGACAGCTATGGTTTAGGCAAAATTCAAATTGAAATATTTGAAAAAACGGTTGAGCATCTCTTAATGGAGCCAACCTTTATTACTGCTTACCCCGCCGAAGTTTCTCCGCTGGCGAGACGCAATAATGAAAACCCGTTTGTGACCGACCGGTTTGAATTCTTCGTTGGTGGCCGCGAGCTGGCTAACGGTTTCTCAGAGTTAAATGATTACGAAGATCAGGCCGAGCGATTTCGACAGCAGGTTGCGGAGAAAGATGCCGGTGATGATGAAGCGATGCATTTTGATGCCGATTATATTCGCGCGCTGGAACACGGTATGCCGCCGACAGCAGGCGAAGGTATCGGCATAGATCGTTTGGTCATGTTGCTGACAAATTCTCCATCCATACGTGATGTTTTATTATTTCCTCACATGCGTCCAGAGGGCAACAGTCCAGATGAAAATCTTACAAGTATTGAATAACACAGAAGATAATAAATGACACAAAAATTCACCATTGGTAATTTTAACGTACGGAACCTCACGCCGGGATCAACCAGCGAGCGTTACAACTACTTTTATTCGTCCAGCAAACATAATCAGTACTGGGCTGAAGGTAATGAAAAAGAAAATCGCTACCAGAAAAAAATTCGCTGGCTGGCACGACAAGTTAATCGCATGGATGCGGATATTATTTGTTTTCAAGAAATTTTTGATCGTCAGCCATTGGAGGAGGTGATCAACGCCTCTCGACTTGCTGGCAAAGTGAATTTATATTTTTCTGGCGAACCCCGGTTTCGTGAATCAAGCTACAAAGGCACTCCATCGCGAATTTATTCAGCACCGATGATCGCAATCATGGTGCCAAAAGATTTTAAAATGCTGGAGTTTTCCAGCCTTGAAGAGTTTCCAAAAGAGTTTAATTTTGCGGATCCTGTGGAAGAACACTCGGGTAAAACCTGGAAAATTGGTTTAACAGAAAGCGGGGAAAACCGGACACGTTTCACGCGGCCAATTCTCAGGGCACGTCTTGGCTTACCAAAGCGATTTCAATATGCTGAGATGGATGGCGGAAATGCTGCTGAAATCACGATATTTACCGCACACTTTAAATCCAAACGGCCTATTCGTCAGAACAGCGAAGGCAACGATCCGTTGGAGGCAATGACCAATTATTTACGCGAGGGAGCCATCGGACGCACGCGTTCACTGCTGCTACGTGGTCTTGAGGCAGCTGCTCTCAGAACCTATGTGCTTAATGAGCTATCTACTGACCCTCATCGCCCGGTGATTGTTATCGGTGATTTAAACGATGGACCGCGCAGTGAGAGTACCGAAATAGCCGGCGGTCTGACTTTGCCAGTAATTTCTCCAGACGCGGAGCGCAACTTTAAAAAGCGCGAACAAATGTATGAGCACGCAGCGGATCTTTGTCTTTACAGCGCCTACCATTTGCAAACCCAACGCACCCATCGAGATGTTTACTACACGCATATTTTTGATGG
>CAZNYF010000004.1:0-29336 GCA_964577195.1 uncultured Thiotrichales bacterium | reverse complement strand
TTTTTGCTAAACACCAGATATCCATCACATTTTCTGACAGCTGGTGAGCAGGAAGTTTGATCTATCTGGCATTCGGGCGTGATGCGGTACATTAGAATCATTCTGGAAATAATATTGCCTGTAATCAAGAACTGGAATTCGTATGACACTGATTGATCTCCAATTAGACCTTTTAGGTAAGCAAGACTAATGGGTTTGTTTGCACAGTACCGCGCCGGGCGGAACGTATCTCGCTGCCTGAGCGCAACGGATCTGCTGGATGCAGAGGGTCGCCGTAGCCTGGAGAATTTACGCACGATTGCCGATTCGGCGATCCCCTCTTTATTCACTCGCCTAAAAACGGCGGGTGATGCCGAGCTACAACGATTGCGCGAAGTGCTGGTTTATCTGCTCGATGATAAATCACTGGTTCACTATATTGCCGGCCTGTCTTCTACGGTTCACCCGCGTGTGCTAAATACCACAGTTCGCGTACTAGCAACTTCACGTGCTTATGATGCCAATCACTTGCTGCCATTGTTTGATGATGAAGACGTGGCAAAATCAGCCTTGCTGAAAATACTCGAAGCACGCAAGCAAAGCCTCAGTGCTGCAGCATTGTTACGAAAAGCTTATACCCTGGCACCGAGTCAGCGGGTTGCTCTGTTTAAAATCATCGAAAAAATTGCCGATGATTCCCTGGTACCCGAGCTCATCAACCGAGTCACAGCACAGGATGTCAATACCCGCCTCGGCGTGGTACGACTGCTGAGTCGTTTTAATCTGCATGACACGCGCCTGGCGCTATCCGCTCGCCTGAATGATCGCAGTGCCGAAGTGCGCCTAGTCGCACTACAAGCACTCACAGAGATGCGGGTCAAGCTCGATATCGACGTACTCTGCCGGTTGTTGCGTGACCGGGATATGAACGTGCAGAACCAGGCAGTCGATTCTTTGGTCAAGCTTAATGATCCGGGCACAGTCGTTTATCTAGTCGATCTGTTAAAAGATGAGTCAGAAAAGGTGCGCCGTGCGGCGGTTGAAGTGCTCAACGGCATGGAATACCCGAATGCAGTCGAAGATTTGCTGAGCGCACTTAAAGATGAAGATTGGTGGGTACGCGCTCGCGCCGCCGATGCACTCGCTAAAATCGGCGGACGTCGGGTGGTTGAAGCAGTCGTCAAGCTGATCCGCAGTGACGACGAGCAAATTCGTCGCGCTGCTATCGAAATTCTAAATTCCACCAAAGATGAATCATCAATGGAGCATTTGATCACTGCATTAAATGATTCCGACTGGTGGGTACGCGAGCGCGCCATTGATGCGCTGGCAACCATCGGCAACAAAGCCGCCGTGCCCGCGCTGTTGAAATTAATGCGCACCGACGAGCAAGCGGCCCCCATCGTGCTCAAAGGCATGCGCAGTCTGGGTGACGAACGCCATCTAAAGCTAATTTTACCCATGCTCGGCAGCAAAGATGAAAGCACTGTGATGGAAGCCATGTCAACGCTCTCCGAACTGGTCGATGTCGCCAATGCGGAAAAAATATTTAAAGCGATCAAGCGCCGCGCCTATACTGCTGGCGAAGATGTTCGTGCATCAGCAAAAATTGCACTGAAAAGAATCAACGCACGCCTCTCACGCCGCAAGCAACAGGCAACCGGCAAAAAAGGCGCAGCAAAGGGCGTAGGATCAGTCGGCGGCCATATCAATATTCGCAGCCTCAAAGCAGGCGATAAAATTGGCGAGCGTTACGAGTTTATTCGCCGTGTTGGCAAAGGTGCGTTCAGTACCGTCCTGCTGGTCAAAGACCTAATCGTAGAAGATCAGATTATTCTAAAAATCTTACACGACAAAATGGTCAGCGAAGAAGCGATGGTGAAACGCTTTATCCGTGAAATTCGCTACGCGAGGAAAATTAATCATATGCATGTCATTCGCATATTTGATTTTGTTTCGATTGAAAATCTCTACGCAATTTCGATGGAATACTTCCCCTCGGTGACACTATCGAGTTTGCTACAACCGAAAAAACCCTTACCGCTCAAACAGGCCATTGATATTGCTGGCACAGTCGCTGCCGGAATTAGCGCGGCACATGATATGCAAGTGATTCACCGCGATCTTAAGCCTGGCAATATCCTGATTGATAACGAAGGGTTGGTGAAGGTGGTTGATTTTGGTATTGCCCGCGCCGAGAGCGGTGCATCCGCTGAAACCCAGCTCACCAAAACAGGCATTCTCATTGGCACGCCACGCTACATGGCTCCAGAGCAAGTTACCGGCAAACGGCATCTGGATGGCCGTTCAGATATTTATAGCCTCGGCGTGATTTTATACGAAATGCTCACCGGTCAAACCGCGTTTAAGGGTGATGACAACGTGCAAGTGCTCTACAAACATGTGCATGGGGATATTATTCCAGTACATGAAGCGAACGAAAAAATCCCTAAACCGTTGTCTATGATTGTGATGAAAATGATGGCGGTGAACCCTAAGCGGCGATATCAGACCATGGAAGAAGTTGAGAATGCACTGAGAGCTTATCGGGTTTAATTTTTTATTTGGCTGTTAAATTACGGTTTAACCGCACAGTACAGCATTCCACTGTCACGAACCGCAAACAGAGATCAGTTCATCGGCTATAGATGGTACAGAACCCGCCGCTGGTTGCCGTACGCCGGATTTCGATTTACAGTGAAGTCTGTCTAACTTACTTGTAGTCCATGCCTCGACTTGATGCGTTCCTAAAACTTGCCCGTGAGCAAGGTTGTTCTGACTTACATCTTGCGGTCGGTTTACCGCCGTTACTGAGGATGTATGGTGATCTGCTGCCGATCAAATTTAGGGATCTGGATCAGCGCGAGCTAAAATCTTACCTTTCAGAGGTACTGACCCCCTCGCAAAGCAAGCATTTTGAATCTGGTCAGGATTTAGATTTTTCCTATTATTCTCGTGATATTGGTCGTTTCAGAGCCAACTTCTACCACAAGTCCACTGGGCCAGGCGCCGCATTTCGCTATGTGCCTGAACAACTGCCAACTATCCAAAGCCTCAATTTACCACCGATGCTGGAGCGTTTGCTGGCTTACAAGCAAGGCATGATTCTGATAACAGGTTCAACTGGAATGGGTAAATCCACCACGCTGGCAGCCTTGATCAATCACCTGAATCAGACTCGCAATCTCAATATCATTAGCCTGGAAGACCCGATTGAGTTTCTGCATCGAAGTCAAAAATCGCAGGTGATTCAGAGAGAGATTGGTACGCATGTGCCCAATTTTGTTAACGGTTTAAGGGCTGCATTGCGCCAAGATCCCGATGTGATTTTGGTAGGTGAGCTACGCGATACGGATTCAATCGACATGGCGATGACTGCAGCGGAAACAGGGCACCTGGTGCTCGCTACTTTGCACACCACGTCCGCTGTAAAAACCATCGACCGGATTATTGATTCACTGCCAGCTGAACAACGCCAGCAGGGCAAGACTTTTTTATCGCAAAACCTGTTAGGTGTCGTTTCACAGGTATTGCTCAAGACTGCTGAAGGGCATGGCCGTAAAGCGATTTTTGAAACCATGTCGATGACCCGCGCGATTGCCAGATTATTGCTAGAAAACAAGACTCACATGATCCCCTCACAGATTCAAACCGGGCGAGACAAAGGCATGAAACTGATGGATCAGGCATTGCTCGATGCAGTGGAACTAGGACAAATTGACCCCAATGAAGCCTGTGAATATGCACTCGACAAACAGCGTTTTAAACCATTTATTACTGATTCCAACCTCATCACTCAACTGGATCAAGAACCGTGAAGCAGATTGATAGATTGTTAGCGGAAACCGTCCGTAAAAAAGGTTCTGATCTACACTTACTGGCAGGTCAACCACCAAGAATTCGCATCTATGGGCAGCTAAAGCCTTTGACTGGTGAAGCGTTATCAGACATGGAAGTCGGCGAATATCTCAGTGAGATTATGAGCGAGTATTCAAGCGAGCAATTGAGTAAACATGATGGTGTCGATTTCGCTTATAAGTTTGCCAATATCGCACGTTTTCGAGTCAATGCATTTCGCCATATTGATGGTTATGGCGCAGTTTTCAGAGTTATTCCAAATCACGCTGTTTCACTAAAAGACCTGAAGCTTCCATCCGTAATCAACAGCTTATGCCGTCACCGGCATGGCCTGATTCTAGTCACCGGCAAAACCGGTTCTGGTAAATCAACCACGCTGGCAGCGATGGTCGATGAAATTAACAAAGTTCGACGCGGGCATATTATTACCATTGAAGACCCGATTGAATTTGTTCACGAACGTAAACAATCCCTGATTAGTCAACGAGAAGTTGGCCTCCATACCCCCAGTTTCTCTGCTGCCTTGCGCTCTGCATTACGCGAAGACCCTGATGTTGTTCTGGTAGGTGAAATGCGCGATTTAGAAACAATTAGTCTGGCAGTCACCGCAGCAGAAACAGGTATTCTGGTGCTGGGCACATTGCATACCAATCGCGCGGCCACCACGATGGATCGAATCATTAATGTCTTTCCAGCGAAAAAACAAAGTCAGGTTCGAGCGATGCTATCAACATCTTTGCGCGCAGTTGTCACTCAGCAGTTGGTCGAAAAACAGGATGGAGAAGGACAAGTAGCAGCCGTCGAAGTACTAATCAACACTCCTGCTGTCGCCCATTTAATCCGCGAAGGAAAAACCGATCAGCTAGAAACTGCGATGCAAAGTGGTGTCAGTCTGGGGATGCAAACGATGGACAACACCTTATTGAATATGCTCGAAACAACCATCATCTCTCCCAGAGAAGCCTACGAAAAAGCATTTAAAAAGGACTTGTTTCCAGAATTTGAGGAATGATCTTAAGTAGATTGTTCTCAGGCTGATCTCAATTTTTTCCTCAACGCATTTTTAATTTTCTTTAATCTATTCAAATCGGAAATAGCAGATTTATCTGTCTTTGTAAGACAGTATTTTAAAAACTTTTCATCCCACTGCTGATGATTGTCGTTACTGTTTCCGTCAGATAATTTATTGGCAAGGCGTTCAACCTGTCTTGTCATTCTCTGCTCTTTTAATGCTGACGGAGATCCAAGTTCCAGCTCAATTTCCAGATCTAGTAGCAATAGGTCAGAATCATTTTGAGTCGCTTTACTATCACCATTAGTGGGGGTGAGTACCGATTGATACAACGTATCAAATTGATTTGATAAAGTTGCGTTGTTGATCTCTTCCAAATTTGACCACAAAGCTTCTAGTTCTGCGCGGTTTTCGTTCTGCAGGAATTGATCAAGTAAAATTTTTCGCTGATACATTTGCTCGATTAACTGCTCTCGTTCCTCGATCTTTTTTACTTGCAGTAATTTATCGGCTGATTTTTTAGCCTTGTTAAACCGGTGGGTGAGCTGGGAGCCTTCTTTGTCGTGGATATAACCAATTTCTGCCCATCGTTCCCCGAATTTAGCAATATCTCCGACGGAGATATTTTTATCCAGAACTTGATCTTCAAATTCTGCACAAAGCTCTTCTTTGGCTTCTATCAGTTTTTGAGCTTCCAGGTTGTCGGCTTGTTGCTTTTGTTTTTTTCGATCAAACACAGCATCGGAGGCTGCACGAAACTGTTTCCACATTTTATTTTCATCACTACGTTTGCCGGTGACGGTAGGTTGCCATTGTTTTTGCAGCTCGCGTGCCTGGTTGATGGCATCATTGAGGTTTTCAGTTTCAGCCAGTAGCTTAAGTTTTTCGATTAATGCATGACGCTGGTTTTGATTGACTCTACGTTCGTCCTGTAAATGTTTATCGACACTATCAACCGCAGCATTAAAACGTTTGTAGACGGTGTTCCAATCTTTTTTCGAGACCGGGCCTGTATTTCTCCACTGGTTACGCAGTTGGTGAAAATGTTTGTCAATTTCGCGCCAGTCAGGAGTTGACCAGTCCGTTTCATTAGCCAGTATTTCGAGTTTGCTACAGATTTGTTTGCGCTGCTTAAGATGTTGTTGACGCTGCTCTGCTTGTTTAGAAAAATGTTCCTTGCATGGCGCATACGCTTGCGAGCAAGCAACATCAAATTTTTTCCATAAGCGTTGTTGGGAAACCGGGTCAATTTTACCTAGATCTTTCCAGCGTTTTCTTAATAATTTGACGGCAGAGGCGCGGTCTTCGATGTCCTGCTGCTTATCTTTAAGAACAATAGCTTCATCAATGAGTTCTTCTCTGGCCCGGTCAGTTCCCCAATGTCTCCAGCCGGAAAGTTCACGGATTTTCGGGTTAATGTCCTGTAGTCGTTGCTGAATTTTCAGGCGTTCAGCTTGCGGGAGTTCGCGTTGCTGACGGAGCGCCGACTGAACTTTATGGCTCAGCCCTTCCGAATTGCCAAGTTTATCTGTGGCGAGTGTTGTCTCGATATCATCCAGCCATTGATTAATTTCAGTCAGGCTTTTTGCAGTGATTTGTTCCTGTTTCTCAAGCTTCCTTTCCAGTGTTTCGTTAAGTTGAGAGAACTGTTGCTGATATTCAGTGGCTAGTTGTTCGTCTTGTGGCCGGGTTTGCTTATCCCAATCTTGTTTCAAGGTTTTAATTTGTGCAGCGCTAATTGTTTTTTGCTTTTGTAATTGTTCAGCTTTGCGGATACATTTTTCAAGGCTAAGTGATTGCCGAGAATTTGACTGTAGTTTTGTAATTTGCCCGCGTGCCTGAGTTAACCCTTGATGGAAACGATTCGAAAAGTCGATTTCCTGTTTTTCTTCTAATACGGGTATTTCATCCCAGTCATCAAGCAATGTATCTAATGTTAGGCTGATCTCATCCGCCTCATTGATGGAGACTCGATGGCGTTTTTTCAGACTCGTGTAGAAGTCTTCAATTAGCTGACATTGAGATGCTTTGGCATCAATAATCGGTTGCAGCGTTTTGCTATTTTCTATCTGCTCCGCAATGCGCTGCTCTGCATTGGTAGACGCTAGTTTGAATTGGCTTTGTTCACTTTGGTTGGCTTGGCTCAGCAGTTCTGTTGTTTGGTTGATGATTGTCTGCAAACGGGTTTGATCACGTTTCCAATGCCTGCCTTTACCCAGTGTTTCGAGTATTTTCCGAGATTTATCAAGCTGGGTACTGAGTGCTTTTTTGGCTGCCAGGGATTCAAGATTCCCGCGCAATTTTTTCGCAACGCGTTTATCTTTTTTCCCCAAACGTTTGAGCGTCTGATGAATAACGCTTTCATCATCGAGTCGGGAGGCGGCGGTATGGCGCACTTCATGGCTACTATCTTCTACAGCCAATTCTGAGAGAATAGTTTTATCGCTGACAAGTGCGACAGCGGCGCCTCTAATCTCAGCATCAAATGATTGTGTAGCGAGTTTTTCGTTGAGGCTGGTATTGTCCATTCGAGCCAATTGCTGGCCGATCTCCAGCGTAAATGGTATCAATGGATTATTAATTAAAATAGTAGATAAACGCAGGTCTATTTGTAGCTGCAGGACATCATTTGCTTTTATTTTCAGCAGGTCTTCGATGCGGTTTATTTTTTTTATTGCCGCAGCTTGCACTGATGGCTCTGGATCATGATTAGCGAGTTCAACCAAGGTTTCTGAACTATTGAGCGAGTCGATGCCAATCATCCGAATTTTCGGATCTTTGTGCTGCCATTTTGGTTTAAGGAAACGACTGAACATTGTTATTTCACTTTCATGCCAGGTACTGCACCCTCATCCGGGTTAAGAATAAATAAATCTTTTCCACCTGGCCCGGCTGCCAACACCATCCCTTCAGAAAGCCCAAAGCGCATTTTTCTGGGCGCGAGATTGGCAACCATCACGGTTAATCTTCCTTCCAGCTCTTCGGGTGAATAAGCGGACTTAATACCGGCGAAAACATTGCGGGATTCACCACCTAAATCCAATGTTAGCTGAAG
This sequence comes from uncultured Thiotrichales bacterium, assembly GCA_964577195.1. Taxonomy (GTDB): domain Bacteria; phylum Pseudomonadota; class Gammaproteobacteria; order UWMA-0217; family UWMA-0217; genus HyVt-560. The sequence continues at coordinate 21,432 of CAZNYF010000004.1, read as the reverse complement.
TAATTTATCAGCTCCTTTGACATGCTCGGCTTTAACAATTTTGGCAATGCGTAAATCGATTTTGGCAAAGTCTGGGAATTGTATTTCTTCCGCAATAGGATCATCTTTCAACGGGCCAGTGACCACGGGCGCTTTGGCTTTTTGAGCCGCATCGCGTTCTTGCTGGGTTTGCTCCAGCATCGCATCTGTTTGTTTTTCATCAATGCGTGTTAACAGCGGTTTGAAACGGGTAATACTGTGATTGACTAACGGCATTTGAATATCATTCCACTGCCAATTTTCCTGATTGAAAAATGCTTCTGCTTTGGCGGTAGTTTCAGGAAGCACCGGTTTTAAATAGATCATTAATACGCGAAACAAATTGAGTCCGGTTGAACAGATTTCCTGCACCGAATCTTTGGTTTCATCCTGCTTGATTTTTACCCAGGGTTTTTGTTCGTCAATATATTGATTGGCAAGATCAGCGAGCGTCATGATGGTTCTCATCGCTTGACCAAACTGTCGGTTTTCGTAATGGCTGGCGATACTCTCGCTAGCATCGGTAAATTGCTGGTAGAGCGCTTGATTATCTATCTTTGCTGCCAGTTGGCCATCAAAGTTTTTGCTGATAAAACCAGCGCAGCGGGAAGCGATATTGACCAGTTTACCCACCAGATCGGAATTCACTCGTGCGCGAAAATCTTCCAGGTTGAGATCGATATCATCAATACCTGGCCCCAGTTTGGCGGCAAAATAATAACGCAAATATTCTGCCCCAATATGATCCAGATAGGTACTGGCTTTGATAAACGTGCCACGGGATTTGGACATTTTTTGTCCGTCCACGGTGAGAAAACCATGGCAATGGACCGCTGTGGGTTTTCGAAACCCTGCTGTTTCCAGCATCGCTGGCCAGAACAAGGTGTGGAAATAAGCAATATCTTTGCCGATAAAGTGGTGTAACTCGGCATCTGAATCTTTGTTCCAGTAGCTATTAAAGTCTAAATTGTTCGCATTGCAATAAGCTTTGAATGAAGCCATATAACCCACTGGTGCATCCAGCCAGACGTAAAAATACTTGCCCTTGGCACCAGGAATTTCAAATCCCCAGTAAGGCGCATCGCGGGAGATATCCCAGTCAGTTAAGCCAGCATCCAGCCATTCGTCCAGTTTGTTAGAAATTTCCGCTTGCACCGCGCCGCTGCGAGTCCACTCCCGCAGCATGCTTTCAAAATCACCAAGCTTGAAAAAATAGTGCTCCGAGGATTTTTCTATTGGTTTTGTGCCGCTGATGGCAGAGACCGGGTTTTTTAATTCAGTCGGGTCGTAAGTCGCGCCACAAACTTCACAAGAATCACCGTATTGATCCTCGGCGTTGCATTTTGGGCAGTTGCCACGAATGAAGCGGTCGGGCAGGAACATTCCGGCCTCTTCATCGTATGCCTGATTAATTGAGCGTTGTGCGATATGCCCGTTTTTCTTTGCTCGTTCATAAATCAGTGCAGAAAGCTCACGATTTTCTTCTGAGTGGGTCGAATGATATTGATCAAAGCGAATATTGAATGCAGCAAAATCGGCTTGGTGTTCTTTGGAAATTTTTTCAATCAATTCCTGAGGCGTAATGTCTTCCTCACGAGCCTTGAGCATAATGGGTGTCCCATGTGCGTCGTCAGCGCAGACATAGATGCACTGATGACCGCGCATGCGTTGGAAACGACTCCAGATATCCGTCTGGATATATTCGACTAAATGCCCCAAATGAATCGGCCCGTTGGCGTAGGGCAAGGCGCTGGTAACGAGAATTTTGCGCGGCGCTTCGGACATCATGCTTCCTTTTAAATTGAAGCCGTTAAATTAGCAGATTTTGACGCCGATGGGGCAAGGAATTTATCCAAAATTTTCAGGATTATTTGATTCTCTAACGCAGGCGAATGGAAAGAAACCAGTATGCCAGTGCTGCGCATCCCATGCCTATTGCAAAGCCAACCGGTAGGTTGTCTGGATAAAAATCCTGATAGCTTAAATTTCCTGCTACGAGTCCGATAAATAAGGAAGACCAAACTTTGAATTTCATGTATGTGGTAAGCCATATTCTTGCATAGGGTTGCTCATAGGACAGAGACACACTCGCGAAGTTTGGTCGGCCTGAGAAAAAATATGGCGAAGAGAGCCATACAGGGGAAATGGGTTAGAAAAATGATAGATTTTTCACATATATCAGCGAACCTAGCTGCCACAACTTAAAAAAGTTGTTGTTCGATGATGTCGCAAAGGCAATGAATTACCAGCAAGTGTACTTCTTGAATGGTGGCAGTAGAGTCTGCCGGAACCCTGATTTCGACATCATTGGGCTGCAATATTTGCGCTAGTTGGCCGCCATCTTTACCACTGAGCGCGATCACTGTCAGGCCGCGCTGCTGAGCGATTTTAACCGCATGGTTAATGTTCGCAGAGTTGCCGCTGGTGCTGATGGCAAGTAGGCAGTCTCCGTTTACGCCAAGAGATTCCAGTTGTCTAGAGAAGACCCGTTCGTAGGAATAGTCATTGGCTATGGAGGTGAGTGTCGAGCTATCGGTGGTCAGTGCGATAGCGGGCAGACCGGGGCGCTCTGATTCAAACCTGTTGAGTAGTTCGGATGAAAAGTGTTGCGCATCTCCGGCTGATCCACCATTGCCACAACTGAGAACCTTATTGCCAGCGCGCAGCGAATCGGTCAACTTGGTTGCAGCGACGAGGATAGTTTCTGGCAGTGATGCCTGTGCGCGGCGCTTTGCATCGATACTGTCGGTAAAACGTTTCTGAATTCTTTGCAAGTTACTCATTTTTGGAAATATACTCCTCGCATTCAAGAATATCCGTTTGCAGTGCGTAGATTTTCGTTTACGCCATGGAAGGCGTGTATGCAGTAAATGCAGGAGCAATTTACTGTCAAGGGCAAGGCGCGAAGATGCAGTAATAGCGGGACTATTGCAAGTCTTTGCAAAGCTTCCACTCCTGCTCCTATTCTCGGACAGCCTCCTAGGCTGTAAAGGCGCTTTGTATCCAGTTTATCTGGCTGCTTCCATTAATGGCAACCACATCAAACCGACACAGCGCATCGGCATCGTGAGATTGAAGGTAAGCAGAAGCCGTACGAATGAGTTTTTGCTGCTTGCGTGGATCGACGCTGGCTGCTGCACCTCCGTAATGCTCAGAGGCGCGGTAGCGAACTTCTACAAATACCAGGGTCGCGTCGTGCTGCATGATCAAATCAATTTCGCCATAGCGAGAGCGATAGTTTGAAGTGACTGGTTTTAGTCCCTGCTTGCGGAGATATTTTAGCGCCTGATTCTCTGCACTGTTACCGCGAATTAAGGTTTTCAATGAATTGTATTGTGGCTAAAACGATCCAGGCAAAGATTGTGCAACCGGCAATCCACGCTCAAATTTTGCCCAGCCCATGAGGCGATGAACGCGGTTTCTCTGATCCAGGTATAAATTACCGGAAAGCCCTTCAAGCTGGAGATTGGTTGCAGTGCCAGCCGCAAGTTTGGTGCCTAAATTAAACGCATCGTAGCCAAAAGCGTATAACCGGGGGTGCTGCTGCGCTGTTTCTTCGATATCTTCAAAGCGGGGTAGCTTTTCTTTCTCTGCATTGACTGAGCCTTTTTTCAAAATCCAGGGGATTTCAGGAAACTGAATGCCATTAAGATCATGGTCTGAGCCACTATCCTCAGCACCAGAAAAAATGTGAGAGGTAGAGAAGACAGGTACGTTACCGAGAAAATGGAATTTCAATAACGGTTTCAGCAAACGCCCTTGGCGCGGTGTTGCTGCAATAAATATGGCATCAACTTCAACTTCAACTTGATGCTGGTTAGGTTTTTTATCATTTACCTTAAAAGTTTTTTGAATCACGGAAGATAAATCTTGATTTCTCGGGTTGAATTTTCCTTCTGCGACAACGTCAACACCCAAGCTGAAAGCTTGCTGCTTAAAGGCTTCGGCTACGCGCCTCCCCCAATGTGTATCTGGCGCTAGTACCGCTACGCGGGTAAATTCCAGCGAAGAAATCTTTTCCGCCGCACTATGCGCTTCGTCTTCTGGCAACAATGCGAACTGAAATAGACCGGGATTGAATAAACTGACTTTGTTTCCGTAGTTAAGGGTGAGTATAGGCACGGTAGTGGTCGAAGCAGTCAGTTGATCGACTTTCTTTTTATCCATCGGGCCAATAATGAGCTGGGCACCTTCGGCGACAGCTTGTTGGTAGAGAGAGACAATGTCGTACGCGGCTGAGTCGTAGATTTTAATTTCTGGACGCTGTGCGATAGGAACACGATCCTGAGCTTTAAATATACCTTCGATCATGACATTGGTCACGCCGGCGTATTGCCCGCTACGGGGTAATAAAATGGCAATTTGATCTACGGTTGTTGAGTAACGGGAGGAAAGTTTTGAACTCAGTTCTATTGCTGCAGTCTGGTGGGCGGGATGTCCTGGATAACGGCGCTCCCAGCGATGCACAGCAGTGATAAGTTCGGGTCCAACATACGTTCTTTTAAGCAGCGCAAGTTCCAGCCAGCCTTGCTCTTCGCTTAACTCTGCTTTTTTCAGGCGTTGTTGTAGCTTGTCAGCACTCAAGGCATTGATGTTATTCCAGTAAATATCATTTGAAGCGAGTTGAGAACTGCCAATTTCAGTGTCTGGAGTGTACTTGCGCGCATTGGTTAACAGCGCGGTAATTTGAATTTTTATTGATGATGAAAGATTTTTTGTGGGTATTTTGAGCTGTTTGACCACGGCGGGGTAATCACCTGCCTGTTGTGCAATTCTTGCGGCGACCAGACGATAGCGCGCAGTCATCGTTTCATTGAGCTTATTTTCATCGGTACCCTGAACAATGGTTTCTGCCAGCGGACTGTTACCCGCCATCCATGCCATTTCTGCTGCTTTCACACGCCAGGGTTCACCACTGTTGGCGGACATCTTATTGGCAGTGAGCAGATACATATCAGCAGCTTGTTGGAAATTGCGCTCTAGCTCGTAGACGCGCGCCTGCGTAATGGGCGTGTCCGCGGGAGATGGTTTTGGTGGAGCCGCAATCACTGCTCCGCTAGAAAGAAACAGGAAAATCAGTAAGGCTCTTGTAAAATTAAAACTATACCTCTCGCACTTGAGAATGCTTTGTTTTAGACGCACCGCCATCCTGGCTCCTTGCGAAATACAGTCCATCCCTGGACATAAGTGCGTAGATTTTTGTGAAGGGCTAGACCCATAATAGGCTATTGCAGGGCTCTGCCTACAGGACGTTGGTAAGCGGCGTGAGCGGGAGAGGAAGCTTTGCAATGACGCCATTTGCGAAAAGATGCGTGCGATAAATGGTGTATTCTTGAGTTCGAGAGGTATTTGCATACTGTTATTCTATCGAACCCCAATGGAGCTGTCTTGATGCAATCCAAGAAAACAGATACCGGCTGTCTTTTTATCGTTGCAACCCCCATTGGTAATCTGGGAGATATCAGTACCAGAGCGATTGAAACACTCAGCAGTGTGGATTTGATTGCTGCGGAAGATACGCGTCGAACCGGCGCTTTGCTGACCCACCTTGGTATCAAGAAAAAAATGCTGAGTTTGCATAGTCACAACGAAGCAAAGCAGCTTGAGCGAGTGATTGCCGAGCTTTTGGCAGGCAAGGCCATAGCGCTGGTTTCGGATGCGGGTACGCCGCTGATCAGTGACCCTGGTTTCCCACTGGTGCGCGAAGCGCGGCGGCAGCAGATACCGGTGATTCCAATTCCTGGCTCCAGCGCTCTGATTACCGCTTTATCGGTGGCAGGCTTACCTTGCGAACGATTTGTTTTTGAAGGGTTTTTACCTGCTAAACGCTCCGCGCGCCGACAAAAACTGGAAGCGCTAAAACAGGACCCCAGAACCATAGTTTTTTATGAATCACCGCATCGTATCAGCGCCATGATTGATGATGCGCTCGTAGTGCTTGGGTCGAGAAATGCCTTTATCGCAAGAGAACTAACCAAAATCTACGAGCAAACAATGAGTGGAACTCTAAATGCCTGCCAGGATTGGCTCGATGCGTCTGACGATCACAGAAAGGGGGAATTTGTGGTGGTAATTGAAGGACAGCAAGTATTACCCCAAACACCCTACGATGAAACAATGGTATTGGAGACTTTACTGAAATACCTCAGCGTCAAAGATGCATCCCGCGCTGCCGCCAAAATTCTGCAGCAACCTCGAAAGAAGCTGTATCAGCAATTGCTTGAATTATCGAAGCGTCCAGACAGCTAAATCTAACCAGATTTATGAAAATTTCCTAGCCGACGGTTAAAGTATTGTGAATGGCTACACATTACAGAAGTAATCAGCATTCCATGCGGCAACTCCTTTCCATCAAAGTAGCAATAGTGTGACCCACATCTCATGGTTCACCATAGCTATACGATATTCTCACTGCTAACACCTACATCTTGGGGATGCAGGTGGTTCGGAAGCGGTCATTAATAGACTGCTCCGTGCAGAAGTGCCGCGAATCTCAAAAACAATAATAATCAATTCGCTGCATATTTTCGGATATGCATAGATAGGCTTATTTTTGATTTTTTATTACAGGGAGATTCGTTGTGTTTTCTAGCACCAGAGCTAAGTGGTTATCAATTGTATTGCTGATTTTACTCGGCGCATCAATATCTGGTTCATTGTTTGCCAATGAATCAAATTTCTTTCATATTAAGTCTCACGCAAACTCCTTCGCATACGTTATTTCGCTTGAAACGAGCTTGTGGATATTGGGATCTGCGTTACTCGGATTAGCGGGCATTAGACGTTTTAACTAAAATCAATTCTTAGCAGACTTGGCTCATCGAAGTAAAAACTTCTAATTTTTAGATCAATTCAGCGCACAGAACCCACCGAAGTTTTCAAAAAACATCATTTAAATAGGTATTACGAGGCACTACTCAGCGAGTAGTTTCAGGATTGGCGTCTATACTATTTGTCGTTCATTTGTCGTTGCTCACAACGATGGCTGTAACGTTATCTGAACCACCATTCGAAAGCGCCATATCAACAAGGTGATCGGTCAGCTCCTGCGGACTCCCAGGAGATGAAAAAATCACCTTAATGTCTTCGTCGTTAACCTCATTGGTCAACCCATCACTACAAAGCAATATCTGCTCGCCAGGATTAAATTTTCCACTGACCGAATCTGCTTCGACATCGTTCGAGTTATCGACACCAATAGTGCGTGTTAGCAAATTTGAGAAGGGATAAGTGGCGACGGCTTCTTTTGACAACATGCCTCCATCAAGAAGATCTTGAACCATTGAATGATCTCGCGTCAGCCGCACCAGCAATTTTCCATTCCACAAATAAGCGCGACTGTCGCCAACCCAGGCAACCTGATATTGACCTGATTTGACCTGCAAAGTGACGGCTGTAGTCCCCATATCAGGATGCCCAAGCCCACGCTCGCCAGCACCGATCACAGCCTGATGCGCTGTCGAGGTTGCGGTGCAGATATCGGTGCCTTGTTCACAGGATTCAACGATATGCTCAACCGCGACCTGACTGGCGACATCTCCAGCTGCATGCCCGCCCATACCATCAGCAATCAGCCACAAACCGATATCCACGTTGTAACCGTAGCAGTCTTCGTTTTGCTTGCGTACGTGCCCGGTGTGGGTGGCGTGACCAAAACTGATGTCACTCATGTCAGCTCTGCGCTCATTAATTTGGTGATTTGCATCGTTAGTAGGTTTTGCAGCTTTTAAATACTGGTGAGACCGTATTTTACGTCACTCGGTTCTGCATTCCCACACAATACGGTTACGATGCGTGATTGATAAAGTTTGCGTGTAATGAATTGAACTAGTAAAGGAAGTTGAACATTTTCTTTCGATATTGATCTATCAGCGGATCAGTACCGAGCATATCAAATATTTTCAGCAAGGTGGTTCTGCCGATATCGTCTTTAAATCCCCGGTCTTTTTGCATAATCTCCAGTAACTGAATCATTGCTGCTTCATTGTCTCCGTCAGCAACCAATTTGTTGGAGAGTTGCAGCTTGGCCTCAAGATCACCCTCCGCAGCTTGGGTTTTCAGGGTTTCTAAATCAGGTAATGATTCGGCGCTTTTCGCAAATTCTAACCGTGCGAGCAATGCAGCGACTATCGCTGAGTCTTGCTCCTCCTTGGGCAAGGTTTTCAAGAGCGTTACCGCCTCTGCAGACTGCCCGACATCTGCCATCAAGGTAGCCAAATCAACAGCAATTTGTGCGCGCTCAGGATCCATTGCATTGGCTTCCTGAAGCAGCTTTAAAGCAGTTTCCTGATCATTGACCTGCAATGCCTCTATCGCTCGTGCGTGAATTTTATCGGATTCACGATCAATATGCTGATCGATAAACGCCTGAATCTGGCTTTCTGGTAGTGCCCCCATGAACTCATCCACTGGCTGACCATTTTTGAAGAGTTTTACAGTGGGTAGACTGCGCACACCAAACTGCTGCGCTAAATCTTGATTCTCATCAGAATTAATTTTCGCGAGTACAAACTGCCCTTTACCCTGCTCCGCCATTTTGCTCAAGATCGGCATCAGTGTTTGGCAGGGCTGGCACCAGTCAGCCCAGAAATCGACCAGAACCGGGCGCTTCATTGAGCCTTCGAGTACGACCTCGGAAAAATTTTCAGCAGTTACTTCAATAACAAAAGGTGAGTCAGCCACAGTGGATTCCTGAATAGATGTTGATTTAGCAAAGTTGGGGATATTGTGCCGGGATTTCAAGTGGGTAATTAAAGAATCTTTTACACTGCCACAGCGGAACTATGAGTCTCGGGTTCAGTATACAATGCACTCATTTAAGACGTAATCTAAACATTATGGCATCAAGCTACAACGCAGCAGATATCGAAGTCCTCAGCGGACTCGAGCCCGTTCGCAAGCGCCCGGGGATGTACACCGACACAAGCAGCCCCAACCACCTCGCTCAAGAGGTCATCGACAACAGTGTCGATGAAGCAATCTCTGGACATGCGAGTGCAATAGAAGTGATTCTGCATAGTGATAACTCACTCTCTGTAGCAGACGATGGTCGCGGTATGCCGATAGATATCCATCCAGAAAAAGGCCGACCCGGTGTGGAAGTGATTCTGACGACCCTGCATGCTGGCGGTAAATTCTCGGATAAGAACTACCAATTTTCCGGTGGTCTGCACGGTGTGGGTGTTTCCGTTGTGAATGCGCTTTCTCGGCAGCTCGAGCTGTGGGTTAAACGCGATGGCAAAGAACATAACATCAGCTTTCGCGGTGGAGAACTCCAGTCAGAACTGGAAGTTGTCGGTACCGTTGGGCAAAAGAATACCGGTACCCGATTACGCTTCTGGCCGGATGGACAGTATTTTGATAGCGAAAAATTCTCCCTGGCTCGGCTGAAACATATTCTTCGCGCCAAAGCCGTGCTTTGTCCCGGGCTAAAAATGTCTTTCCTCGATGAAGCAACGGGGGAAACTCTAAATTGGCAATATCAGGATGGCTTGCTAGATTATTTACTCGAAGCGGTGGGTGATGCGACGATGCTGCCAGAATCCCCTTTTACCGGAAACTATGCAGCACCGACCGAAGCCCTCGAATGGGCACTGGTTTGGCTGCCCGAAAATGGTGAAGGCGTTGCCGAAAGCTATGTCAATTTAATTCCTACTGCACAAGGTGGTACGCACGTTAATGGTTTACGTAGCGGCCTGACTGAAGCCGTGCGTGATTTTTGTGAGGCACGAAATTTACTTCCACGTGGCATCAAACTCGCACCCGATGATGTTTGGGATAAAGTGAGTTTTATTCTGTCCACTAAATTACAGGAACCACAATTCTCTGGGCAAACCAAAGAGCGATTATCCTCACGCGAAGCTGCCGGAATTGTTTCCGGGGCAATTAAAGATGCATTTTCTCTGTGGCTCAACCAACATGTCACCGCTGGTGAAGAAATTGCACAGTTTGCGATTAATAATGCGCAACAGCGGTTACGAGCAGGTAAGAAAGTCATTCGGAAAAAGATCACCTCCGGGCCAGCGTTACCTGGAAAGCTCGCCGACTGTGCCTCGCAAGATTTATCCAGAACTGAATTATTTTTGGTCGAAGGTGATTCAGCTGGCGGCTCAGCCAAACAGGCGAGAAGCCGAGAGTTTCAGGCGATCATGCCGCTACGCGGAAAAATATTAAATACCTGGGAAGTACATGTCGATCGAATTCTTGCCTCGCAAGAAGTCCACGATATTTCGGTGGCAATTGGCATTGAACCAGACTCGGATGATTTTAAGGATTTACGTTACGGAAAAATTTGCATTCTTGCCGATGCGGATTCTGATGGCGCACATATCGCAACATTAATTTGCGCGTTATTTCTAAAACATTTTCGCCCCCTGGTTGATGCGGGGCATATTTATGTTGCAATGCCGCCGTTATATCGCATTGATGTGGGCAAGCAAAAATATTACGCGCTCGATGAAGCCGAGCGAGATGCGGTAATAAATCGAATCGAGACCGAAAAGAAAAAAGGCAAAATCACCGTTACTCGATTTAAAGGCTTAGGTGAAATGAATCCACTACAATTAAGAGAAACAACCATGGCACCTGATACTCGCCGACTTATCCAGCTAACGATGGATGAAAGCACTGAAACCATAAAAATCATGGACATGATGTTGGCTAAGAAACGTGCCAGCGACCGGAAAGCCTGGCTGGAAGAAAAAGGCAATTTAGCCGTTATTTAGGAGACCTAAAAATGTCCCAGCTATTTACCCAGACAATTATCGCAGTGGTTTGGGATTTTGATAAAACGCTTATACCGGGCTATATGCAGCGGCCGTTATTTGAGAAATATCAAATTGATGAAAAACTGTTCTGGCAGGAAGTCAATGAATTACCCACGCTTTATCAGGATCGTGGTTGTGAGCAAGTTTCAACAGAAATTTTCTATCTCAACCATATCCTGGACTATATTCGCCAGCAGAAATTCCCCGACCTTTCCAACAAAATCCTCCGTGATCTGGGTAAAAAACTAGAATTTTACCCTGGACTGCCTGAATTTTTTTCCACGCTAAAAAACGAACTGAATCAAGAGATTTTCCAGAACCATGAAATCACTCTGGAACATTATGTGGTAAGTACCGGATTAACGCAGATGATTAAAGGCAGCGTCATTGCACCGTATCTTGATGGCATCTGGGGCTGCGAATTTCTGGAAGACCTCGATACCAAAAGCGAGGTACTTACACAGTTGGGATATGTACTGGATAACACCACCAAAACCCGCGCGATTTTTGAAATTAACAAGGGCGCCAATAAATACCCGGGGATTAATGTCAATGCCCGTGTAGCAGAAGAGGACCGACGCATTCCCATTAAAAATATGATTTATATCGCAGATGGCCCATCAGATGTACCCGTTTTTTCAGTTGTAAACCACAATGGTGGAAAAACCTACGGTGTCTATAAGCAAGGTTCGAAAACTGAATTTAAGCAAGCCAATTCATTACAAGAACAAGGCAGAGTGCAATCTATTGGGCCAGCAGATTATTCCGCTGATTCACAAACCACGATGTGGTTAACCAATGCGGTACGCAGTATTGCAGAGAGAATCGTCCGAGACCGTGAAAGAGCACTCGATGAAAAGGTTGGCGATGCGCCAAAACATATCAACTAATCTTCGGGAAATCCTGACTAGTTTGACGAGTTAATCATTCTCATATGCAATACGGGCTAGTTGGTGGCTTGCCAGAAGCCCTTCAGTCACCGCTCGATGGGCGGATGCTCCCGCATGAAATGCGCGAATTGCGATTGCTTCACCCACCAACCGCATGTCATCGTTAAAACCCAGATCAATCGCTCGGTGTTTAATTAAATTTAAAATTGCTGTTTGTCTTTGTTGCATAAAAGCGGCCCAATATTCCAAGCTCCAATTGCAGTTGTCTTACGCTACTACGGATGCTGAAACTATTGTATGCCGCTTATCTCGAATTTCGGCCAAAATTTAGTCTAATACCCGGTTTTGTGAAAGACGCCTCAGTCATATCAATAGGGAGTGAAGACTAAAGGGGTTTGCTTCTAAATTTTAAAAATTGATTGTGGATAGGTTTTTTATACGATAGATAGCCAAAACTTATTGCGAAAAGGCTTATAGTGACTGCGGAAATCTCGTTGAAATTAGGAATCTCAGAGTATTTTTTCAGCAGAAAGTGAAGCAGAAACAGACTGATAAATATTAATGATAATTTAATCTCGTAGGTATCTGTTTTAATTTGATACTTGGTCATCCAAGCCTGAACTAATCCAACACCGATAATAGATCCTAACGCGAGTCCCATAATAAATCCGGGGATACCATAAAAATAAAAAGCGGTTACGCCCATACCAACGCGGAATATGGATGTAACGAAGGAGATGGTCGCGGTGTGTTTGGGAAAACCGTAGGACACAGGAACTTTTTGATAAAGATCGTAGAGAATCATGAACCAGGTCATCAAGGCAAGATACTGGGTAACTTGCCCCGCTGCAGAGTAGCTATCTTTATATAAATGTTCGAAAAATAGTGGCGCTAATGCAAAGGTAAATAAACAAAAAACCAATAAGGCAGGCAAAATATGTCGCATGGTCTCATGGATTTTCTCAGCATAGTTCTCGCCTGAGCCTCTGGCCGCCTGAGAGAGTACCGGATAGACGATTCTCAAACTAAAGTTATAAGAGAGCATCATGGTGATAGCCGTCAGGGAAGACGAGATTGCATAAATCCCTAGCTCGGAGGTAGGAATCAGCTTGCCAAGAATCAATTTATCAGATTGGGTGATGATAAAATGAAACAGCGTATTTAAAAAAATCCATTTACCAAAACTAAAAATCTCCCGATATCGGGTTGTAATCAGCTTATATCCAGCGAAGCTCATCGGCGCTATGTAATGGCTACCAATGGTCTTTACCACAGAACTGACGATATGCCCGATAACCAGCGCCCACACGGTGGGTGAAAACAGGCAATAAACAATCACCACAACGGCAGCAATAAGCTGTGCGGTTAAATCGAGTAAGGCAAGTTTTTTGACCTGATGATTACGCTGTAATACGTAAAAACGAGTGGATAAAAAGCCATCAATCAACAGCGAAATTCCGCCGACCAACAAACAGGCTCTGATAATTTCATCGCCGTAAAGATTAGCCAGTGGCAGCGCGATAAGTGCCAGCACAGCGTAGAGCACTACACCGCGAACAATTTGCAGACTGAAACAAGATTGATAAAAATCCGCTTTCTCACCATCAGGATTGCGAACGATGTTGTCACCAATCCCCACGTCAGAAAGTAGCGAAAGCCCCATGAAAACAGTGGTCACAATGGCGACAATACCGAATGCCTCCGGGGTTAAAAACCACGCCAGAATAATGCTTGAGAAAAACTTCACAATAATACCGGCGAACTGAACCACCACGACAATCGCGCTGTTTTTCAGAACTTGTGGCTGTGTTTCATTGATCACTGGTCAACAATACCTGAGATTGATTGGTTTTTTTGTGAGATTTCGTTGAAAACCCGAGGAGAGCTTGCTCAAAAGCGAGAGCTAGATCGCTGATTTGGAGAGGCGTTAGTTCGCATAAGTTCCTTAGATTATAGGTAATTTTTGGTACCGATGATAAGAGAGTGTCATGCGGTCTAATCTCAGGCTACAATTCCGTGCTTCTACCCTCTGCCCAGAACAAAATATGGCAAATTCATGAATCAAAACCCCGAGCTAGATTTTGAAGGCATCGAACGTGTGCCTCTTGGACAGTTTACCGAAAAAGCCTACCTGGACTATTCCATGTATGTGGTGCTCGACCGGGCATTACCGCACATAGGCGATGGCCTGAAACCTGTTCAGCGGCGTATTATTTACGCCATGTCAGAGCTGGGGCTATCTGCCGGATCGAAACACAAAAAATCTGCTCGAACAGTGGGTGACGTACTGGGTAAGTATCATCCACATGGTGATTCTGCTTGTTATGAAGCAATGGTTTTGATGGCGCAACCTTTCTCCTATCGCTACCCAATCGTTGACGGACAGGGGAACTGGGGTTCTCCTGATGACCCCAAATCTTTCGCCGCAATGCGATATACCGAATCACGTTTGCGCCCGTATGCCAAAGTGCTGCTCAGCGAGCTGGGACAAGGCACGGTGGACTGGCAGCCAAATTTCGATGGCATGTTGCAAGAGCCGGTGGTGCTACCCGCGCGATTACCCAATGTGCTACTCAATGGCGGTACGGGAATAGCCGTGGGTATGGCAACCGATATTCCGCCGCATAACCTGCGCGAAGTTGCAGCAGCTTGTGTCCATCTATTGGAAAAGCCACGCGCGACGCTGGAAGATATTAGCCAATTCATACAAGGCCCGGATTACCCCACAGATGCAGAAATCATCACCTCAAAAGAAGATATTCAAGAGGTTTACAGAACCGGGCATGGCAGTGTTCGGATGCGCGCTAAATGGGTAATCGAAGATGGTGACATTATCGTTACTGCGCTCCCTCATCAAGTTTCTGGCAGTAAGTTACTGGAGCAGATTGCCGCTCAGATGACGGCCAAAAAACTCCCGATGGTGGAAGATCTTCGCGATGAATCAGACCACGAATGCCCTACCCGCCTGGTGATCACGCCACGCTCAAACCGCATCGACAAAGAAGAACTTATGTCGCATTTATTTGTGACGACTGATCTTGAACGAAGTTATCGCATCAATCTGAACATGATCGGCATCAATGGGCGGCCACAGGTCAAGGATTTGGTCAGTCTAATCAAAGAATGGCTGACCTTCCGGGTTGAGACTGTTCGCAAACGGCTGCAGTGGCGGCTGGACAAAGTGCTGGAGCGATTGCACCTGTTGGAAGGGTTACTGATTGCCTTTCTCAATATTGATGAAGTGATCAGAATTATTCGCACCGAAGACGAGCCAAAGCCCGTATTAATGCAGCGCTTTGGGCTGAGTGATATTCAGGCTGACTATGTGCTGGATACCCGTTTACGCCAGTTAGCGCGTCTTGAAGAAGTAAAAATTCGCAAAGAACAGGAAGCACTGGCAACCGAACGCGATGGGCTGGAAAAAGTACTCAGCTCCGAGACGCGTCTAAAGACCAAAGTTAAAAAGGAAATTATTGAAGATGCAGAGGCCTACGGCGATGACCGTCGCTGCCCCATCATCGAGCGCGAACAGGCAAAAGCCATCGACCCGAATGCAATGACTCCCGCTGAACCACTCACGGTGATCCTCTCTCAGCAAGGCTGGATTAGAGCAGCAAAGGGTCACGATATCGATCCTTCAAGCATGAACTTCCGCGCCGGTGATGGCTTTCAGAGTCTTACCAGAGGTCGCAGTAATCAGCCGATTGTGGTGATTGATTCCACCGGTCGCTCCTACACCTTAGCGGCACATAGCCTTCCCTCGGCGCGTGGTCAGGGCGAACCATTAGGTGGCAAATTAACCCCACCCGATGGTTCTCGTTTTATCGCCGTGCTCACAGGTAAACCAGAGGATGAATTCTTGCTCAGCAGCAGCTTCGGGTATGGTTTTGTGTGTCAGTTTGAAAGCATGATCTCCCGCGCTAAGGCCGGAAAAGCGTTATTGTCAGTACCCGCCGGCGCAAAAGTAATGAAGCCGGTATCAGTCGATTCTTATGAGGAGGATTGGGTAGTTACAGCAACCAGCGAAGGTTATATGCTGGTATTGCCGCTCAAAGAGCTACCTCGATTACCGCGCGGTAAAGGCAACAAAATCATCAACATCCCCTCTCCCCGATTAAAGTCGGGTGAAGAAGCGATGGCAGCCATTGCGCTGATCCAGCCCGGCGATAAACTCACAGTGTTTGCAGGTAAAAAACACAAGACCATGTCACCGGCAGAAGTAGATGAGTTCGATGGCGAACGTGGCAAACGCGGTCGAAAACTAGCACGTGGCTATCAAAAAGTAGATGCGCTGGAAGTCGTTAGGAAGTCCCGATAAAAAGCTAGCCCGTTTTACGATCAGCGTACTGGAGATCAATCCAGTCCTGATAGCTGCCATCCATGATGCTACGCCACCAGTCTTGGTTATCCAGGTACCAATCGAGGGTTTTTTCGATACCGGATTCAAATGATTCCACTGGCTTATAGCCTAATTCATGGGTTGTTTTAGTCGCATCAATTGCGTAGCGGGTGTCATGACCGGGACGATCTTTGACATAGGTGATCAATGAGTTTGAGGGCGTGCCTTGAACGACGGGAGAGTCAGGAAATCGCTGTTTTAGATCCTGGCTGTTGCTAACGCGCTCATCCATCAGTTTACAGATCAGATTGACGATATCGATATTGGTCCATTCATTGTGACCACCAATATTATAGGTCTCACCGATGCGACCTTTCTTCATCACCAAATCAATGCCCTGCGCATGATCATCTACATACAGCCAATCTCGAATTTGCAACCCATCGCCATAAATCGGCAGAGGCTTTCCGTGCAAAATATTGATCAATACCAACGGGATTAACTTCTCGGGAAATTGATACGGGCCGTAGTTATTGGAGCAATTACTGGTGGTGACTTCCATTCCATAGGTGTGATGGTAGGCGCGCACCAGATGGTCAGAAGCGGCCTTGCTGGCAGAATAGGGGGAATTTGGGGCGTACTGAGTCTCTTCCGTAAAAGGCGGATCATCAGCACTCAGAGTACCGTAAACCTCATCGGTGGAGACATGATGAAAACGGTGTGGCAGCACTCCTTCCGGGCCGTCCAGCCAAATGGCTTTGGCCGCTTTTAGCATGATGTAGGTACCGGTGATGTTGGTATCTATAAATTCATCGGGGCCGGTGATGGAGCGATCGACGTGGCTCTCTGCTGCAAAATGCACAATCGTATCAATCTGTTTATCTTTGAGCAGCGACTCGATCAACGCCTGATCTCGAATATCACCGTGGCAAAATTCAAAATTCGAGTTTTGCTGAGCGTCTTTAAGACTTGCTAAATTACCAGCATAGGTCAGCGCATCCAGCCCAACTACAGTGTCATCCGGCCAGGTTTTAAGCCAGTAGTTAACGAAATTCGTGCCGATAAATCCGGCCGCGCCGGTGACCAGTAATCGAGTGGGTTGATTAGCCATGTTTCAGTTCCTTTAATACATTTTCCAGAGCAGTTCGCCAGTGCATTCCGGTGTAGCCCAGTGCCTTTCTAAGGCTATTTTTATCCAGCACACTATTCGCCGGACGCGCCGCAGGGGTGGGGTAATCCGCTGTGGGAATAGGATTAATCTGCACCTCATGATCTATCATTTTCATATTTCTACCGAGCTGATAGATTGCCTCGGAAAAATCATACCAACTGGCAGCACCCGCATCAGTCCAGTGATGCATGCCGCGTAAGTCTTTTTCAATGGCCAGATAAATCACTTTTGCCAGCTCAGCCGCCCAAGTTGGTGTACCGAGTTGATCTTCAACAATACCCAGCTCATTGCGCTCATTCATTAAGCGCAACATGGTTTTAACAAAATTATTGCCATGCGCAGAATAGACCCAGGCGGTACGGATGATCAATGCATCATCAGCAAGTATTTCCTCAACCGCCTGATCGCCCTGCAATTTTGATGCACCATAAACGCTCATTGGATTAACCGCATCATCGGGTTGATATGGAGCACCCTGACTGCCATCAAAAACGAAATCAGTAGAGACATGCAGGAGACGAATATTATTTTCTTTAGCTACAATCGCCAGATTCTTCGCGCCTTCGGCATTCACTTTATAAGCGAGATCAGAATCCCCTTCTGCCTTATCTACTGCGGTGTAGGCGGAAGCATTAATAATCCATTCGGGCTTTTCAGTTTTAACATGCTGGCGAATCAGATCAATATCTGAAACATCCAGCTCAGGGAGATCGAACGCTGCAAGCTCGATATTATCTGGACAAGTTCTTTGTAGTTCCCAGCCAAGTTGGCCAGCAGACCCTGTGATTAAAATTTTCATTTCAATAGGTTCATCAAGTAGCGTCCGTAACCGCTTTTCTCCAACGGCTTTGCAATCGCTAATAACTGCTCATCCGTAATAAATCCACGAGACCACGATATTTCCTCGGGAGAGGCAATTTTTAATCCCTGACGCTCTTCGATTACGCGAATAAAATTGGCGGCATCGAGCAATGATTCTGTCGTTCCAGTATCAAGCCAGGCAGTACCCCGACTCAGCTGCTCAACTTCCAGATCACCGCGCTCTAAATAGACGTTATTGACGTCGGTAATTTCCAGTTCACCACGCGGCGAAGGCTTTATATTCTTGGCGATATCCACCACGTCATTGTCATAAAAATACAAACCAGTCACGGCGTAGTGGGATTTTGGATGTTCCGGTTTTTCTTCAATGCTGGTAGCACGCCCCTGATCATCAAACGCAACCACACCGTAGCGTTCTGGATCCTGAACTGAATAGCCAAACACTGTTGCACCACGTTGTTTTTGGCTAACACGCTCCAGACGACTCGATAGCCCCTGCGCATAAAAAATGTTGTCACCCAATATTAGCGTGCAAGCATCATTGCCGATAAATTCTTCACCAATGATAAAAGCCTGCGCCAAACCGTCCGGCTCGGGCTGCTCTGCATATTGCAGATGAATGCCCCATTGAGAACCATCTCCAAGCAAGCGCCTGAAAGCAGGTAGATCGTGAGGCGTACTGATCAGCAGAATATCGCGGATTCCTGCCAGTAATAGCGTAGAAAGCGGATAGTAGATCATCGGCTTGTCATACACCGCCATCAGCTGTTTGCTGGTAGCAAGCGTGAGCGGATAAAGACGGGTTCCAGACCCGCCCGCTAGAATGATTCCTTTTCTATTGGCCATGCGGCAAATTCCATGGAGAAGTTAGAATGGGTATTGTCTGTGACAGCCGTATCGGATACCAGTGATCAGGCCAATCCGTTAACCAAACTGTGAAAGCTGTCGGGTCAACGGATAACAATCCAGATATTTGGTCTTTAGGACGCCTCTAAAAATAGAAGTGCTGTTGAGGGAAATCAGGAATAGTACATAAAAAAGGTGCTGTTCATGGTTTTCCTCAGTGATGCTTCTATTGATAGAGACGCCTTTATTGATTGATTTAGCTTCAGGTCACTAAAAAGGGATGTCATCGTCGAAATCATCAACCATTGGCTGCGCTGCGGGCTTATTCGCAGGTGGCGCGGACTGAGGTGCAGCGGCGGGTGCCGGCGCATCCATTGGTGCTGTCGATGCGCCATACTGACCAGCATCACCACCTGCGCCACGGCTATCGAGCATTTGCATTTCGTTGGCGACGATTTCCGTGGTGTAATTATCTTTTCCATCCTTACCTTGCCATTTGCGAGTTTGCAGGCGCCCTTCTACGTAGACTTTTGAGCCTTTACGTAGATATTCACCCGCAATTTCAGCCAGACGATTGAAAAACACGACTCGGTGCCATTCGGTTTTTTCCTGCATTTGACCGCTGCTTTTGTCTTTCCAGCTTTCAGAGGTCGCGATACTGACATTGGTTACGGCTCCGCCAGTGGGCATGTACCGAACTTCAGGGTCTTGCCCTAAATTACCAATTAAAATGACTTTGTTTACTCCGCCTTTGGCCATAGTTGTTCTCTATAGAATGTTTGTTTGTAGGCATCTCAATATTCTGGATGGAACAGATTAAGATTCAGAATTTCAAGAGTCGTGTGCTAGTCAGTGGAATAGTGGGTCTAATTTGATGACTTTGCAACGCCGCTATTAGAAATCCCAAGCTCAGGAAGACCATTCATGAATTGTTAGAGGTGACTCTAATTACTCGTGGCTTCATTTTAGTGCATTCAACTGCCAAACGACAGGGCAAAAAAAAGCCTGCTAAAAAGCAGGCTTTTTCATTTTCTTTAAGAAGCTTTCAAACTACTTGGCTTCAGCTGTAACCTTTGCTTGAGGAGCAACAGGTGCAACCTGAACGGGAGCAACCTGTGGGTAGTATGCAGCAGGAGCATAACCGTAAGAAGGAGCAGCGTAGCCTTGGCTGTTTCCAGCGCCCTGGCCGTTTCCAACAGCATTACCATAGCCGTTGCCGTAACCGTAGCCATTTCCGTTGCCATAACCATTACCGTATGCGTTGCCATTGCCATTGCCATTACCATAGCCGCTACCGTAACCATTTCCAGTCGCATTGCCGTTACCGCGTCCACGACCCTTGCCTTTGAAGCTCATGGTGAAATCAACTTCGCCGTCCATGTCGCCATCAGCGTGTCCAGCACCGTTACCTGCACCATTTGCAGCACCGTTGCCGTTGCCTGCGCCATTTCCGTAGCCGTTGCCATAACCATTTCCGTAGCCATTGCCGTTACCGTTGCCATTTGCAAAGCTTTTACCGTTGCCGAAGAAATCATCCATCATGTTCCATGGAGTCCATGCAGCGTTAGCAGCAGAAGTTGTTAATGCGATAGCAGCGGCGATTGCGATTTTTGAGAATTTCATAATATTGTCCAATAAGTGGTTAAATTAAATTTTGTGTTGCTAAGAGCAGTTGAGATGCAGCAAGCAGTTTCGCTCTTGGCTAACGTGGGATCTACAGTATTAGAATATGGTAATATTGTCAAGTGCAAATACCGAACTGGTGTTTTTTTCGGATGAGCGGGGTAACTATGATTGCGCTGGGTCTCAGTCTTAAATGATCAGAGTTGCTACCATCAGACAGGCAAACAACTCTTGGCACTCTTGAATCTCACTCTACGACAACTTTCTGTATTTGAACGCTTCGTCAGGACAGGTGGGCTGAAAAATGCGGCAAAAGATGCTCGGATGTCGGAAGAAGATATTGCCAAACACCTCTATGACCTTGAAAAAAGCATTGGGTTACCTCTGTTTACGACGCATCAACAAAAAGCTCGTGTTACCGAAGCCGGTAAGGAAGTACTGATCTGTGCAGAATCCATCGACATTCCATTACGGGCTTTAAAAGGCGCAATTAAAGAGATTACAAATCTTGAGCGTGGCCGGCTGAATATTGTTATCCCCGAAGAAGCGCACGATGTGATGCCGAAATTACTGTCGACCTTCAATCGCGATCATGAAGATATCGAGATCCACTTAAATGTATGCGAACGCAACGAGTTGATAGCTCAACTCAACAGCGGAAACATAGACATTGCAGTGATGGACAGTGACGCCAGTGAAATTGATGATCGTATTTCTTCATCTCCACTGACGCAGCAATGGCGTAGCGTTTATCGAAATGACCAACCACAATCCCCGGCTGCACGGAGTTTTTGCGACTTTGCAACCCGTAACGCAGAGAATTTAATCAATCCTGATCTCGATTAATTAATCCAGCTCCGATTTTGATATCATGCAGGGTATATTCTGCCTGACATAACCCTACATGCTCCAAGTCCAGAACCTGTGCTGTGAACGTGGCGACCGCCGCTTATTCTC
>CAZNYF010000003.1:37054-44897 GCA_964577195.1 uncultured Thiotrichales bacterium | reverse complement strand
AGCTGTGGCTCACGTGTCTTTTGCGGGTCCAACTGATTTTTCTAGGATAATACTTGTTTGTGGCTATGCTAATGCTGGTTTTCACTCTCTCCTTGCTCGGATACATCTTTTAGCGATAGGTATATAATGAACCCCCGCTAATTTGGATGTTTTACCCTGTGAGATTTGCTTTGGTCTACCCGCTGCCACCCTTTCTAGATAATGCTTTAAACCTGCAGGATTGTTCCAATAAACTTCTTGATTTGGCCCACTGTAGAAGCTTTTAGATGGCTAAAGTAGGTATTAAACCCTTGCTGATTGCAGGCGTTGATGAAGTTGGCCGTGGGCCATTAGCAGGGCCGGTGGTGTCGGCGGTGGTGATTCTTAATCCTAAGCTGCCGATTGACGGCTTGGCGGATTCCAAGGTACTGACTGCCAAGCGGCGAGAGTATCTCTACTGGCAAATCAAAGAACGGGCGTTGTATTTTTCGCTTGGTCGAGCTGAAGTCTTCGAGATTGACGAGATCAATATTTTGCAGGCGACGATGCTTTCAATGCAGCGGGCAGTAGCAGGTTTGCCGGTTATCCCTTCCAAAATTTTCGTTGATGGAAATCGCTGTCCTGAGCTTCCTTGTGAGGCTGAGGCCATCATCAAGGGCGATTCAAAAGTGGCGGAGATAAGTGCGGCTTCAATCCTTGCCAAAGTGACTCGTGATACTGAAATGGTGCAGCTTCACCAGCAGTATCCTGACTATGGCTTTGATTGCCATAAAGGCTATCCCACCAAACTACATCGCGAACGGATCAAGGTTTTTGGCGTGACCAAGCATCATAGACGAAGCTTTCGACCCGTGGCCGAGGTGCTCGCGCGCCAATGAGTGCTCCCTTCGTTCATCTGAATTTACACACTGAGTATTCCTTGGTGGACGGTCTGGTGCGGGTTAAGCCGCTGATGGAGCAGGTGCATTCGCTGGGTATGCCAGCGGTGGCGATGACTGATCAGAGCAATATGTTTGCGATGGTCAAGTTTTACAAGGCGGCGCTGGCAAAGGGTATCAAGCCTATTTTTGGTGCGGAAGTCGGGATCGAAGGTAAGTCGGATCGTATGCCGATTATCTACAGGGTGCAGCTGCTGTGTATCGACAAGGCGGGCTACCTGAATCTCTCGGAAATCATTTCGCGGGCTTATCAACACGGGCAGGGTAGCGGTTCTCCGCTGGTGGAGCGCGCCTGGCTGGAGGAATTTGGTGAGGGGTTAATCGCACTGTCCGGTGGTGTCCGCGGTGAGATTGGCCAATTTCTTCTGAGTGGCAATCAACCCGCGCTGACTCAATCCGTACAGTTCTGGAAGCACAGTTTTCCCGGGCGATTTTATCTGGAGTTGCAACGCACCAGCCGGGAAGATGAGCAATGCTATACCGAACTCGCCGTAAAGCTGGCACTAGACGAGTCATTGCCGGTGGTCGCAACCAATGACGTGCGATTTTTATTGCAATCAGAATTCGATGCGCACGAAGCTCGAACCTGTATCCGCGATGGCTATGTACTAGCAGATCCCAAGCGCCCCAAACGCTATTCTGATTCGCAGTACTTAAAGTCGCCCGAGGAAATGCAGGAGTTATTTTCTGATCTTCCCGAAGCGATTGAAAATACGCTTGAGATCGCCAAACGCTGCAACGTTGTACTGGAACTGGGCAAGAATGTCCTGCCTGATTTCCCGATTCCCGAGGGGATGACCGAATCAGAGTTTTTTAACGAAGAAGCGCGCAAGGGACTTGAAGAACGGTTGCTGGTATTACAGCCGGTTGATACCACTAAGAACCGCGAAGAAGCGTGCAAACCGTATCATGAGCGGTTAGAAATAGAATTGGGCGTGATCAACCAGATGGGCTTTCCTGGCTATTTTTTGATTGTTGCTGATTTTATTCAGTGGGCAA
Source organism: uncultured Thiotrichales bacterium (assembly GCA_964577195.1). GTDB lineage: Bacteria > Pseudomonadota > Gammaproteobacteria > UWMA-0217 > UWMA-0217 > HyVt-560. The sequence goes on along the minus strand of CAZNYF010000003.1, from coordinate 42,981 downwards.
AAGACAATGATGTACCGGTAGGCCCTGGCAGGGGCTCAGGTGCGGGCTCGCTAGTGGCTTATGCGCTAAAAATTACTGACATTGATCCACTCCAATACGATTTACTGTTTGAGCGATTCTTAAATCCTGAGCGGGTTTCGATGCCGGATTTTGATATCGACTTTTGTATGGATAAGCGCGATGACGTCATCAACTACGTTGCCGAGCATTACGGCCGCGAAAAGGTCTCGCAAATTATCACCTATGGCTCGATGGCGGCGAAAGCGGTGGTGCGCGATGTTGGCAGAGTACTGGCTCATCCCTATGGGTTTGTTGATCGAATCGCCAAGCTGATTCCTTTTGAGATTGGCATAACACTCGATAAGGCTTTGGCGCAGGAAGAGGAGCTACAGAAACTCTACGATACCGACGAAGAAGTTAAAGCGCTGATTGATCTTGCCAAACAGCTTGAAGGATTGGCGCGAAACGCGGGCAAGCATGCCGGTGGTGTGGTGATCGCGCCCACCAAACTGACAGATTTCTCTCCGCTGTATTGCGAGCCGGGCGGCGGAAATCTGGTCACCCAGTTTGATAAAGATGATGTTGAAGCGGTTGGCCTGGTCAAATTCGACTTTCTTGGGCTTCGAACGCTGACGATCATTGATTGGGCGGTGAAAGCGATTAATGCCTCTGGAGTCAGAGACGAACCGCTCGATATCAGCCGGCTTGTGCTTGATGACGCTGCGACGTTTAAGCTACTCAAAGCCCAGCAAACCACTGCCATTTTTCAGCTCGAATCCCGTGGTATGAAAGACCTGATCAAACGGCTTCAGCCCGATGATTTTGAAGATATCGTCGCCCTGGTAGCGCTGTTTCGACCGGGGCCGCTGCAATCAGGCATGGTGGACGATTTCATCGAGCGCAAACACGGGCGCTCCAAAGTAGAATATCCACACCCTGATCTTGAGCCAATTCTGGAGCCTACCTACGGTGTCATCCTGTATCAGGAACAGGTCATGCAGATCGCTCAGATACTCGCCAATTACAGTCTCGGCGGTGCTGATTTATTACGTCGAGCGATGGGTAAAAAGAAAGTCGAGGAAATGGAGAAACAGCGTGATATTTTTCTCAAAGGTTCCGCCGAGCGGGGTGTAGAGGAAAAGATTGCCAATTACATCTTCGACTTGATGGAAAAATTTGCGGGATACGGTTTTAACAAATCTCACTCCGCCGCCTATGCGCTGCTTTCCTATCAAACCGCCTGGCTAAAATCGCATTATCCTGCACCCTTTATGGCAGCTGTATTATCGGCTGATATGGACAATACCGATAAGGTCGTTATCTTGGTCGATGATTGTCGCAGCATGTCGCTTAAGGTCGATGTGCCAGATATCAATCAGTCCAATTACAAATTTGTTGCCGCACAGGACAATCAAGGCATTGTCTATGGGTTGGGAGCGATTAAGGGTGTGGGCGAGGGCGCGATTGAATGCATCGTCGATGAACGTAGCCAAAATGGCAAGTATGCCTCGCTGGATGATCTTTGTTGTCGCATCGATACCCACAAAGCCAACCGACGGGTGTTGGAGGCAATGATCAAAGGCGGCGCGATGGATTCACTCGGACATACCCGCGCCAGCCTGCTGACATGGCTGCCGGACGCATTATCCTGTGCTGAGCAGCATCAACGTGATGCCGCGTCCGGACAAAATGATCTGTTTGGTGGCGCGGTTGCTGTGATTCAGGAATACAAGCGCGAAGCCGTGCCAGAATGGGATGAGCACGAACGTTTGCGCCTGGAGAAAGAAACCCTCGGCCTGTACCTCACCGGACATCCCATTGAGCGCCATCTTGATGAGCTCAAAGTATTTACGACTTGCCGATTGGGTGAGCTGGAAGTGGATGCTGCGCCGCCGCAAAACAAGTATCGCAGCAAAGAAAAACCTGTCGTAGTCGCCGGGCTGCTGACTGAAATTCGCACGCGAAATGGCGCACGCGGACGAATGGGGTTCATCACTCTGGATGATCGCTCTGCACGGGTCGAAGTCGCCATTTTTGGTGAAGACTATGAGACCTACGCGAGTCTCCTGATCAAAGACCATGTTCTGGTAGTTTCAGGTTCACTGGGGTTCGATCATTTCTCCGGGCAGAACCGAATCCGCGCCACAGAAGTCCTCAGCATCGAACAGGCAAGAGGAAAGTATGCGCGCTATCTGGAAGTTGTGATTAACCAACAAAAATTAAAAAATGGTGCGACTGGAGAATTGCAGACGCTGCTTAAAAATTTCAATAACGGTCTCTGCCCGGTCATTATGAAATATCAAAATGGCAATGCCAGTGCCAATATTAAACTGGGTAATAACTGGCTCATTACACCGACGGATGATTGCTTGAAACAGCTTAGATCTTTTGCGGGAGAAGATAACGTGACGATTAGATATTCGTAAAAATGATACTTAAATCGACTCCTCAACGTCTTGTATTAACCGGACTTTTAATTGTTCTGGCGCTACTTTCTGTATCTGGCATTCTCGATGAAAAAGGGGATCAGTATACTCAGCAGAGCTTTAAACGCGCACTGATTACGTTTGCTGTGGCGCGGGGTTTAAACGGAGTGATTTCAGTCGCGCAGGAGACTGAAGTATCTTTGCAGCCAGGAGGTGTGGGAGTTACCGTTTTACCTGGGCAAATTCTTGACCCGGTGAATGATCTAATCGAACGTTTTTCCTGGGTGATGCTGGCGAGCAGCACTTCACTGGGGCTGCAAAAACTATTTTCTTCGATTGTTAGCTGGCCGATTTTCTCTTATTTACTTTTGCTATGGGTTGCTATTGTTGTCGGGCTGATTTGGTGGCCAAAAACTAGCTCGGTTACCTGGAAAAAATCATTCATTAAACTCACAGCAGTTTTTTTTATTATTCGCTTTCTAGTACCGGTGATTGCAATATCCAGTGAAGCAGTTTATTCGGTGTTTTTAGAGCAACGCTACGAAACGTCTTTGCAAGCGTTAAAGACGGCAAAAGAGGAAGTCAGTGAGACGCAAAATGTAGAGGAAGATCTATCAGCGTTAGCTGAAGATAGATCTTTCCTTGATAAAGCCAAGCATTTTTATCAGTCAGCTAAAGACGGTGTGAATGTTCGTGAACGAATGCAGGTATTGGGTGATATCGCTGCAAAAACTACGGAACATGCTATCGAACTCATCGTAATATTTATTTTCCAAACGATTTTGTTTCCTCTTTTGTTTTTATGGCTACTAATCAGAGTGAGTAGAAAATTGCTAACTTAAATTTTTAATTTTTAGTGAATGGTACACTAGTGCGGGGATGCACTAATGCAGCCGATTGCAGGAGCAAAAGAGTGTAGAAGTAGGTTGGGAAAAGGAGGAACGACGTGCCCAACAGCAGCTCCAAAGCTTCCGCTCACGCCCCTTACCTACGTCCTGTAGGCAAAAGTGTTGGGCACGTCGCCAGCTCCTTTACCCAACCTACATTGGTTATGCAAATACTTATGCAACGATTAATACTAGTACTCCAACAACATTATATTGATGGAGAGTTTTGGACTTATTTGGGCCCAGTTGATGGGGATTTACCTGCCCAGTCTTGTGACCAAAACTGACTATTTTGCAGGTAATGAACATTGTCGCCAATGATTACACTGCGGCTATTAAAATTAGTGGGAGCAAAGCTGTTATTGGAGTTTTGGTGCGTCACTAGCGGTGGTAATGCAACAATACTTTTTGATGCTTGATCAATTTCAAAACGATATAACCCTGTTTGAGTGTAATTGTAAAAGGTGCGTGGACCAACGTTATTGTTGGACGTTAATGTTTCATTAAGCGTGACAGGGAGTGCTACTCGAGTTGTTCCATTTTCTCCGGTATTAAGCAAACTGATTGCATGTGGGTTTTGCAATACGGGGGATTCTGTACCGCGTTTACCAATAATCACTTTATCTTGCTCTACTGGATTGCCAGGATCAGCCACATCAATGAGTGATAGTTTTACACCTTGATACCAGGCTCCGCCGCGAAAGTCGAAAGAGTCTTCTGCAGCAATGGCATCCTTTCCTACGCCCAGCAATAGATTGTTTCCGACGGGAAATAGAAAATCAGAATACCCGTCAATTTCTAATTCACCTTTGACTTCAGGTGCTAGCGGGTTGGATAAATCGAGCACATACAGCGGGTCGGTCATACGAAAAGTGACGAGATAAGCACGATCACCAATAAATCGGCTGGCATAAAGTTGTTCACCAGTTTTACCAATGGAGGCGGGACGATTGCGGTTGGGCAGCTGCGAGATGATATCCAGCGCGGCTTTCTCTGAATTTTCTTTGAGTATAGTGAGCATCACGGGAGAGCTTTCAGCAGCTCTTTCATCAGCCTCTACCGCTGCGGCTTCAACTGAAGAAACTGCGACATCACCTTCGACAGGCAATACATCTAAACCAATCCACGGACGCTGTTCGTTGTGGGTAATGATACGTAAATATTCACCATTGGCAGATTCGCTCATGCGATAGGATTTTCTGTCTTGTAACCAGCCGAGGTGGCCGCCAATTTCGGCTGAACCTCGGTAGTCAAAATCCAGTCCGCTAAAAGCAAATTTGTGAATGTCGGTGGTGACTTCAGGAGTATAGTCCGCTGTATTATCTCTAATATTGTAATCCCAACGAGTCGAGGCAAGATAGAGTGCTTTGGTTGAAGCGTATAGCGCTTCTGAAGAACCTACAAAACAGGTTGTTTTAAACGCTGGTTCATCGCTACTGAGGTTAATTGCAGCGAGCGTTATGATATCGGCCTGTTGCCCTCTCGCAGCTGTGTTAATAAAACAGTTTTCGGGCAGTACCGCGATTTTTCTGGTTTGATCGTTGAGCTGGTATTTGGGTAATAAGTCTTCGGCTGTTCTCGTATCGACACCATTTTCAATACTATTGTCAGGTCTTGTTGAACCATCTGGCGAGTTGGGTTCGACGGGAAACACTTCAAAATTAGGATAATGACGTAACATTAAATAAAGTACATTCCCGACACGTCGACTGGAAACTAAATTGCCATCAAAACTAAGTTTGTTGGTGGTTTCTGCATTTGCAGGGTCACTCACATCAATCCATTGTATGTCGGTTGTCTGTGAGCCAAAATAAAAGGAATTAAACCAATCGTACGCTCTGTCATTTCCACCTGATCCTACGGCAATTAAATCCTGATTTTGGTTAGCGAGATAGATACCGCTAAGGCGGCCAGTTGTGTCGCTGAGTGAAATACTTTTAATTTCATTCAGTGTCGCTCCGCTGGTTTGCATGATGCGAATTCCCTGAAAAAATTCATTAGGCTTGTCGGGCGCAAAACCAGAGCCTTCTTCCAAGGTAAAATTGTTGCTGTCGTTTTGGAAAATAGAATAAATAAACTCGCCATCTGTTTTGACCAAATCAGCTTCGTCCACCCCGGCTTCTTGCAAGGTTGTACCTGAAAAACTCAACGAGTTTGCTGCCGGTGGAGATGCGCCATCAGCACTGGCTTCTAAAGTGACACTATCGTCTCCTCCAGAGACTCTATTATTGCCATTGAGCGCTTCGTGAAAATAGCTTGTTAGAGATTCGCTTGTCGCTCTTTCAAGCGTACCGCCGGTTTTAGGGGCCGGCTGGATGCCACCATCGGTTGCAGTATTACTACTACAGGCTGTGAGTAAGCTGATGCTCGCAACAATTGAAAGAACGCTAAATTTTCGTAATAGTGATGTCATGGCTTGCTCTGATTTCTATAGTTGGGAATAATATCCCAAATAATAGGCTTTCTGAGATTGAAGTCAAGTCGCAAGGCGTATTCAGTCTTGTTATGAACTCAAAAAATGACGAGCAGGTCTCATTTGCACCAAAACGATGCTGCTTTACGGGAGATGCAGTGGTTATGTCCATGGATGGACGGTATTTCGCAAGGAGCCAGG
>CAZNYF010000003.1:18601-36954 GCA_964577195.1 uncultured Thiotrichales bacterium | reverse complement strand
ACGGGAGATGCAGTGGTTATGTCCATGGATGGACGGTATTTCGCAAGGAGCCAGGCACTGCCAATTGCATCCAGCATTGCCAGCATTTCCTACCTCCCTGTAGGTCATGGGGGTGCGATTACGTCAAGTTATGTCAAGGATGGACGGTATGTAGAAAATGCAGAAGCAATTTGCTTGAAAAACGCACTATCTTGATCTCCTCAGCAGCACATCTATTTTTAGAGTATGTCAGTGCTATTTAGGGTAGAGCTATGACTTGCGATTGGTAATGGGCAGTCGAGAACGTAGTTCGATCATCACAGCTCGAACAATTTCGGCACGGGCAGCTTTCATGTGTTTTGCGAGTATTGCTTCAACCTGGCGATTTACCATTGTTTCGAAGTTATTTCTTTTGGGTTTAGTTGAGGCGTTCGGTGGTGTCGCGGTCACTGTTCTTTTAACAGGTTCGGTAATTTTGGTGGGCTTAGCTGTAGCGGCATCGGCTGGTTCGCTGGAAGACCCTTTTGTTTTCTCGTTTCTACCCGGGAAAATCATCTCGTCTAATGTGGGGATGCTCTTATCGCTGATACTCATGCCTGTTCTCCAAGTTCCGTGTAATTTACTGTTGGTCCGTTAGGGACGAGTAAACAATAACTTAAGCAACCTGACTTGCCTGATTGTCCCAGCTTGAATGCTCCCAATCGTCTTGTAGAACCACATATAGTCCTCTTGAAAGAATCCAACCTGGAACAATCATTCTACGTCATGTTACTCAACTTATTATTCACCGTCCCTTAGCAATCGAATGGCTCTTCATCGGATAGCCACGATCCCGATAAAATCGAAACCGTTCACGACCCTGGGCAACATCCTCTGCCTGGGTGTCGATGACTTCCAATACGCGTTCCATTTGTGAAAAATACTCAGGAACATCGCTGGCTAAATTAATTAAAATTTCATCCGTGCCTTGAAAAGCGCTCATGCCGATAGTTACGGGGCAGTGTGCTGCGGGTTGCGCAGCCTCTTCGTGAGGAATAAAGCTAATATCCCGATCCGTCCACAATGCGGTATCCAACGCATTGAGCATAGCAGAATTGTCTGTATGCAAGTGGATATGGTGGCCTTCCCGATAAAGCTTTTCAGTGAGCCGTATTGCAAAATGTAATCGTGATTGCGATGCGGAGGATTCGAGAATGTAAAAATCTATATGAGTCACTACTCAGCTTTCTTCTTTTACTTTCAGGCGCTTTAGAATAAATTCGGTGAGCAGCGGCACTGGGCGTCCGGTAGCGCCTTTTTGTTCGCCGGATTTCCAGGCAGTGCCTGCAATATCAAGATGTGCCCAACGATAGTCACCGGTGAATTTTGAAAGAAACGCAGCGGCGGTAATGGTGCCAGCGGGGCGACCGCCAATATTCGCGATATCAGCAAAATTACTTTTTAACTGCTCGGCATATTCATCATAGAGCGGTAGCTCCCAAATGCGATCATAGGTTTGCAGGCCAGCCTGGGTTAGCTCTTTGCCCAGCGCCGGGGTGTTGGTCAACATGGCAGAAACTTGATGACCTAATGCCATAATGCAGGCACCAGTCAAGGTGGCGATGTCGATAACGACTTCGGGGTCGTAGCGCTTAATATAAGTTAAGGCATCGCAGAGCACCAAGCGGCCTTCGGCATCGGTATTTAAAATTTCGACAGTTTTTCCAGAGAGCGTGGTGACGATATCGCCAGGTCGGGAAGCATCGCTACCGGGCATGTTTTCTGCTGCGGCAATCACGGCGACAAGGTTGACTGGTAATTGCATGTCCAGGCAGGCAACCATAGTGCCAAAAACGCTGGCGGCTCCTCCCATATCAAATTTCATTTCATCCATGCCCGCTGAGGGTTTTATGGAGATACCGCCCGTATCAAAGGTAATGCCTTTACCAACCAAAACAATGGGTTTTTCATCTGCATCTGCGGCATTAAAATATTCCATGCAAATGAGTTTCCCAGGTTGTTTGCTGCCTTGGGAGACCGACATAAATGCGCCCATGCCCAGCTCTTTCATCTCGGCTTCGTCGAGAATATTAAGTTGTAGATTGGGATAGGTATTTTGTAAATGCACCGCCTGTGCAGCGAGGTGGCTGGGGTGACAGACATTGGGTGGACGATTTGCCAGATCTTTGGCAACGCCCATGCCTAGTGCGATGCCGCGACCCTCGCGCATGGCGGTTTCTGCAGTATTTAAATCTTTACGTCTGGCAATGCCAATAGCGACGCGTTTGATCGGCTTGCTGGCAGGCGTTGCATCCGATTTGAACTCGTTAAATTCGTATAACGCTGCTCGAAAATTAATCACGGTATTACGCACTAATTGCATCTGGCTAAGATGTCTCGAATCGATTGAAGCAAGATAGCTGTACGCTTCTACAGCAGCAGATTTTTCCAGCGTTTTGGCTGCTGTGCTGCAAATGCTGTTGAACACATTGGCATTGATATCCCTTTCGTTTCCGCAGCCGATCAGCAAGACGCGTTCGCAAAAGCAGTTTTGCAGATTATAAATCCATGCGATTTCATTTTTCTCACCAGAGATATCGCCTCGTTTAAGAAACTTTTTAATTTCCCCATCTGATGCGTCATCGAGTGTGCGTGCGGCTCTGGATAGTTTTTTGCCGCTAAAAATTGGCACGACGACACAGGCTGTGCGTTGTTTCTCTGGACTACCACTTTTTATATAAAATTCCATGGTCTCAGTGCGTTGTTGTCATTAATCGGATAAGACTACCACCTTCAGCCTGATTTCAATACAGCCTGTGAGTTTTCCATTACAATAAGCTTTATCTTCATCTTGCAACTCGGTGATTCTTCTCAACTATGTCGATTTCTACCATTGATCGTTATCTCTTTAAAGAGGCGCTAATCAGCTTCCTGGCGGTATTGCTGGTACTGATGCTTATTTTGGTGGGCGGCGTGTTTGTGAAGCTGCTTGGTAAAGTTGTGGATGGTTCGATTGAGGCCGGTTACTTGCTGCCACTGCTTACCTGGGGCGCATTAAAGTCTGTCTCGACGCTGATTGCGGTTTCGCTGTTCCTGGGTGTTTTGCTCGCGCTGGGCCGTATGTATAAGGACAACGAAATCTACGCCCTCAGAGCGAGTGGTATGAGTGACCGGCAATTACTCCGTCCTTTCTTCTGGCTCGGTTCTCTGGTCGCAACAATTTTGTTGGTACTTTCATTTTGGCTAGAACCTCTGGCAGAAAGAAAAATTCAGGCTCAACGAGCCGATGCGATACAGAATATTAACCTCGCCGGTATATCGCCAGGCAAGTTCGTCACCATGCCCGGATCATCGCGAGTTATTTTTGCAGAACACGCAGGGGAGAATAAAGATCAGCTGGGCAATATTTATTTATTTGAAGAACTCAAAGAAGAACTCAGAATTGTAACCGCAGCAACCGCCGATCAAAAAAGTATTTCTGAATATAACGGTGAGTTTCTAGAATTGAGCAATGGCAGAATATTTCAAGGCACCGCTGCTGCAGAAGAGTTTACGGCGGGTCGTTTTGAACAAATGGGGTTTCGTCTGCCTTCAGCCGAGCATAAAGATTTAGTCAGAGATCTGGATATGATGTCGGTGACGCAATTAAGAGCAGGTGGCACACCACAGCATATGGCGGAATTACAATGGCGAATTTCCAATCCAATCTCCATTTTTATTTTAGTACTACTGGCAGTTGCTTTGAGCTATAGCGGGCCAAGACAGGGACGCTTTGGCAGTCTGGCAACGGCTATCTTAGTGTATATCTTTTATGTCAATTTATTGGGGCTGGGAAAAGATATGATCGAGAAAGGCACACTGCCGGAATGGATGGGGTTGTGGTGGGTGCACCTGGTATTTTTAATAATGGCGGTCTTCATTCTGGCAAAACAGAATCGATACTTTGAGCGGCTTTTACATCGACCTGACAATGCCCAGACTCAATCGTAATGATTAATATTCTAGAGCGTTATTTGTTAACCCAAATTGTCGGTGGCGTTATTTTAGCGCTACTGGTACTCGCTGGACTCGATGCTTTTATTTCTTTTTTAAATGAGCTGGATGAAGTTGGCAGGGGAGACTATGGTTTTGCTCAGGCAGGTGCTTATATTCTCTATTCGTTGCCAATGAGGATTTACGAGTACGCGCCGACAGCGGTGTTGATTGGCAGTTTGTTAAGTCTTGGTGGAATGGCGGCCAATAACGAGATTACTGCTATCAGAGCTGCGGGGTTATCAATCTGGGGCTTTGCGGTTGCGATTCTAAAAATTGGTGTTGTCTTTGTACTGATTATATTGTTTGTCGGGGAGTTTTTAGCACCATTTGGGGTGCATAAAGGACAACAGCTCAAGTCCCAAATGGTGTCAGGTAATGCGGCCATTACTCATGCAGGCGGCATCTGGGTAAGGCATCAGGATATGTTCGTTAAAAGTAATGTAGTTTTGAATGATCAAACCATTATTGATTTGGATATATTTCGTTTTAAAGGGCTAGACCTCACAGAAGTGGTTCACGCAGGGACAGCAGAACGCGTGGAACAGGGCTGGAAGCTGAAAAATATCCAACGATTAATTATTGAAGAAAATAAAATTCAACGGACTCATGTTGAGCAAGAAGTCTGGCCAGAATTAATGGCAGATAATTTGTTTGATGTGTTGAGTATCGAGCCGGGAGAAATGCGCGCACGCGATCTTTTCTCATATATTCAATATCTGGGAGATAACGATCTTGATAGTAGTCAGTATAAACTGGCGTTCTGGAATCGTTTTATTATGCCGTTATCAAGTCTGGTGATGTTGATGCTGGCGCTGCCGTTTGTGTTTAAGTCTCAGCGTAGTGGCGGGGCGGGGCAGCGGTTGTTTGTCGGCGTGTTGCTGGGTATTGGATATTTTCTGGCTAGTCGGTTGTTGAATCAGTTGGGGATTGTTTATGGATTGCCAGCTTTTATGGCAGCAGTCGCGCCGCCTGTATTGTTTTTGGGGTTAGCGTATTGGCTGGTGAAGCGGATTGAATAATTTAGTTTAGTCTCGATCTAAAAACAATCGAGTCTGTGAGAGGAGACCGTGCCAGGTTTTCTTATTTCTACTGACAATGACCCATAAAAAACCGAGTCCGACGATTGCCCATGAGAGTAATGCACCGAGATAGCGTTTAAATGCAGCTACCCAGTTAATTTTAGCGCCATCCACTGTGGAGATTTTGAGATGCCAGGCTTTCATGCCGGGGGTCTGACCAGAGTTTATCCAAAACCAGCCAAAATAGATGAATGCAACGGCATAGAGCCAAAGCACAAATCCATAGTAGGCGACGTGCTGATTGAGGTTTTGGCCGGTGATTTTTTCAAACAGGATGATAAGTGGGATAGAGGTTAAGAATAGCAGTGAAAAAACCAGGATGCCATCATAGGTTATAGCTGCCATTCTTCTGAAAAACCCAGCAGGTTTAAAACCGATGTTTTGATTAGCCTGAGAATCTGCAGAAATTGAACTATTCACGGGTCGAGTTTGATTGTTCATTAGTGAAGCCTGTTGGAGACGGTCTGGAATCTATGATATATCAATCAGAGCGTTCAACCTAAAATCGCAGTTGGGCAGACAAAAGACACGCAGGTTCACTGCTCTTTTGCATCCTGCAACCGTAGTATTAGCACATCCATGTACGTCATTGGCGTGCATGGTGAATCAGAAAAACGCGTGGTCACCAGGTTGGTGATAAGCAGTTTTTCTGGTTTGCCAGGTGCGTCAATAGCTTGAGTGGACTTGGGCGATCCAACTGCGGTTTTTAGGTTGAAGTACCACCAACAAAACCACCACTAGATCAGCAAACAACAAGAGGACGGATGTGAGTATAACCACGGAATTAATGGCGCTGCCGGGTATGATGGCAGCGGGAGAATACGCTTATAGGGGTGACAGATATACCTACCAGGGCAACATGAATGATGAGATGGCAAGAATGGCGGCGATCATGTGCCGAGCGGGTTCATTGGGTGTGAGAATGGAGTGCAATATGCTCGACAATTTATGTGAAAACGATTGCGGGCTTATACCTGGTAAGGGATGGGCTGTACGCGGCGCTCGATTTACAGTCTGCGTGATGAGTAATGTGTTTTGTTTCCTGGACAATGAGCAAGGCTCAATTAATGACACATTGCATTTGATGCTCGAAAAAATAACTGATCACTCGGAACTTGTTTAACCAATAGGATAACTAATGGCTAATTTAAAAAGACTCATGGAATTACCCGGCGCACTGGCTGCATTTGAATTCACAGATCGCGGTGAGCTAACGAATTATGAAATGCTGGAGATGGATAATCTCGATAGCGATGTGCTGGACTTATTAAGTCACGTCTGTGTTGCGAATTCATCGATATCAACCATGCAGGCTCGTGGTTGGGAAAAGGTCACGGGAATGGAAGGCTTTTATCCAATCGCCGGTTTTACGATGATCGGAGTGGATTGGTCCACTGTGGTACACGGTTCGCAAGGTGTTGTTTTCGAAAATGAACACGCCGACTATCAGGCAGCTTACGATTTAATGAGCCAGGAACTAAAATGATAAAACGGTTAATGATTGAAGATGGCGTCCTTGCAGTTACTCATTTTAGAGACGATGGGGAATTCCTCGAAGGTTACGGCATGATGGATGAGCAAAAAATGCGCAAACTGTCAGAATTTTGTCACGACTATTCCCGTCTGGTGCAATCCAATGCAGATCAATTATCTATGTTTACATCCATTAATGCTTGGACACCACCACGCGGTTGGATGGTGAAAGGAAAAAACATATCGGTCTTTTGTGTCGGAAATATCGCTTGTCTGGTGGATGCTGAAGCAGGAAATATCAATGATATTTTTCGTGAAATGCAAGATCTCGCAAGTTATTAAAAAAAACCGGAATTATTCTAATAAACTTTGAATTCAAGTTTATATAATCGACCAAAATTCACTGATCATAAGTTGAAAATTCTTTGGGTAGAGACATCGATTACAGCGACCGTGATACTTTCAATTTATCGGGTTTATCAAAAAAAATGCTCTAATTAGCAATAAAACTTTAAAAAAGGCGTAATTATTCGGAAATAAGGCATATTTATATTGCAATCTTATTTTTGTTTCCTATAATGCGAACGCCTAAATTTTTAGAGTATTTTTTTATGCCAATTGTTAATGATACATCTGCTGCCAAGCCAGCAATGAAAAAAGCTGCACGTAAAGGACGTCCACCTAAAGCGGCTTCTGCAAAGAAAGCTGCACGTAAGGGTCGTCCACCTAAAGCGGCTTCTGCAAAGAAAGCTGCACGTAAGGGTCGTCCACCTAAAGCGGCTTCTGCAAAGAAGGGCGCACGTAAAGGACGTCCACCTAAAGCTGCGGGTACAACACTTGGTTCTATTCGTAAGGAAATGAAAACGAAAATTGCCGAGATGAAAGCTGAGCTTAAGAGTGTTAAAGCTGCACTGGCTTCCGCTGAAAAGCGTGAAGCTAAGATGGCCGGTCTTTTTGCGAAAAAAGAGAAAGCCGAAGCTGAATTTGCGACAGCATGGATGAAAAAAGCAATGAAGAAAATCAACAAGCCTGCCAAGCGCAAGAAACACGCGAAAAAGAAGTAGTGTTTGATGATTGATCTAAAAGCCCGCTGCTAGCGGGCTTTTTTTTGCCCAGAATAACGTACTAATACTGCGGTTGCCTATATGGATATAGGTAAGGGGCGTGAGCAGGATGCGGAAGCTTTGCAGGATGCAAAAGAGCAGTGGGCTTACGTGTCTTTTCGGTGCTCAACTGATTTTTCTAGGTTTATTGGGTAATACTGCTATTATTTAGTTATGCACTGCCAATACCGATATTTGTGGATACTTTTGATTGGAATATGTCTGCTTTTTCCAGCAGCTTCGCTGGCCAATTCGAAGGTGTACTTAATCGAGGTGGATGATGCGATTGGGCCAGCCTCGCAAGATCTAATTTCGCGTGGTATGTCTGCGGCTGCCAAAAACCAGTCACCGTTAATTATCATTAAACTGAATACGCCTGGAGGACTGGATTTTTCTATGCGAAAAATCATTGCTGCCATCCTGGATTCAAAAATTCCTGTTGTCACCTATATCGCCCCTGCTGGCGCACGCGCCGCCAGTGCCGGCACTTATATCTTATATGCCAGCCATATTGCTGCGATGGCACCCACCACGCACCTCGGTGCAGCCACACCGGTAAAAATTGGAGGTATACCTGAACTACCAGATTTGAGTGGAGAAAAAAATCCTACAGAAACCAGCGACAATCAAACAACAATGGAAAAGAAAGTCCTCAATGATGCGGTTGCTTATATCCGAGGGTTGGCGGAGTTACATGGCCGTAACGCCGAGTGGGCTGAACTGGCAGTAACACAAGCACAAACATTAACGGCTTCTGAGGCACTGGACAAAGGTGTGATTGATCTTATCGCGGATGATGTCACCCAGTTGCTGGATAAAATTAATGGGAAAAAAATTAATGTTGGTAATGTAGAAACAACCCTTGCGATGCAAAATGTTGAGATTGAACGGATACAGGCTGATTGGCGAAATCGTTTGTTGTCGATAATTACCGATCCCAATATTGCCTATATCTTGATGCTGGTGGGAATTTACGGACTGATTTTTGAGTTTTCCAGTCCCGGGTTTGTATTGCCCGGTGTGGTGGGTGCGATCAGTTTAATTCTGGCGTTGTATGCGTTTCAAATATTACCGGTTAGCTACGCAGGCATGGTTTTGGTGGTTGTGGGTTTGACCTTTATCATTGCCGAAGCATTTGTTAGCAGCGCAGGTATTTTAGGTGCGGGTGGATTAATCGCTTTTGTCATTGGATCTATTATATTATTTGATGATGAACATCTGGCGGTATCGATCCCTTTAATTGGTGGTTTGGCGTTGGTTGCAGGCGGATTTTTAGTCTGGATGGTTTCAACTCTGTCGCGCTTACGGCAAACACAGGTGGTTAGCGGGGTAGAATCCATGACTGGAAAAATGGCTTATGTGATGGCAGATTTTGCAGATCAGGGACGGGTTCGGTTTAATGGTGAATCCTGGCTGGCAATATCAAACTTTCCCGTTGTTAACGGAGAGCAAGTCAGAGTCGTTGGTGTCGATGGTCTGGTGCTGACGGTAGAACCTTTAGAATAGTTAAAGCATACTTAGGGCACCTCTAAAAACAGCACTTCTGTTTTTAGAGGAGCCTTAATTTACCCTAATAAAACTCAGGAGAATGGTTATGTTGGCCTATTTGATTCCACTTATTATTGTCGGTATTATTTTGATGTCGGCAATTCGTGTTATCCCCGAATATGAGCGTGCAGTTGTATTTTTTCTGGGACGATTTCAGCGAGTAAAAGGTCCGGGTCTAATACTGGTAATTCCAGTACTGCAACAAATGGTGCGCGTTGATTTGCGTATTATCACGATGGATATTCCTACTCAGGATGTTATTTCACGAGATAATGTAACCGTGCATGTCAGTGCTGTTTTATATTTTAAAGTAGTGAATCCCGAGCGCGCAATTATTCAAGTGGAAGACTACTACATGGCTACCAGCCAATTAGCACAAACAACATTGCGCTCTGTGTTGGGACAGCACGAGCTCGATGAAATGCTTTCTGAGAGGGAAAAATTAAATACAGATATTCAAGCAATACTGGACGATCGAACCGAAGCCTGGGGCATTAAAGTCAGCAATGTTGAAATCAAGCATATTGACCTGGATGAGTCGATGGTTAGAGCGATAGCCCGTCAGGCAGAAGCAGAGCGGGAAAGACGTGCCAAGATAATTAACGCAGAAGGTGAATTGCAAGCAGCAGAAAAACTCGCCGCTGCTGCCGATATCATTTCGAGAAACCCGCAAGCGCTGCAGCTGCGTTATTTACAAACGCTGGCTGATATCTCGACCGAGAATTCCTCTACCGTGGTTTTCCCGTTACCGATGGAATTTCTTAAATCATTCGGTGGGTTGAATAAGGACTGATGAACGACAGCAACGATGAATTGATGGGGCAATTTATCGATTCTCTGTGGCTCGAACACGGTCTGAGTGAGAATACACGAGATGCTTATTATAACGATTTAAATCAACTCTCGACGTGGTTGGTGTCGCAGGATAAAACTTTCCTCACAGCGGCATCTGAGGAGCTTAGAGCCTGTGTGCGTAGCAAGACCCAGCGTGGTATCAGCGCGCGTTCAATTTCACGGGCTATTTCTGCATGGCGACGATTTTATCGCTATTTACTCAGTGAGCAGATAGTAAAAGAAAATCCTGTCGCATTAATCGAAGCGCCAAATATAGGTCGATCTTTACCGGACTCTTTGAGCGAACAAGATGTCGAAAAACTTTTGGCTGCCCCAGATCTGGATACTGATATTGGCCTGCGTGACCGAGCTATGCTGGAAGTACTTTATGCCAGCGGACTACGCGTTAGCGAATTAGTCACTCTCAGTTTTCAGCAAGTTAATTTACAAGCGGGTGCAGTAAAAATCATTGGCAAAGGCAACAAGGAGCGGCTAGTGCCGTTAGGCGAAGAAGCGGTTGAATGGATTACTAAATACCGGCGTCAGGCAAGAGCCGGTTTATTAGGTATTAAGCCTGCTGTGGATGCATTATTTTTATCCCGCCGTGGAACCGGTATGACACGGCAGAATTTCTGGTATTCGATCAAGCGTTATGCAGTCACCGCTGGCATTACCAAACACTTGACACCGCACACGCTACGACATGCTTTTGCCACACACCTATTAAATCACGGCGCAGATTTAAGAGTGGTGCAAATGCTCTTGGGGCACAGCGATATTTCTACCACGCAAATATATACTCACGTCGCACAGGCAAGATTACAATCTCTGCATGCAGAGCATCATCCGCGAGGGTAAATTATCAGTGTGTTTTTATCGAACAACTCTTGCTTGAGTTACAGCGACTCTAAGCGTTTGTAACTGCGCCTGAGTTAGTCCATTAATACCAAGATTAATTTTCTCTTTAGTCCCCGCAGCAATTGTGCCGCTAAGGGGTTTTGATGTTTGTCTTACTCTACCGGAAGTATCTGCAACGCTAATCGCCAAAACAACTCGGCCTATTTTTCGTGGTGTTGGATTGCTGATTTGCGCAACGATGCCACCGGAGCTATTTTGTGCAACTTTAACTCGTACGTATTGGGACGGATTGCTGCCAATATCCATATCTACGAGCGACCCGTATGCTGATTGTCCTGCTTCGCTATTATTTTCTGCGGCCTTGGCATAGTACTCTTTCGCTTTTGTGGGATTTCTTTCTGCCCGGGCGATATTACCAAGTGAATTATAAGCATCCGCTGTGGGTAGCAAATCGAGACTTTTTTGTAGATCCTGTTTTGCTGCTGCGTTATGCCGAAGTTTTTCGTTAACGACGCCGCGTTGTACATAATAATAAAAGAAGTTTTGATTATTACTGATGGCGCGGTCGTAATAAGATTTAGCGGCCTGAGTCTGATTTTGTTCTAATGCAATATCACCGAGCAAGGCATGAAAATGTCCTTCACGTGGCTCGATGGAAACTGATTTATTAACCAGCGAACGTGCTTTAGCATAGTCCTTTTCAGAGAATGCTTTGCGCGCATCATCGTAGGCATCATAAGCAGGTTTAGAGCGCATTAAACGGGCTAATTGGGATTGATAACGGGTAGCACCAATCTCGCCGGTTTTGGGTAACCCGGCGGCGGTTTTAATATTATTTTTAACCCGTTCGATAGAGGGAGGATGACTGGCAAACATGCCGCTCAACCAATCCGGGTTGCGATCTTCTGAAAGTCGTACAAAGGTTTTTTGTAAATCGATAGCACCTTGTGGGCTGTATCCGGCTTTGGACATGTAATTCATGCCGTAGTAGTCGGATTCACGCTCTGCATCGCGGCCGTGTTTTGTGGTGATTAATTGTGCGCCAATACTTGCGCCAATCTGTGCGAGCTGGGCGTAGTCTTTTCCCTGACTGGCGATGACTGCACCCAGCATTGCGCCTTGTACCAGCATTCCGCGAGACATGGAGCGAGCACCGTGACGTGCAGCAGCATGCGTAATTTCATGGCCGAGTACGGCGGCTAATTCTGCTTCACTGCTTAGTTCTGTCAACAGACCTCGGTTGACAGATATTTTGCCACCCGGTAATGCCCAGGCATTGGGTACTGAGCTGTTGATTACTTTAAATTCATAAGGCAGCTTGCGATCACTGACACGAGCCAGACGTTGCCCCACTTCATTGACATAAGCTGTCAGACGGTGATCGACCTCGTAATCACCACCCTGAGCCTGGCGCAACGGCGCATATTGTTGCTTGCCTATCTCCAGCTCCTGGGCTTCGGAGACAATGCTGAATTCTTTCTTGCCGGTTACCGGGTTTGTCGCGCAGCCGCTGATCAGTGCTGTTGCCAAAAGCGTTGAAATAATTAGATTTTTCATTTATTTACATTCTGTATTGAGAGATAAATAAAGCATAGCAGGTTGCTTGGATTGCGCCAGTCCCTACCACTAATACGTGATATGGATAGGATTACTGAGAATTCTGGGTGTTAAGCCGGTAAACTGGCGCTCCTTTTAAACAATGACTGTTTGACTCCATGGAAGATAAATCCCCAGAAAACAAAGCGCCGGTTAATTTTATTCGTCAGATGATTGATACTGATCTTAAAAGCGGTAAACACCAGGCGATTGTGACGCGTTTTCCGCCAGAGCCGAATGGCTTTTTACATATCGGACATGCTAAATCCATAGTGCTTAATTTTGGTGTGGCAGCGGATTACAACGGTCGTTGTAACCTGCGGTTTGACGATACCAATCCGCAGAAAGAAAAAAAGGAATACATTGATGCGATCAAGGCCGATGTGCAATGGCTGGGATATGAATGGAGTGAATTACATTTTGCTTCCGATTATTTTGATCAGCTTTATGATTTTGCCATTGAGTTGATTAACAAAGAACTGGCCTATGTCTGTGAGCTGAGCGCGGATCAGACGCGCGAATATCGCGGTACTTTGACGGAGCCGGGTAAGCCGAGTCCGTATCGGGATCGCTCGGTCGAAGAGAATCTCGATCTATTTCAGCGAATGCGCGCTGGGGAATTTGCAGATGGCTCGCGCGTGTTGCGCGCGAAAATCGACATGGCTTCGCCCAACATGAACATGCGCGATCCAGTCATGTACCGGATTCGCAGTGGCCTGGTGCATCATCAAACCGGAGAGAATTGGTGCCTGTATCCGATGTACGATTTTACCCATCCCATTTCAGATGCGATAGAAGGGGTGACGCATTCACTCTGCACCCTGGAGTTTCAGGATCACCGGCCGCTTTACGACTGGGTGCTGGACAATATTACTATCGACGCGCACCCCCAGCAGATCGAATTTTCACGCCTAAATTTGCAGTACTTCGTCATGAGCAAACGCAAGCTGACCCAGTTAGTGGATGAAAACCTGGTCGAAGGCTGGGATGACCCTCGTATGCCAACCATTGCTGGACTGCGCCGGCGTGGCTATACCGCTTCATCAATTCGTGAATTCGCCAAACGCATCGGTGTTACCAAGGTTGATAGCAGCGTCGAAATGGGCGTACTCGAAGCGTGTATTCGAGAAGACCTGGATGCGAAAGCTGCCAGACGCATGGCAGTGATTAATCCGCTTAAAGTAACGCTCACTGATTACCCGGAAGATAAAGACGAAATCCTCAGTGCGCAGAACCATCCCAAAGATGAAAGCATGGGGCGACGCGAAATCCCGTTCTGCCGCGATTTGGTCATCGACCGTAACGATTTTCTGGAAGTTGCACCGAACAAAAAATTCAAACGCCTGGTCAGCGGCGGGGAAGTCCGCCTGCGTAACAGCTATGTAATTCGCTGCAATGAAGTAGTTAAAGATGCCTCCGGAGAAATCATCGAACTGATCTGTTCGCATGATCCTGACACGCTCGGAAAAAAGCCGGAGGGCAGAAAAGTCAAAGGCGTGATTCACTGGGTCTCGGCTCGACACGGCATTCCTGCTGAAGTGCGTCTATACGACCGGCTATTTTCTCATCCAACCCCGGAAAGCGATAAAGAAGTCGAAGACTGGAAAGAACATCTCAATCCGGATTCACTACAGCGCGTAGAAAATGCCATGGTGGAACGATCACTGGATGCATCAAAGTCAGGCGACAGCTACCAGTTCGAGCGTGAAGGTTATTTCTGCCGAGATCAGGATGTTAATGGCAAACCTGCATTCAACAGAGTCGTCACACTCAGAGATTCCTGGGCGAAAATCGAAGCAGGACAGTAGTTATAAAATAATGAATTGAAAGCACTATCGGCTAAAATTAAGGAGAGTTGGAAGATTGAGAGGGTTGCGTCAAAGTTGTGAATCAGCTAATAACTTGTGAGTAGCAATCAATGTCGATATTTGACACATATCGCCATTCGGTACCCAAACCACCTCGGCAATTATTGTGCTGACGATAAAGCATGTTGCAATGGATATTCTAAATAGAATAGTCGATTTAGAACCCTCGCTACTTCAGGAAGCCGAGATATTGCACAACCGACTAATAAAAAAGAAAAATTAATAGCCGACGCTACAGCAACTTGGCAGATATACCTTGCGAAGAAAGTATTTTGACTGCTTTTTTGTCAAAGGAGACAAACGTGTCTGCGCCCAGCCAGGTTCCCTCGTAAGCGATAACACCATCTGCAAAGTCACCACCGGCTTCGAGTACTTTTAGTCCCGCTTCAACAGCCGGGCTGTTCATTTCAACATTATTTGCAGCCAGCAGTGCTCGGATTGCAGCGCTTATATCCGTTGTTTCGTAATCGTAAACCCTGCGTAACACCCACACGAACTCACATAGTGAAGCTAATGCAACGATGATTAATTTTGCTTCTGTTAATAGCTTGGCAGCAATTTTGCTTTGAATAGGGTCGTCTTGAACAACAGCACGAATCAGGACATTGGTATCAGCGACCACTTTCATTTATCGCTGGCCCAACCGCGAGATGCGGCCTCATTGAGTGCTTCAATTGTTGCAGTCTTATTGCTTTTTCTTTTGAGTAATCCAATAAAATCATCAATCTTTCCAGATGATTTTGCAGCTTTGACCACTCCCAGGCCGTCGGGCAATAAATCTATTTCTATTTTGTCACCCGGCTTTACACCGAGATGTGTCAGTACCTCCTTACGGAAGGTTACTTGGCCTCTTGCTGTAACGGTTAAGGTAGTCATGGCGTGATTCCATCTTCGTAAGATAGGTAATTGTAATGTAAATATGCATTATTATCCAGAGAAGGTGTTTTAGGTTTATTGCAGCTGCGGATGATGGATTCGGGAACACCAGCAACAATGCGAGCAAAATCACGACTTTAGGCCTTTTATTCATGACAAAAGGTAAAACCCCCGGTTTACGTGAACCAGTTACGCTTGCTAGTAGCACTTCTCCTTATAATTAATGTCATTAAATCTCACGGGCAACTCAAAGTGAGGTAGGGCGAGACATTAATTGGATCCATCTTATGAAAAACGCGAATTTGTTCACAGCCGCGCTTAGCGGCTTATTCCTGTGCTTGATTATTCCATCTGCGGTTGCGGTTGAGCTTACCGATGTCACTGGGCCGACGATTGGTGTAACTGAATTCACTGATCTGCCGGATACCGATCTCAGTGATGGCATTTGTCGCACCAGTGAAAACGGTTGCAGTTTGCGCGCAGCGATTCAAGAGAGTAATCAGGACACAGATAGAGTTCGTCTGATTCAGTTGTTTGCCGGAACAATTATTAATGATCTTAAACAGGATTATGACATTACCTCTTCGGTTGTGATTCAAGGTTCTCTCGACCTGGATGGCAATATCGCCAGCGCAGTTGCGGGGACAAATTTCTCCCGAATTTTTGATATCAAGCGTAACAATGTGCAAACCACGGAAGTACTAATCCGAGATCTGCGAATGCAGGACGGTCCTGCCATATACTCTGGCGGGATTCCCGAGAAGAATGGTTCGATGATTTTCAGCCGTGGTGATCTCACACTGGATAATGTCACAATCGTTCGTGGCGGACTGGAGTCCAACGCCATTTTTAACGAGGGCGGTGCGCTGGAGTTCATCAATAGCCGCAAGCTCGGTAACGGGCGAGCCATTGCGACTGAATTTGGCACAGTCCGTATTGATAATTCGCGTTTTGAGCAAGGGGAGATTAAAACCGGTGGCGCGGCGATTCAGAACCAAGGCGGCACTGTAACTATCTCTAACTCAGCGTTTGTCAGCAACCGAGCAGACACACAAAGCCCCGGCAACGGTCGAGGTGGTGCGATTCAGCATCTTGCCGGTACCATGATAATTGAATCCTCCCAATTTTCGACCAATCGCGGTGTGTTAGGTGGGGCAATTTACTCAGCCGCGACTTTGATTATTAAAAATGGTGTCACGTTTGGAGGAAATCTAGCTTCACGCGCTGGCCCACAAAGCCCCAATGAAACAGGTATTTCTGATGGTGGCGCACTCTATCTGGCTGCTGGGCAGGCGTTTGTTCGCGATGCGGGTTTTTCCGGTAATGATGCAGAACGAAATGGGGGCGCTATTTACGTTGCGTCAGCGGCGAATGCACAAATGCTCAGGGTTAGTTTGCGGTTTAATGAATCATCTTTGAGCGGTGGTGGCATATTTTTTGAGCCATCCACTACAGGTAGTTCAATCAGACAATCACTGATTCAGCAAAACACGGTGGATGATACTGACGTTGGCTCAGGTGGCGGATTAGTACTTTCTGGTGGTGTCACCGTGCGGGAGTTACTGATCAGTAACAATGCTGCCTTTAGCGGCGCTGGCGTGGCAGCAACGGGCGATGGAAATGCCATCGAGAATTCGACCATTGTACTGAATAATACTGGATTTATTACGCAACAGGATGGTGCCGTTTTTGGTACTGATGCTGGTGTTCTTTTTGATTCGACCGATGCCGCACATGAACTAACATTGACCCACGTGACGGTTGCCGGAAACACCAGTGCTCCTGACTCAACTGCCGGGATTACGGCAAAAACAGGCAAGATCGTTTTGAAGAACTCGATTGTTATTCAGCCCGCGGCAAATACAACTTTGTGTGCAGGAACGATTGTTTCTACCGGTAATAATGTTTCCGGCGATGCAACCTGTAACCTCACTCTGGGCAGTGATAAACCCAATGAGACTGGAGAGTTTGTTTTAGATCTGGACGACAACGGCGGGATTCTACAAACCACGGCCTTACCTCCCACCAGCGTTGCAATTAATCTGGTTCCGGGCGCGGAATGTCTGGCGACTGATCAACGTCTGTTTGGCCGCGATACCGCAAATCGTTGCGATGCCGGAGCTTATGAAACTGGAGGGCTACAGCCTGCTAATAGCGGGCAATTAAACTTTCTCGCCCAAAGTTTTCCACGCAGTGAATCCGATGGCGTGATTACTTTAACGGTTGAGCGCAGCGGTGGTTCTGCGGGTGCTGTGTCTGTCGAAGTCGTCGATCTTCTGGCGGGTGATGCTTCTCTGGGTGCCGACTATAACTATTCTCAGCAAACACTTAGCTGGGCAGATGGTGATAGTACCGCAAAGTCTTTTACGGTTGAGATTATTGACGATGGCAACAAAGAATCAAATGCTTCCGAGGAAGTGATTTTTGCGCTATTAAGCAATACCGGTTCAGCACGTATCGGTGATCGGGATATCGCCAGGTTGTCGATTCTGGACAATGACACCGTTGCATTCGGAGAGTACAAACTCGCCAAATCAACTTATACAATTCAGGAAGAACTCCGCGATGATTCACCCAATACCGGCGAAGGTGGCGAAAGAATTCCTAAACCTGGTTTCGCGTCAATCGAAATTCAGAGAGTTGGGCCAGCAGATCAGGCCGCGACGATGAAATACCAAACCATCGATGGAACAGCTAAAGAAGGAGAAGATTATATCGGCGTCGGCTCACTGATTACATTTGCGCCAAACGAGTCCAGCAAGTTTGTTACCGTAACTTTAATCAACGATAAAGAGTTTGAAGCAGATGAAACATTCTTTTTCGAAATCAGCAGTGACCCATCGGTGCAAGAAGTGTTTTTTGCGAATCCGACTAGAGCGACGATCACGATTGATAGTGATGATGCAGAACCGGTTGTAATCGAACCACCCGTGCTGGATAGAAAACGCGGTGCAACCGGTTCGATTAACCCTTGGGTATTGATTTTGTTCTGGGGACTGGCGTTACTGAGTAATCGTTTTCGCCTCACCAGAATTTCAAAGTAATCAAGCGGTCTTTTTATTTTAAAATACAATAGCAACTAAATCTGAACCCTTAGCGTAGAATGATTGGTACACTTTTAGCAC
>CAZNYF010000003.1:0-18501 GCA_964577195.1 uncultured Thiotrichales bacterium | reverse complement strand
CAATAGCAACTAAATCTGAACCCTTAGCGTAGAATGATTGGTACACTTTTAGCACTTATCCACTTTCAGGAACGATCTATGCGCTTCACCCATAGAAGGATCTTTGCTGCGTTTATTATCGCAATGATCACTAGTCCGGTGCTATCGGCGGGCGTACAAACCAGAATTGTTGGCGGTGCTGAATCTATTCCCAACGCACGACCTTATTTTGCAGCGTTGATGACCCAAGGCCACCAGTTTCGCGTTGGTGACGAAGCTTTCGAAGGTAATTTTTTCGTTGGTTCCAAAGAGCTCCTGTTTTCTGGTTTGCTGGTCGATTGTGCTAGTGGCTTTAGCGAATGCCCCGGAGCAACAGGCAAAGTCTGTCTGATAGAGAGAGGCACCACTTTCTTTTGGGAAAAAGCCATCAGCTGCCAAAATGGCGGTGGGATTGGGGCCATCATCTATAACAATATTTCTAGCGAAGCCGGTCTGTTTGGTAATATTGTTAATGCTGGCGTTGAGGTAACGATCCCGGTGGTTGGAACCAGTCAGCAAGTTGGATTTGAATTATTGGGAAAAATTGATGCGGTTGGCGGAAATTTTCGCTCTGATGTAATCCCGACCAGTAGCTTTTGCGGTGGGGTCTACATTGGGAACGGCTGGGTAATAACCGCTGGTCATTGTGTTGTCGATAGCGTTGCCGACACTGTAGCCGTTAACATTGGTGGACACGATCTCCGCTTTGATCAGGAAAATGTCATCGGTGTTGAAGAAATCAGGCTGCATGAAGGTTACCGCGTAATCCAGAACACAAGTGTTCCAGTTAACGATTTTGCATTATTAAAACTGCTAAAGGAACCGGATAATATCCAGCCTGTCGCAATCGCTACCGAAGAAATGCTTGCTCAAGCGGAGCGCGGTGGAGAGCTTGGCACAGCCATTGGCAGAGGAGTTCAATCTATCGTCGAAGAAGGCGAGGATCCGCCCTTTACTCCGCCGGTTAATACCATTTTTGAAGTAGATATGCCTTTTGTTAGTAGAGACGTGTGTAGCATCGCTTATGGTAATATTCTCGATGATTCAATGGTTTGTGCTGGCACAGGAGGCCGTGGTACGGGAACCTGTCAAGGCGATAGCGGAGGCCCTATTTTAATCAATCGCGAAGGCATCGACTATGTCGCAGGGTTGACCAGCTTTGGTTCCGGGTGCGCCTTGGAGGGTTTCTACGACGTTTATTCCCGAGTGCCAGCTTTCCTCGTGGAAATTAATGAAGGACTGGAGCTGCCACCACCACCTTCTGACCCTAAAGAGGATAACAACCCGACTAATCCACCTGCGACTGACGGAAATGGTGATGCCTCTGGGGATAGCAACGGCGGCGGGAGTTTCGGTTTTTCATTTTTACTGTTGATATCATTTCTCAATTTTTTCCGTCCTCAGCGGCGCGGCCACGCTGGCTGATACAAAGCGTTACGATTAGATACCATCCAACTACCGACAAGGGTTTCCCAAGTCGGTAGGATAGCCCTTACACTTCAGGCGGGGCTTCTCTTATTCAATGAACACGGCGAACGACAAACCGACAGTTTTGCTGGTCGACGATGATGTGAGATTAGCCAATCTGATTCAGGAGTACCTTTGGGTGGTGCATTGTTCTGCTTTCAAATTCCCCGTAGATCACAGAAATGTTTAATTAAATAATATCGCTGAGAATAATAATGCAAAAAAATAGTATTACTGAGCTTATGACGGGATTGATTATTTTGGGATTAATGCCATTCGCATCGAAAGTTTCCGCTGAAGCACTGGAGAAAATAACGATCACTGAGGATAAAGCCATAGAAGCTGAGGTCAGCGGCGGAGTGGTGCTGGATCAGGATGCGCTGACGCATACTCCAGGAACCGGTGGTGATCCAATTCGTGTGTTGCAGACATTGCCTGGCGTTGCGGTAAATGATGACACCAGTGCAGCGCCAGCGATTCGAGGCTCAAGACCAGAAGACAACAGTTATTTTGTTGATTTTTTGCCTACGGGATATCTGTTCCACTTTGGTGGCGGCGTGAGTGTTTTCAACGAGCATCTGGTGAAGAGTTTTGCACTGTACCCTTCCTCCTACGCTGCACGTTTTACCGGAGGTACAGCTGCGGTGATTGATGTGGCTCTGCGCGAACCGGATAGCAAGGAATTTAGCACCACGCTGGATATCAGTTTTCTTAAGGCTGGTGCGTTAATCGAAGGCCCGATCACCGAAAACCAGTCGTTCTATCTGGCTGGCAGGGTTAGCTACCTGGATTTGCTATTGGAAGACTTAATCATTGATGACGATGACGGTGTGGATTTTGTTCAATTTCCTAAATTTACAGATTATCAAGGCAAGTATTTATGGAAACCTGCTGACGATGCCTCGTTAACCTTACAGCTCACCGGTGCTTCTGATGATACGGAGTTTAATCTTTCCAACAAAGATGACGACATTCGTAACGAACCCGACTTGGTCGGGCAGCATAAAGAAAACGTAGCGTTTCACTCGCAGGGGCTGGTTTGGAAACAGGGTTTTGCTCAAGGTAAAGAACTGACCTTGGCAATCGGCCACATGAGAACGGGGAGTGAAGATAAAGCGGGTGCGGTACTGGATAGCCGAACAGAGATTGATACCCGTTTTATTAAAGGTCGCTGGAAAATGCCATTGACCGAGAGCCAGCAGCTAAATGTTGGTGGCACCGTGTCACAAGTGAAAGCTGACTATACAATTAACTTTCAGGATCCTGGGTGTACCGAGTTTGAAGTGGATTGCAGCGTTACGGATGCGGTTTTACTGCGCAGCGATGATAAATTAAAAGCCAATGTAGTGAATCTGTATGCCGAGGATAACTGGTTTGTAAATGATCATCTTATTCTCACGGGTGGGCTGGCGTACAGTTATGAAGATTACCTGGGTAAGGGCTTTGTCGAGCCAAGGATTCGTGCGGAATATTTGGCTGATGATGGCTGGATATTCTCGGCAGCGGCAGGCCAGTATCACCAGTTCCCCGGGTTTTTGGTGAGCGAAAAGGTTTTTGGGAATCCTCAATTAGATCATGAATCCTCAACTCACTATGTGCTGGGAGCCGAGAAAGACTTCTCCAAAAGCTGGTCGTTGAAAACAGAGATATACCACAAACAATTCAACAAACTGGTGACTTCTAATCCGCTGACACGTTACAGCAATACCGGGGAGGGCAGCGCCGATGGATTTGAAATACTGATACGCCGTGGGCTGACCGACAAATGGAGTGGCTGGTTGTCGGTAAGTGCCTCTAAATCGGCAAGGAAAAACCAGCTCACCGGAGAAAAATTTGATTTTGAGTTTGATCAGCCTGTCATCGCATCACTGGTGAATGAATTTATTCTCAACGATAAATGGCGCTTTGGTATGAAATGGTGGTTTCACAGTGGTGCGCCCAACACACCAATTATTGGCGCTATGGCTGATCCAGATGATCCGCAGCGATTTATTCCTATTTACGGGGGAATTAATTCAGAGAGGCTGCCAGATTACCACCGGCTGGATTTACGTTTTGATCGTCAGTTCCAGCTACAGCACGCGGATATGTCCGGCTACGTTGAGTTGATCAATGCTTATGGGCGTAAAAATCTCGCTGGCTATGATTACAATTCCGATTTCAGCGCCAGAAAATCCGTTAATCAGTTGCCCACCATTATCTCTTTTGGTCTAAAGGTAAAGTTTTGAGTGCTTGGTCAGGTTAAAAATGAAAAGCTTTCGCGCATAAAAAAAAGACCGCATTAGCGGTCTTTTTTAATCTTCGATGCTGGGGACAACCGAAACTTATGGCTTAGAGCCAACTTCTGCGTGAGCATCATCAACCAGTGACATGGCGAGATCTCTGTATTCTTCGCGATATCCATCGAGTGTGCTTCCTTCTTCAGGCTTGAAATAATCAACCTGATCCACACCTTTTTCTTTCTCGACCGCCATGAACTTCTTTTGCATTTCGATCATTTTTTGGATCTTTTCTTGCTTAGTCATAGTTAGTACCTCTATAAAGCTTTTAAAGACAGTCTATCAGAAACAGCTAATAGACTCCCCGTAGGATTTTAATGTTGTGACGCTGTGCGCTAGTATCCGCCTTTACGGGTACTTTGAGGGCAACCACCAATTTTCAGGCCTTGCTTGGATGCCATACCAGGAAATTTTTCGTACATTTCCTTGGACTTGACTTTACGACCCCAGAGTTTACCCATAGCTTTCATGATGCTGCGCTCATTGGGTTCATCGCCTTCCATGACTTCCTGACGGACGTACTTAATGACATCCCAGTGCTCATCGGTAGCCTCGATCTCCTCTTCGACGAAGAGTGCGGCTGCGATTTCTTCGTTCCACTCGCCAATATTAACCAGATAGCCAGCGTCTGTTCTTTCAACTGAGTCAAGTGACATATTCTCTCCTGTTGGGTAGATTCTAAAAAATGATGCTATTTTTACACTAATTAGTCAGTGCATATATCCCCCTAAGGTGATATATGCTCTGATCAACGGGGCAATTCTGATGACCCCATTAGAAATTCGTCCACAGAGCGTGCTGCCTGCCTGCCTTCGCGAATCGCCCAGACGACCAATGATTGTCCGCGACGCATATCGCCAGCAGCAAAAACTTTGTCGAGGGAAGTTTTGTAGGCGTTGTCACCTTCGGTTGATCCAAGCACATTTCCGCGTGGATCAAGGTCAACGCCTAGCTCTTCGAGCATGCCCGCGTATACCGGGTGTACAAATCCCATAGCCAATGTCGCCAGTTCTGCCTTGAGTTCAAATTCTGAGCCGGCAACTTCTGACATTTGCCATTGGCCGTTGTCGTCTTTGTTCCACTCGACTTTGATACATTTTATGGCTTTCAGCTTGCCGTTTTCACCAACAAACTCTTTGCTCGCAACAGAGAACATGCGCTCGCAGCCTTCTTCCTGAGAAGAGGAGGTGCGCATCTTGTTGGGCCAGTCAGGCCAGGTGAGTAGCTTGTCTTCATGCTCAGGGGGTTGCGGCATGATCTCGATTTGAGTGACGGATTGAGCGCCGTGACGAGTTGAAGTGCCGATGCAATCGGAGCCAGTATCGCCGCCGCCGATGACAACCACGTTTTTGCCTTCAGAAGAAATGAACTGATCATCAGCGATTTCCAGTCCCTGTACGCGTTTACTGTTGCTGCGCAGGTAATCCATTGCAAAATGGACGCCTTCGAGATCGCGTCCGGGGATTGGCAGATCGCGAGGATCTTCAGATCCGCCGGTGAGAATTACGGCATCAAAGTTTGTGACCAGGTCAGCGGCTTGAATATCGACGCCAACTTCGGTATTGGTGCGGAATTTAACGCCCTCGGTCATCATTTGACTGACGCGCCGGTCAATGATGGTTTTATCCAGTTTGAAATCGGGAATACCGAAACGCATTAGGCCACCGATTCGCTCTTGGCGCTCAAATACGATGACATGGTGGCCGACGCGAGCAAGCTGCTGCGCAGCGGCCATGCCAGCAGGGCCAGAACCTACGATAGCGACTTTCTTGCCGGTTTTATGTCTGGCGACTTGTGGCTTGATCCAGCCTTCGTCCCAGCCTTTATCAATAATCGCACATTCGATGGTTTTGATAGATACCGGAGTACCTTCAAGATTCAATGTACAGGATTCCTGGCAGGGGGCAGGGCAGATGCGGCCAGTAAATTCAGGGAAATTATTGGTGGAGTGCAGCGTCGTTAATGCCGCTTCCCAATTGTCCTGGTAGACCAGATCATTCCATTCGGGGATGATGTTATTCACCGGGCAGCCTTCGTGACAAAACGGGATGCCACAGTCCATACAACGCGCACCTTGATCGCGAACTTCATCATCAGCCAGCGCGATAACGAATTCTTTATAGTGTCCCGTGCGGTCTGCTACGGGTGCATAGCCTCTATCCTGGCGGTCGATTTCAAGAAATCCTGTGGGTTTTCCCATCTTATTGGCCTCTCTGTGTGGTTGCGGATTGTTGTTGCTGCATTTCTAGCAAAGCGCGACGGTATTCTACCGGCATGACCTTTTTGAATTTCGGTAGGTAGTCACTCCAGTTGTCGAGTATTTTTTGAGCAACAGCGCTGTTGGTGTAATGCTTGTGTTGGGTGATGAGCTGCTTTAAACGAGTTGCGTCGTAGCGCGTCATATCATGGCTAACATCTTCTGGCGCGTCAGTGTCTTCCTGAATGGCTTCCAGTTCTACCTGAGCCATGTTGCAGTGATTTTCGAGATCGTGATCGTCACAGAGCACGTAGGCGATACCACCGGACATGCCGGCTGCAAAATTTCGGCCGGTTGGACCGAGCACGACGACAACACCGCCGGTCATGTATTCACAGCCGTGATCGCCAACACCTTCAACAACCGCCAGGCCACCGGAGTTACGTACACCGAATCGCTCACCAGCGACACCTCGGAAGAAGCATTCACCGCTGATCGCGCCGTACATGACGGTATTACCGACAATAATATTGTCTTCCGCATTACCAATGCTGCTATTAGCGGGTGGGTAGACGATGATGCGTCCGCCGGAGAGGCCCTTGCCAACATAGTCATTACCTTCGCCTTCTAGCTCGATGGTGACGCCCTTGGCGAGCCATGCGCCGAGCGATTGCCCGACGGTGCCGCTAGCTTTAATGTGGATGCAATCGTCAGGCAGGCCATCAATGCCATACCGCTTAGCAATTTCGCCAGAAAGCAGGGTGCCGAAGCTGCGGTTCACATTGCTCACGCCGATATTGATTTTGACCGGTTGACGATCTTCCAATGCGGATTTAGCTTGTGCAATTAACTGGTGATCAATGGATTTATCCAGCCCGTGATCCTGTTTTTCACAGTTATAAGTGGCGACAGAGTCATCGACGTCCGGGCGATAAAAGACGCTGCTAAAATCGAGACCCCGAGATTTCCAATGATCGATCGCGGTGCTTTTTTCAAGCAGGTCGGAGCGGCCAATCATATCGTTAAAGTTGCGGAAACCCAGCTCAGCCATTAACTCACGAATCTCTTGTGCGACAAAAAAGAAGTAGTTAACGACATGCTCAGGTTTGCCAGTGAATCGCTTGCGTAGCTCGGGGTTTTGCGTGGCGATGCCGACAGGGCAGGTATTGAGATGGCATTTACGCATCATCAAGCAGCCTTCTACAATCAGCGGCGCGGTGGCAAAACCAAATTCATCGGCACCGAGTAAGGCGCCAATCACCACATCCCGACCGGTGCGAAAGCCACCATCAACCTGGACGCAAACCCGACCACGCAGATTATTCAGAAGCAGCGTTTGGTGGGTTTCTGCCAGACCCAGCTCCCAGCTGGAACCTGCATGCTTAATGGAGGTCAGCGGCGAAGCACCGGTGCCACCATCGTAACCGGCGATAGTGATGTGGTCGGCGTGCGCCTTGGTTACACCGGCAGCAACTGTTCCAACACCGACTTCAGAGACTAGCTTTACTGAAATTCGAGCGCGTGGGTTGGTGTTTTTAAGATCATGAATGAGCTGTGCGAGATCCTCAATCGAATAAATATCATGATGCGGCGGCGGTGAGATCAAGCCAACGCCGGGGGTAGAGTTTCTTACCGATGCGATGGTTTGATCCACTTTGTGTCCAGGTAACTGTCCGCCCTCACCGGGCTTGGCGCCTTGTGCCATTTTGATCTGAATATCATCGGAATTGGCGAGATATTCCACGGTTACACCGAATCGTCCGGAAGCCACTTGTTTGATCGCCG
Source organism: uncultured Thiotrichales bacterium (assembly GCA_964577195.1). Lineage (GTDB taxonomy): Bacteria > Pseudomonadota > Gammaproteobacteria > UWMA-0217 > UWMA-0217 > HyVt-560. The sequence goes on along the minus strand of CAZNYF010000003.1, from coordinate 10,755 downwards.
AGCGCAACGGGTTACTGCTACCATCGGGCAGCGGCAAGAATCGTTCGCGTAGCTCGCCACCTTCACCGGTATTGGATTTGCCGCCAATCTGGTTCATGGCGATGGCTAACGTGGTGTGTGCCTCGTAAGAGATCGAACCAAAAGACATGGCTCCGGTGGCAAAGCGTTTAACGATGTCGGCTGCGGATTCTACTTCATCCAGCGGCACCGAAGTCTGACCTTCTTTGAACGCAAACAGTCCACGGAAGGTAATCAGTTGCTCCGCTTGCTCATTGATTACTTTGGAGAACTCGCGGAAAGTTGCAAAGTTATTGCTGCGCGTTGCATGTTGCAGCTTGGAAATAGTTTCTGGCGTCCAGCTATGAGCTTCTCCACGCAGCCGGAAGGCGTAATCACCACCGACATCCAGCGCATCCGCATAGATTGGGTTATCGCCGTAGGCGTCGCGATGCCAGCGAACTGCTTCATCAGAGACTTCTTTGATACCGATGCCTTCAATCAAGGTTGAAGTACCATGAAAATAGCTATCAATGAACTCACTACTCAGGCCGACAGCGTCAAAAATCTGCGCTCCGCAATAGGACTGGTACGTTGAGATGCCCATTTTCGACATGACTTTGTGCAGCCCTTTGCCAATGGCTTTAACGTAGCCTGCATGCAGCGCTTCCTCGCTGGCATCCAGTTTTGCAGCAGAGAGTGTTTCAAACGCGAGATAGGGATTAATCGCTTCTGCGCCAAAACCGGCGAGGGTTGCGAAATGATGTACTTCTCGTGCTGAACCGGTTTCTACGACCAGGCCGGTTTCAGTACGCAAGCCTTCATCGGTGAGCTGATGATGCACCGCAGAGGTCGCCAGCAAGGCAGGAATGGGCACATGATCAGCATCCACGCCACGATCAGAGAGGATAATGATATTAAAACCATCTCTGACAGCTTGCTTGGCTGTTTCGCAGACAGCATCAAGTGCGGTTTTTAAGCCAGCAGCGCCTTGTTCTGCAAGATACAGCAGCGAAATGGTGCGGGTCTTGAATGCGCCACCGGTGTTGTATTCAATTGCCCGAATGCGCTCAAGGTCTTTATTGGTTAAAACGGGCTGGGTAACTTCAAGACGCATACTGGCGCTATCGCCAACACCGAGTAAATTGGGTCGTGGGCCGATCAATGAAACCAGCGACATCACAACTTCTTCGCGAATCGGATCAATCGGCGGATTGGTCACTTGGGCGAAATTCTGTTTAAAGTAGTTCGCCAGTGGTTTGGCTTTTGAGGACAACACGGCAGGTGGGTTGTCAGCACCCATCGAACCGGTTGCCTCCATGCCGTTGAGTGCCATTGGCATCATCAGGAATTTGAGATCTTCCTGAGTAAAACCAAATGCCTGCTGACGATTGAGCAGGACGTCTTCAGAGGCTGGCATGGGGCTGATGCCAGCGGGTAAATCCTTGAGCTTGATCTGCGTGCTATCGAGCCAATCCTGGTAAGGCTGGCTGGAAGATAATTCTTCTTTGAACTCGGCATCATCAATGATCCGGCCTTGCTCCAGATCAATGAGGAACATTTTACCGGGCTGGAGTCGCCATTTTTTAACGATTTTCTCTTCGGGAATGGGCAGTACACCCATTTCAGATGCCATCAGTACGCGATCATCGTTAGTGATCAAATAGCGGGCAGGGCGCAAGCCGTTTCTATCGAGTGTCGCACCAATTTGACGACCGTCGGTAAACGCCATCGCAGCGGGGCCATCCCAAGGTTCCATGAGCGCGGCATGGTATTCGTAGAAAGCGCGGCGTTTGTCATCCATCAAAGGATTGTTCGACCAAGCTTCCGGGATGAGCATCATCATGGCATGACCTAGCGAATAGCCGCCGAGTAGCAATAGCTCCAAGGCGTTGTCGAAACTGGCTGAATCCGATTGCTCCTCGCGGATCATCGGCCAGAGTTTTTCCAGATCATCACCAAATAATTCGGATTTCATCGAATGCCGACGTGCGGCCATCCAATTGATGTTGCCGCGCACCGTGTTTATCTCGCCGTTATGCGCGATCATGCGGAACGGTTGTGCCAGATCCCAGGTGGGAAAGGTATTGGTCGCAAAGCGTTGATGCACCAGCGCCATCGAAGACTTCATACGCTCATCGGTGAGGTCTTTGTAATAGACGCTGACTTGATTTGAAAGCAGTAAGCCTTTGTATGACAGTAACCGCGAAGACATGGAGGTGACATAAAAAGAAGCAGCTCCCTCGCGCCCTGATTGAGACACCTCGGCTTCAATTTGCTTGCGAATGACAAACAGCTTGCGCTCGAAATCATCCTGCTCTTTGCAGGTATCACTACGACCAATGAAGACCTGCTTCATTACCGGCTCGCTGGGAAGTACGGAATATCCCAGGCAGCTGTTATCAACCGGAACATCGCGCCAGCCCAGCAGTGTCTGTTTTTCAGACTCTACAAAGTGGCTAATCGTCTCTTCAATAAATTCGCGCAGCTCAGTATCTTGTGGCAGAAACAAAGATCCAACTGCATAGTATCCAGATTCCGGAAGATCAAATTCAGTCATTTCAACCAAAAACTCATGCGGCATCTGTAACAAGATGCCCGCACCATCACCTGCTTTTGGGTCAGCACCCACAGCACCACGGTGCGTGAGGTTGGTAAGGATTTCGAGTCCCTGGGAAACAATGTCGTGGGATTTTCTGTTTTTTATGTCACAAACGAAGCCAACACCGCAGGCGTCATGTTCGTTACGAGGATCATATAAACCTTGTTTTTTTGGTAAGCCCATCTGGCTCATGCACTAACCTCATGCTTTCTAATGAGCGGACAACACCGCAAACAAAACCCGCGCACTCGGTTGTGACCTTGGGTTAGCTCAAAACTACGAGCGACCTAAAGCCCGACTTTAGTGAAGCGGGTTATTGAAGAACTTCTTAATCACATCGGTTGATGTACTAACGTGATCGACTGCCCAGAATAGCTGAGAATCATGCCAAATTCCAGTATCCCTGCGAACCGAAGGTGGAATTTTCAGGTCAATCTCAATGAGCCTGAAGTTGCTGAGCAATGCTGTGTCAATTTCGGTAACTAGAGTACTCCAATAAATAGGTCCAATCATGAACAATAACCGAGTGATAATCTGGGATGGTTGGCGCGGTATGGCCATTCTACTGCTACTCACAGGCCATTTTTTTGATCAAAAGTGGATCTGGGAAGACCGTCTTGGCGTCGATGCATTTTTTGTCCTCTCAGGCATGTTGATGAGCGAGATTCTGTTCGTCAAACGGATGCGGCTGAGAGATTTTTACATTCGCCGTTTTAGTCGCATCATCCCTGCTTTTTTTGTCTTTGTGCTGGTTGCATATGCGTTTGCATTGGTTGCACGTTTTTCGTTCGAAAGCCGAGAACTGATTGCATCTTTGGGGTTTTTTAGAACCTACTATCCTTTGGATCCACATATTTGGGCAAGTGATGTGCCCATTGGTCATTTATGGTCACTGAATGTAGAAGAACACGCTTATGTCATTATGAGTCTAATAACTTTGTTATTTTTACGAACTCAAAAAGCTGCGGCTATATTAACTTTTTTGGGTTTGGTTTCTATCGGAATCTGTTTTTACTATTACAACCATAAGGGGCTTGCGCCGTTAGAATTTAGAATTCGAACAGAATCAGCTATCAGTTTCGTATTTTTATCTGCTGGATATCACCTGTTTAAGAAACGCTACAATATTCAAGTATTGAAATATTTTCCGGTGCTGGCGTTACTTGGCGCTTTTAGCTGTTACTTAACAGTAATGCCAGACTGGCTAACATTTTCTGTCGCACCATTATTATTGGCTTTTTCTCTTAACCATATTCGTGAGGCAGGTTTTGTGCTGAGCGGAATTCTGAAGTTAAAAGTACTCAGAGTAATGGGGCTGTGGTCTTTTTCTATTTATCTCTGGCAGCAACCTTTTTATGAATACTCCTGGGCAATTCCTGGCGGCAATTTTGTAGCTGTACTTCTGGCGATAGGAGCAGGAGTTTTGTCTTTTCATTTCCTGGAAAATCCGGCGAGACTCTGGATTAATCAGCGATGGACAAGTCAATCCCAAAAAGATCAGCAGTCTATAAATTATGTACGATAAAAATGCACCTGTAGCTGCCGTTAACTATTCAGTTAATCAGCTACCAGGGTTTCTGCGGATAGCTCAGTTAGTAGTGTTCGTGACTGCGTTACTGCTGTTAATCCATGCGGTTAAAAATCCAACTCAAAACTGGGATATGCTGGGCTATGCGGCTTCTGTTGTTTCTCTCGAACACACGGATCCAGAGGAAATTCATGCTTTGGTGTATGACCAGTTTAAAGACTATGCGGATGCGGAGAGTTTTACAAAATTAACGGATGACAACGGCTATCGCGAAACAATGTTCAAGGATGCTGACGCCTTTTACCAGCAAATCCCGTTTTATAAAATTCGCATATTGTTGGTGTTGCTGATCGCAGCAATGGTCAAGTTGGGGGTCAACATCTATGCCGCTTCGCATATCTTATCGGCAGTGCTCACGGCAACCGCAGTATTGACGTTTTATTACGCTTTTAAACCGCGAATTCATCCGCTGTTGTGGCTATTTTTACCCGTGATAGTTCTGGTTTTTAATATCCATGAATTTGCCGAAAGGGTTACTGCGGACTCACTGGGATTTTTGTGGATGGGCTTGATTAGCTACTCATTTCTCCACCAAAATTGGAAGTCATTTTTTTTCTTTCTAGCGACATCGGTATTGGTGCGTACGGACTTAATAATTCTGGTCGCTTTGTTTTCTGCATACCTATTGTTATTCAAGCCTGAGCTAAGACGCTGCACATGGGTTGCGGGATTTTCTGCAATAGTCGCCTACTTGGCAATTAATCATATCGTCGGGAATTATGGGTGGAGTACCGTTTTTTACTATGCGGTTATTTCTGATATGGCTGCGACGCATCCTCTGGAATATGGCGCGGTCGGTGTGAGTCTAGAAGAATATACCGCTGCGGTTTTTAGCAATTTAAAACTATTTTTTTTGGGGCGTGAATTATTGTTTTTCGAGGTATCTTTAGCGGCTTACTTTTTGCTGGTTGTTTTTTACTATAAAAGTGCTGGTTTAGTTACTCTGGGCAGGTTTCAGGTCAAGCGTCGAGCAAAATATTCAATCACTAACGAGCCTGTGTTTATTTTGGTTGTGATCTCTTCACTCTATATTTTAATCCACTATTTGCTATTCCCGCTAATTTTTGAGCGATTCTTTATAGGACAATTTTTGCTGACTACGCTAGGGATGTTTACAGTAATCTCTGCTATCCAAAAGGACTCTATCCGAGGCTGCAATTCTGTAGGTTCAGCGATCGGTTAGCGAGTAAAGAGACATTGGGTTTTTATTTGGTACACCAAGAGCAGACACACAAGACGCAGAGTTTACGTCTTGTGTGTCTTCCTAGGTGTTAAAGCAATGCGTTTAGCGCCGGCGTAACTCAACGCGGCGGTTGGCTGCTTGTCCTGGTTCGGTTTCATTACTGGCGATGGGTTCTGAAGAGCCGTAACCCTTTGCCTCTAAACGAGTTGCCTCTATGCCTTGCTTGATCAGATAGCTTTTCACTGTTTCAGCGCGTTGAGCAGACAACGTGTGATTTCGTGCAGGCGAGCCGTTGTCATCGGTATGCCCGGCGACCTGAAGACTTAGCTCAGAAAACTTCTTTAGCGTGTCGACCATATTGTCGAGAATGGAAAGGGAGGAATCTGTTAGTTGAGCAGTACCCAGTTGAAAGTTGACACCTTCGAGCGCGATGGTGGCATCGGCATGACAACCCGCAGAATCAATTTCTTTACCCGGTGGTGTGTTGGGGCAGAGATCTACCCTGTCTACGAGACCATCGCTATCGGTATCGGGTTCACAACCTTTATCGTTAACCTTGGCTTTAGGCGTCGTATTGGGGCATTCATCAATGGCATCAGAAATACCATCCTCGTCGGTGTCCGTATTTTTAAGCTTTTCGGCTGCCTGGGATTTTTCTGCTGCTTCGGCTGCCGTCTTCAGCGAGGCTATTTGCTCCTTGAGACCCGTTATTTCGGTTTGGTTTTCTTCAAGTTGTGTTTTGGCATCAGCAGCTTGCTGTTCTAGCAATTTATATTTCTCGGTGCTGGCTTCAAACGTGGTGATTTTTTCTTCTGCAGCCGTGAGAGCTATCGCTTTGGTTTCAACCTCTTTGCTTGCGGTATCCAGCTTAGACTGCAGATCAGTATTAGCTTCTGCGGCTATTTGGCCATTCGCTAGCTGTAGCTTTGCAGCATCAAAAGCGCTTTGAAGTTCAGTAAACCGAGTTTCGTTACCCGACATTTTCTGTTGTAAAGATAGCAGCTGAGTACCACTGGTTTCGCTGGATTGTTTCATTTGTTCCAGTTCAGTCTGTACGGTTTCAGCTTTCTGTGTCGTGGTTTGGAGTGCCTGTTGCGCTTCTGTCAGTTTAGTTTGCAGTGCTTGGCTATCCACAGACGATTTTTCGAGTTCAAGTAGTTTGAGCTTAAGTGATTCCATTTCGGCAATTTGTTGGCTGGCATCACTTAGGGAAGTTGCCATACCACTGTTTTTATCTTTAGCGGCGGCGAGCTCTACTTCCAGTTGTTGAATTTTTTCAGTTGTTTGTTTCGCTTGAGCCTGGTGATTGGCTTGCAGACTGGCGCGTTGTTGATTTTGTGATTGCAGCATCGACATCAATTGTTCTTGCTGGCTGACGAGCTTTGATAATTGTCCGCGCATCTCACCAAGCTCGGCTGAGGGCATCGCTGGAGCAGCGGGTTGCGTTAACTGCTTGGCTCGCTCAAGTTCTGCAGCCATCGAGCGTCGAAACATATCAGGGTTAAAGTTTTGCCCGGGCATCGGCTGAAAACGGGGAGGAGCCTGATTGAGATTAGGCGGAGCTGGTTGAAAAAACTGCGGCACGGGCGCTGCTGGCATGGGAGGCATCGGCGGTGGAGCAAATCTGAGACCCATGGCGGGCGGTGGTGGTGGTTGAACGCCGGAAGACAGCATGGGTGGAGGAGGTGCGTTGGCGGTAGTATTTTCTGCGATTAACTGATGGCTAAATAGTAGCGTACTGGAGGTAAGTAAAATGCTAGCCGGAAGGCTAAGAAAACGGTACATGGTAATCCTCTTGTGGTGGCGAAAGAGTCATTCGCAAAAACGGCTGGTCTGCTATTGCGGATTTCGGTAGCCCAAATTATGCCACGATATACCGTGATTCACACGGAGGGCGTTAAACTTGGAGAAATGAGTTGAATCGTGAAAGTTCATGCAATCGGGTTTACATGCCTTTTTCACGCTCAGCTGATTTTTCTAGGTTCAAGGGAGGTGTTTAAAGAAAATGCGGTGGTGCAGGGTGTTTTTTTGAAGGGTACTTAATTGAGCAGCATAGAATGTAAGGCAGAGACTAGATTCTCTGCCTTACGGGGTTTTTGTCAGAGACCGACCAGTTCTGCCTGATAGCCACTGTTTTTTACAATGTGTAAAATATTGAGTGAATTTGTTTTTTCATGATCAAAATCTACAAGCATTAGATGCTGTGCAGATTGACTGATCGCCGCTGTTCGAACGCCTTCCTGATGAAGCAACTGGTCTTCAAGTTTAGTTTGTGCTTGTTGATCCAGTGATTTATCGATATGAATGAGAATATCGCCCATTTTTTATGCACCTCCTTTTTGGTGAATTGTGAGTTATACCCGTCCTTAGGGAGCGGAGCATTCTAGCGGTAACTCACAAAAATAGTGTTTTATCACAGATGGGCGGGCTAAAAACACAGATAAACGGTTGTACTTGTTGCGAAAAAGGGTGAAGAAACGTAGTTAAGTTGTATTTTATGAGATGTAGGGATATTTTTAGTATAATGCTCTAATATGCTGAAATTATTATATAATTTATCACTAATGTTAGGCTGCTGTGATTAAGTTGATAGCGTAGTTAATAGTTTTTCTACCCATTCTGCTCGATTTTCAGTTTCTTCTTCATTAAAACTAAAGAGAAGCTTCTCTTGACCCTGTAATTTAAAGCTGGAACCTGGCGTTTGTATGAGCTTTAAAAGTGCAGCAACATCAATATTTGGTGAGGCTGAAAAGAGAATCCTGCCGGCATCGTTGCCTAGATCAATTTTAGTAATACCCATTTCTGTTGCGATGAGTTTTAGCTTGTGTGAGGCAAACAGATTCTTTGCCGCATCTGGCAGCAGTCCGAAGCGGTCAATAAGTTCTATTTGCAGTTCGTATAGCTCTTTGTCGTTTTTCGCGCTGGCGATGCGTTTATAGCTCATTAAACGTGTATGGATATCGAATATGTAATCGCCGGGTAGTAAAGCGGGTGAGCCAAGATCAATATCGGTGACGTTTTCGGGTTTTTCCAAAGAGACTTGTTTGCCTTCTTTCAAGGCTTTGACGGCACGTTCGAGTAAATCGTTGTACATGCTAAAGCCGATCTCGTGAATTTGACCACTTTGTTCGTCGCCGAGCAGTTCACCAGCGCCCCGAATTTCCAGATCGTGGGTTGCGAGCGTGAAACCAACACCCAGGTCTTCTAGCGATTCAATTGCTTCGAGACGCTTGATGGCATCCTTTGTCATGGCCTTTTTATTCGGCGTAATCAGGTAAGCATAAGCGCGGTGATAAGAGCGTCCAACCCGACCCCGTAGCTGATGGAGTTGCGAGAGACCAAATTTGTCGGCTCGATTCATGATGATGGTGTTGGCAGAAGGTACGTCGATGCCGGTTTCAATGATGGTGGTGCAGACCAGAATATTAAACCGTTGGTGGTAGAAGTCCGTCATCACTTGTTCGAGCCGGCTTTCTCGCATCTGTCCGTGAGCAATCTCGATATGTGCTTCAGGTACTAGTTCTGCCAGATCACGTGCAGCTTTTTCTATGGATTTGACTTCGTTATGCAAAAAGTAAATTTGTCCACCACGACGAATTTCTCGCTGACAGGCTTCGGTCACCATGGCGCTGTCCCATTCGCTGACGAAGGTTTTAATCGCATGTCGCTGACCGGGCGGTGTGGCGATAATGGATAAATCGCGAATCCCTGACAAAGCCATATTCAGGGTGCGCGGAATCGGCGTGGCGGTGAGCGTTAGGATGTCAACTTGCGAGCGTAGTGATTTGAGTCGTTCTTTATGACGCACGCCAAAGCGTTGCTCTTCATCAATGACAACCAATCCGAGATTTTTAAATTTGATATCTTTTTGCAGCAGCTTATGGGTGCCGATGACAAGATCGACTTTGCCATTCTGGATGCCTGCCAAAATATCTTTCTGATCTTTGGTGCTGCGAAATCTTGAGAGTGCCTCGATCCGGAATGGCCACTCTGAAAACCGATCAGAAAAATTCTGTCCGTGTTGCTGTGCCAACAGTGTGGTGGGAACCAGTACGGCCACCTGGCGTCCGGCATTGAGCACGGTAAAAGCAGCGCGCATGGCGACTTCGGTCTTGCCAAAGCCGACATCTCCGCAGACCACGCGATCCATCGGTTGTGATGATTCTAAATCAGCAAGAACGGTATCAATCGCGGTTTGCTGATCTTCGGTTTCTTCAAACGGAAATCCACTGACAAAAGACTGAAAATCACCTGTATTGATTTCGTAGGAGTGGCCCTTATTGGCTGCACGTCGCGCGTAAATGTCGAGTAGCTCCGCAGCTGCATCGTAGGCTTTTTGCGCTGCTTTGCGCTTGATTTTATCCCAGCGATCGGTGCCCAGCTTGTGTAGTGGAGCGGAATCCTCATCTGCACCGGTGTAACGGCTAATAAGATGCAGCGATGAAACCGGAACGTAGAGTTTGTCGCCTTTGGAATAGGTCAGTATCAGGTACTCAGACTCGTAGCCGCCTACTTCCAGCATCTCAAGGCCGGCATAGCGCCCGACTCCATGATCTTCGTGAACCACGGGTGAGCCGATATTAAGTTCGCTGAGATTACGAATGACGGCATTGCCATCGCGGGTAGGTTTGCGCTTTTGTCGTCGCTGACGAATCCGGTCAGCGAATAATCGGGTTTCCGGAATAATGGTAATGCCATCAGCGTTGAGCGCAATACCGTGCTCCAGTGGAGACACAGTGATAAGGATATCGGCATTTGAGGATAGAAAACCATGCCAGTCTTCAACCGTCTTTGGCTTAATTCCGAATGGCCTGAGTGTGTCGAGCATGAATTCTCGACGGCCAGTAGAATCGGCTGTAAACAGAATTCGATTAGTGCTGGCAGCGACAAATGATTTCAGAGCTTCGGCGGGCATTTCCATGCGAGGTTTGATACTCAGATCGGGCAGGGCGTTGGTGTGAAAGTTAGTGCGTTGCTCACCGTCGGTTAGTTTTTCTTTATGCAGCTCTAGCAACGGGGTTAATTGCTGTGTCAGTTGTTCGACGGAACAATAAATTTCTTCCGGTGTTAACAGAGGCCGTTCCAGATCGTGCCGACGTTGCTCATAGCGCGACTCTGTTTCCTCATAGAATGCTTTTGCGTGTTCCAATGTGTCATCAAAACAGCAAAATAAAGTACCTTTGGGTAAGTAATCAAAAAGTGTTTCGGTCTGCTCGAAAAACAGCGGTAGATAATATTCGATGCCACCGATCGGCGTGCCATCTGAAACGCTGGTATAAATTCTGGATTTCTGTGGATCGCCTTCAAATCGCTCCCGATAGCGTTTTCTGAAAGCTTTAATCCCCGCCTCATCAAGCGGAAACTCCTGCGCTGGTATGAGCCTGA
>CAZNYF010000002.1:0-45679 GCA_964577195.1 uncultured Thiotrichales bacterium | reverse complement strand
ATCTATATGTCTCATAAAAATAAAACCACATCTAACCGCTTGATGACTCACTGACTCATCAAAGCAACGTTGTTGGAGTACTAGCTTCTACTGCGATTCCGGTTCTGGTTCCGATTACCAGAAAATTTCCGCCCACCCTGGCCTTTGTGATGGCCACCATTAGGTTTCCCAGAACGGCCTGAGTTCCCGTATCGCTTAACTTTTGCGGCAGGCTTGTAATCCGTCGCAATAAACTCCTGGACGTCCGAAACAGGTAGTTTTTGCCCCAAATATTCTTCGATATCAGGCAGATAAAAAGACGTGTCTTCGCAGGCAAAGCTAAGTGCTTGTCCAGAGGCTCCGGCGCGAGCAGTCCTGCCGATCCTGTGGACGTAATCTGCAGCGATCTGTGGCAAATCGAAATTGAATACATGGGTAACATTCGGGATATGCAAACCACGCGCAGCAACATCGGTTGCAACCAGAATATTACGCTCACCCGAGCCAAACTGTTCTAGGAGTTTTTGGCGTTTATTCTGCGGCACATCACCCGAAAGCATGGCGACTTTGTAGTCATTGCCTTCCAGCCAGGCGACAATATTTTCTGCAGCTTTTTTGGTATTGGTGAAGACGATACTGCGATCAGGGTTCTGCTTTTTGAGCAACCCGAGCAGTAACGGAATTTTATCGGTATTGGCGGTGTAAAAAACACTTTGCTCAACCCGGTCTGCGGTCACCTGCTCTGCTTGCACCTCAATTTTCTGGGCATCATTCATGTGCATGTAAGCGAGTTCGAGAACCCGAAATGACAAGGTTGCAGAAAACAGCATGCTGAGACGTTTTTCCGGTTTAGAGCAGCGATTGAGTAAAAATCTTAGATCCTTGATAAAACCAAGGTCAAACATCCGATCCGCCTCATCGAGCACCAACACTTCAACAGCACGCAGATCAAACACACCTTGCTTGAGGTAATCGATTAAGCGTCCAGGTGTCCCAATTAGAATATCAATGCCGTCATCAAATTGTCGGCGTTGTTTCTCGTAGTCGATACCACCGTAGGCAATACCAAGCTTGAATCCGCAGGTTTTGTTGAGTAGCTTTGCATCGCTGTGAATCTGAATCGCCAGCTCACGCGTTGGTGCGAGCATAAATGCGCGTGGCTGCTTGGGCTTTCTATCGGCAGCAGGCTGATTACGCAGCAAGCGGGTAAAAGTGGCAACCAGAAAGGCCGCTGTTTTCCCGGTACCGGTTTGCGCCTGACCAGCAATGTCTTTGCCCTCCAGTAAAAGAGGGATGGTTTGCGCTTGAATTGGCGTGCAGAATTCAAACCCGCTTGCCGTGATGCCTTCAAGCAGTTTTTCAGGAAGGTCAAAGTCGCTAAATCGGGTTTCGGTAAGATGTTGGTCGCTCATAAATTAAATCGCATAAATAATGTGGGGATTGCTGCAATATGGACTTGCTTAGCACAATCCGCTAGTCTCAAGGCTAATTACATATGTTTACACGGAGACTTGATGTGAGTGACGAGCTAACACATCTCAGCGATGACAGCTTTGAGGACGAAGTTTTAAAATCAGAGCAGCCTGTGCTGGTTGATTATTGGGCAGAATGGTGCGGCCCTTGTAAAATGATCGCGCCAATTCTAGAGGAAATTGCGGCAGAATACACGGGGCGTATTAAAGTCGCGAAAATAAACATCGATGAGAACCCCGGAACACCTCCCAAATACGGAATTCGCGGGATTCCTACATTGATGCTATTTAAGAATGGCGAAGTAGAGGCAACCAAAGTTGGTGCGCTGTCAAAATCGCAATTAGCCGCTTTTCTCGATCAGAATATTTAGATCATCATGTTGGGCTGATATTGCAAGATATCGACCCAACCCTACAATATTTCAGATAACCGTCACAGCGAACGCTTTACGGCGTTCGTGTTTCGTACTATAGTTCTTGGCAAGTCCTTCGATTGCACTATTCCAGCGCACGAATCTCTCAATAAAAAAACTTTTTTTACGCCCTCCATGCGTGGACTCATTGCCAGTCCGGTCGCCGTCGTAATTTATTAATCTCATCTCAAAATACAAAGTCTTCTATGAATCTCACCGAACTGAAACAAACCCCGCCTGCTAAATTACTGAAACTTGCTGAATCCATGGGAGTAGAGAACATCTCCCGCTCGAGAAAGCAAAACGTCATTTTTTCTATTCTTAAAGCGCATGCGAAAAAAGGTGAGGATATTTTTGGCGATGGCGTGCTGGAGATTCTTCAGGATGGTTTTGGTTTTCTGCGTTCATCGGATAGCTCCTATCTTGCCGGCCCTGATGACATTTATGTTTCACCCAGCCAGATTCGTCGCTTTGGATTAAGGACTGGCGACACCATATCCGGGAAAATCAGACCACCAAAAGACAATGAGCGTTATTTTGCCATGCTCAAAGTCTCTGAGATTAATTTCGAATCGCCAGAAAAAGCGAAATCCAAAATTCTGTTTGAAAACCTGACGCCATTGCACCCTGATGAACGCCTGCGCATGGAAGTCGGTAACGGCAGTACTGAAGACATTACCGCCAGAGTGATTGATATCGTCTCGCCAATTGGGCTTGGGCAGCGTGGATTAATTATCGCACCACCTAAAGCGGGTAAGACCATCATGTTGCAGAATATCGCGCAGAGCATTACTCAGAATGCGCCAGATGCCACATTAATCGTATTACTGATTGATGAGCGTCCTGAAGAAGTAACCGAGATGTCGCGGATGGTTAAAGGTGAAGTGGTTTCTTCAACCTTTGATGAGCCTGCAACACGCCACGTACAAGTGGCTGAAATGGTTATCGAAAAAGCCAAACGTCTGGTTGAGCATAAAAAGGATGTGATCATTCTGCTCGATTCAATTACCCGCTTGGCACGCGCCTATAATACGGTTGTACCCTCCTCTGGAAAAGTACTGACGGGTGGTGTCGATGCAAACGCATTGCAACGCCCCAAGCGTTTTTTCGGTGCCGCCAGAAATATCGAAGAAGGTGGTTCGCTGACCATCATCGCGACTGCATTGATCGATACTGGCTCCAAAATGGATGAAGTTATTTATGAAGAGTTTAAAGGCACCGGCAACTCTGAATTACATCTGGACCGAAAAATCAGTGAGAAGCGCCTTTACCCTGCGATTAACATCCGCCGCTCCGGCACTCGACGAGAAGAGTTGTTAACGGACGATGACGAACTACAAAAACTGTGGATCTTGCGCAAGTTCCTGCATTCAATGGATGATTTCGAAGCGATGGAGTTTATCATTGGCAAGCTACAATCAACGAAAAACAATAACGATTTCTTCGATACCATGAAGCGTGCATAAAAACCTTGCTTAATTTGTTATTAATTGTTTTCAATATCAACCCTCAGATGTAATATTCTTTAGGTGTTCTCTAGTTAAACGGTTAAAGGATACTCATGTCCTCAATAGACAGTTGGTTAGATTCTCTCGAACTCACCGGTCCCGCCAGAACCTTCGCTAAATTTTGCTCTACAGAGTTGGAACGCCGCAGCAGTGAAGAAGATTTCGATCCGGAAATTTTTGATGAGGCGGTGAAGCTGGTACTGCGCAAACTCGGCGCGCTTGATCTGGAAGGCATGCAATGATCATTCATCGCATTCAAGCCGAAAATTTTCTAAAATATGCTGATCTGGATATCGACAATCTACCCGCTAAGGGTTTGATTGCCGTCAGCGGTCAAAATGAATCGGGAAAAACCTCAATTGGCGAAACGCTGTGTTTTGCGCTTTTCGGGCGAACCTTCACCCTGCAGCTTGACGACCCCCGCAAGCTGATTCGCTGGGGTGAATCGCAATGCTCGGTAACCGTTAACTTTTCTGGCAAAGACGACGAAGCGTATCAAATAAAACGCTATCTGGATGATGAAGGCGCTTACGGCGCTCGGCTGGTACGTGATGACGATGGCGCTATTATCGCCAAAGGTATTGATCAAGTAGATGCCGAATTGCAGCGTTTGATCGGTTTTGGCTATAACGAATTCATCGAGTCATTCTATCTAGCGCAGCGAGAATTGAGCACGCCTCATCCGCATAGCCATACCATTAAAGTAATGGCAGGTGTTGCGCCGCTCGCCGATGTTGCATCCGGATTACTGGGATCCATCGACGATGAAAAAGTACTTCAGTCACAGACCAATACTGACTACCAGGATGCACAAAATTCACTCGATGAGTTAGGTATTGATGAGCAGTGGCATCCGCAACTCAATAGCGCCCGTGATGGTTTCCAGGCTCAGTTAGATCAAAAACAAGGTTTGATGAACCGACTCGCTACAGTAGCAAAAGGGTATCGAGAAGGTTTACCAAGACTCAAATCCGCACGCTGGGCGAGATATCTAGCACAGTTTTTGGGTTTGTTCTTCGTGCTCGTAGCCGCTGCGCTTTGGGTGATCTGGGGTCTTTATCAATGGTTTCCAGACTACGTGGAAGCTGACAAATTCACCCAGCTCGCGACGACATACATTCCAGACTGGGAGCAACGCTACAAGCTCTGGTTACTACCGTTAGCACTGTTATTTTCGGCATTATTTTTACTGGAACTGGTGCTCCTGTATAAAATGCGCGGCAAAGTGAAGCGCCTGCAAGCGCAAGTGGCAGAGCTGCCAGAACATTTGGATGTCATTCGTATGGATAACCAGCGCTCATCAGATTCGTTGCCCGATGCTATTGGATCAATGATAGAGGTAGCTTCCGAAGCTCCAGTAGAAGATGAGGAAGATTTTCTCCCCCGTATTAAACAGCTTGAAACGCGCACTAGTACATTGTCAGCCAGTTTTGAAGAGGTGTCAGAGGGCGAAGCTTTTATCACCACGCATTTGGAGCAAGATGCGTCTCAAATCCAGCGGCAGCTTGACTCACTCGACATTGCTTTAACCCAGGAACAAGGCCGGCTTGATAACGCAGCCCAGTTATTTTCTGTTCGCGATAGTTTGAACATTAAACTTGCCGATCACATGCATCGAATCAAGGTGCGTGAGATGTCCAGTAAGTTGCTGGATTCAGCATCGCATCATCTATCGCATCGGTTTAATCAATCTATTCTAAAATTGGCAGGTGAAGCATTACCCAAATTTACACTGGGACGTTATCAGCATTTAAAAATAGACGAAAACCTCGATGTGCGGGTTTTCTCGAACGAAAAACATGACTTTATGGGGTTTGAAGAAATCTCCAGCGGCACACAGCGACAAATCATGTTGGCGTTACGATTGGCGATGTCACAAGAACTAATCTCAGCAATCGAAACCGGTCGGCAGTTTATTTTCTTTGATGAGCCTTTCGCCTTTTTTGACCAGCAAAGGATTAGGGAAACACTCAATGCTTTACCGGATTTCAGCGAAGAAATTAGTCAAATCTGGCTGGTGGCGCAAGAATTCCCGGATCAAGTTGATGTGGACTTACATATCGCCTGCTCGCGCGATGAGCGTTCATTTTTGAGCCGCTAAAATTCTTTCAAGGCGAACTATTTGCGAAGATAACTATCGAAATAACACTGGCTCATAGAAACCAGTACATTTATCGCTTTGAGGATTAGGATAATCCGTAGATAAGTTACAATAATTAAGGGCTTGCAAGAACAGGGATATAGAGTGGAAAAATATACTAACAATCTCATCGATCAGTCACGTTTTATTGCACTGACTTTGCTGGTGCTTCTAACGCTGCCTTTTAGCGTAAATGCCAATGAAATATTCTTGTCAGATCAGGAGAAAAAATTTCTCGCGGCAGAACAATACTTCAATAAAGGGCAACTGGCTAAGTACCGACAGGCTAAATTGGAGTTGACTGACTATCCGTTACTTCCGTATCTTGAATACAGGGAAACGCTCCGCAGTATCGGAGATGCTACCAGTATTGAGTCATTTTTCGAAAAGTACCCCGGTAGCTATCTATCTTCCCGTATCCACAACCAAAGGTTGCTTTGGCTCGGTTCGAGACATCAATGGGATCAATTCCTGCGCATCTACGCAGACGAAAAGAAAGAAAAATTACGCTGCTACGCAGCAAGAGCAAACTTGTCTGTTCATGGCAATTCTAAAGCGCGATTGACGCAAGCTACTAACCTTTGGTTAACCGGCCAATCCGTCGATGATGCTTGTGACCCCTTATTTGAGATGCTGGTGGCTAAAGGTGTCATTACCGATGAAATACGGTGGCAGAGAATTGGTTTGGCGATGAATAAAAACAAACTGTCACTGGCACGCTATCTATCCAAAAAACTATCCAAAAAAAGTCAGCCACAATTCCAGCGTTGGTCAAAAATGCACAAAAGTGCAGGTAAAATGTTAAAATCTGCCGCTAAATGGCAAGATACCGCTCGAAACCGGGAGATCATTATTCATGGCATCAAACGCTATAGCCGCGATGATACAGTCAAAGCTTGGCGACAATGGCACGATCATTTTAAACCCTCTTTTGAATTTACCGACGCCCAGATTAGCGATTTAGAAAGCAGCCTGGTGCTACGTGCTGCTTGGAGGCATATGCCAGAAGCCTATCAATGGTTTGAATTAATCCCCCACGAGCTACTAAACGACGAAGCAATGGAGTGGCGCGTGAGAACTGCTGCGCGCGCAGGGGATTGGGCAATGGTTGATGAGTCTGTCAATCAATTACCTGCCGAAAAGCGTGACAAGGAACAATGGCAGTACTGGAAAGCCAGGGCCAATCAACAGCTTGGAAATGAAAGCCTTGCCAATCAGATTTATCAAACCCTGGTAACCAAAACGAGCTATTACGGCTTTATGGTCGCAGATATTCTTAATCAGGAATACACCTTCACGAATGTACCAGTGGTTGATCAAAGTGACGCCGACCTAGTGAAAACACTGGAGGACTCCGCTGCTTTTCAACGCATTAAAGCGTTGTACGTTTTAGGCCGCGAGGGAAAAGCGTATAGCGAATGGAGGTTCGAAATTGATCAAATGTCCCTGCATCAAAAACGGGTGGCGGCGCAGTTGGCGCACACCTGGAACTGGCATTTTACCGCGATTGTTACAACGGCTCAGGCTAAGCATTTTTCTGATCTTGATTTAAGATTCCCGCTTCTGTACAAACAGCAGGTCAATCAAGAAGCTAAGATTAGAAAAGTCCGTCCAAGCCTGGTCTATGGTGTCATGCGTAGAGAAAGCGCTTTTAAAGAAACGGCAGTTTCACCAGCAGGCGCACTTGGATTAATGCAAGTGATGCCCGCAACCGCCAAACATCTCACGCGTAAACTGGGCATTAAGCGCCTCAGTAAAAAGCAACTTAAAAAAGCCGGCCACAGCATCAAGCTGGGCACCTATTATTTGCGCCGGGTTCTTGATCGTTATGACAACAACGAAATTCTGGCGACCGCCAGTTATAATGCCGGCCCACATCGCGTTAAAAAATGGTTACCAGAAGAAACAGCTCTGGATGCAGATATCTGGGTAGATACGATTACTTTTGATGAAACACGAAATTACGTCAAAGCCGTTCATTTCTACAGTACTATTTTTGACTGGAAATCCAATGGTAGCGTTAGCAGTAGACTGAAAGACCGCATGACTACAATTGCTCCAGCCACCCAAGGTACTATGTCAGCAAGCAAAAACCCTCGGTAGTTTTCAACCTTTAATCAGAGAGATAATACTCGATGGTAGATACCACCCTCACCTTTTTAATGTGAGGGGTATTGTTATCTCGGTCGGAAATGGTGAACCGACCTTGTCGAGCCTGTTTGATCTTACCTAATACGCTATTGGAATCACGTGCGAATTTTTCAGCTACCTCGCGCGCATTACGAGTTGCTTCTTCAACCATTTCTGGCTTGACCTCATTGAGGCGGTTGAAGAGAAACTCTGTCCTGATGCCATAGTCATGGCCGGTAAACAAAATTCCAGACTTTCCTAATTCTGCTAAATCTTTTTGCGCATTGCGAACCTGCTCAACATTCCGGGTATAAACTGTAATGGTTTGATTCGCAGTGTAACGGTACTTAACCTGTCCTCCCCCACCGTATCGTTGGGCTAATTTATCGGTAATTGCGGGCGGAGCAACACTCACCTCATTGCCTGCAAAACCTGCTTTCGTTAAAAACACTGTAATCTTTTGGCCATCGCTGTCCAGCAGATCATAAATTTTTTCTAGGTCATTATCTGCACGATTAAATTGAATTGGCCAAACAGCAATACCAGCCGGGAATTCTCGCTCAGATAATCCCTTTACCGTCACTGTACGCTCATATTCCTTAAACTTGATTAGACTCGACCCAAGCAAGTATCCTAGTGCCACCAACCCTAAGAAAAGAAATAACCCGGAAATAAACGAACCTGTTACTTTTGAATTCCCCATTCCTACATCCTCAATAGTTACTTACCAAGTCATGAAAACAACTGCTGAACTGAAAATACTATTCTTTGTTAAACGCTCTTCCATACACGGTAAGGGATTGTATGCTCACAAGTCCATAAAAACAGGCGCCTATCTCGGTACTTACGATGGCCCAAAAACCGAAGACAATGGTATGCACGTCTTGTGGGTTGAAGAAGAGGAAGATGACTGGATAGGACGGGACGGTAAAAATTTACTACGCTATTTAAATCATAGCGAAGACCCTTGCGCTGAATTTGATGGATTTGATTTATATGCCATTCGAAAAATCCTGCCTAAAGAAGAGCTGACGATTCACTATGGTGAAGATTTTGACCCGGATGATGTTGAGACTTAACCTGAGATTAATTCAGAACTTGTTTAATCATAGACCAACTATTTAATTTACCTTCGAATGACAATGATGCGTGTGCCGGGCTGGTCGATGGTAATCGAATCAATTTTAGCTCTGGATATTTTTGTAGTAATTCTTTTGCGACGAGTCTATTGAATGCACTCTCGGATTTAGCTCCGTTAAAAAATATATGTGAGATCTCTGGCGCATTACCTAATAAACCCAAAAAGTCATTAGCAACCTCAGAGCCCCGATCTATTTTTGCATCCAGACTACCTTCACGCTGACAGCTTTGGAGTGTATCCCACAATGCGATATTTGATTTTAGCAAAGCAGCATATCTGGATGAATAACTCACTTCGATATCAATTCCAAACAGCGCTTGCATTATTTTCCAGAAAGCGTTTCTGGGATGCGCGTAATATGCCTGGGCTTGAAGTGATTTAATCCCGGGCATTGAACCGAGAATCAAGATTCGGCATGTTGAATCAACAACCGGTTTAAAACTGGAAAGTTTATTTTCGAGCCGGGTTGATTTGATCTTCACGCAACTTGGTCTCGAAGAATTCATCAGCATCTTCAAAGGCAACTTTGTTACCGCCCTTATCAATCATTGGTTGTTCGTAATCGCTCCAACCACGCATACCTGTTTTCAGGGAAATAGCCTGGTTAAAACCTAAATACCGCAAAGTAAATGCCGCCAGCACGCTACGATGACCAGACCGGCAAATGACAATCACCTCTTTATCGCGTGCTGCAACTAACGTTGGTTCAGTCTCGTCGTAATCATATTCACAAGCTGACTCGAGAACACCTCGCGGCACATTGATTGCCCCATTGATATGCATGGCGTCAAATTCAGCAGGTTCGCGTACATCTAGCAACAATGGCGTATTCTTTGACTGCAAGCGCTCTTCCAGATCCCAGGGCATGATTTCTACAACGGACTTTGCTTGCTCATCAACGAGCTGACTAAAAGATTTCATAGCAAATTATTTTTGAGAGACTAATCGTAAGACGAAACTGTGGTGGCGCGGAATCCGTGTTCAACCGCGATTACGGCGGCTTCAACACGCGAGTGTACGGAGAGCTTGCGTAATATCGCTTTTACGTGAAGTTTGACTGTACCGTCAGAAATACCCAGTTTTTTCGCTATCATTTTATTACTCAAACCTTCTGCAAGCAGGCCAAGAATCTCTGTTTCGCGAGGCGTTAGTGTATCTATGGGTTTTGGCTTTTGCGGCTCCGCGCTCTCACCTTTTATCACTCTTGCTAGAACCGTTGTCAGCATGGGAGCGACTACAGTTTTGCCATCGACAATTTCCAACAAAGCGACGACCAATTTATCTGGTTCCATATCTTTGAGTAGATAGCCTTGCGCGCCACTTCTCAAGGCTTCGATTAAATCATTTTCATTGCTGCTGGTGGTTAAGATCGCGGTTGGCATTTTCAGAGATTTTTGTCTTAATTGGCGTAGCACCATTAAGCCATCCATGTCCGGCATTCGCATATCCAGCAAAATGACATCTGGCTGTAATTTTTCAGCTGCTTCGATGCCTTCTTTTCCATCACCGAGCGATGCAATCACTTCAATGTTTCGACGCTCCAACAAACCCTGTAAACCTTCTCTGAACAAGGTGTGGTCATCGATAATAAGTACGCGTAATTTATCCATGATTTTTATCTTTTTCCACATGAGGGGAATTAAATTTCAGGAGCACTCGAGTTCCCTCTCCAGGCTCGCTTTCGACAATCAACGTGCCATGAATTCTTTTAGCGCGATCTTTCATAATACTTAAGCCGATGTGTTCTCCAGAGTGACCCGGGTTACGTAACCCTTTGCGCAAACCTACGCCATCATCCTCTACCAATACCCGATATTCACCGTCTTTATTACCGCGTAACAAAACACGGACTATTTTAGCTGAACTGTGTTTTCGAATATTAGCCAAACTTTCCTGCACGATACGTACAATCTGAAGTTCGTATTCCGCAGGCAGCCGAACATCGGGCCAGTCCCGTTGCAAGAAAATGGGTATTTCACTATAACGTCGAAACCGCTCGACAGCACGGATTACCCCGGAAATCACCCCTTGTTCATCCATCGGAGCACGAAAATGGGCGATTAGTTCACGTAATTCATCATTGGCTTCATCCAGAGTATTTTCTATTTTTTCTAGATTCACCCATAACGACTCTTCATTGCCCTCATGCAAGGTGTCATCCAGAACCCGTACCTGAAATCGAACGCTAGCCATTGTTTGAGCGAGTGAATCATGAAGCTCATTTGCCATTCTTGCACGTTCTTCAACAATCGACATTTGTTCCACTTCTTCCGTAAAACGGATTTTCTCAATAGCTAAACCAACGTATTCACCCAGCCGACTAAATAGCTCTTCAAACTCACGATACGCCTCTAACTTATCCTGATCGACATATAAATTGAACATTCCCAGTATTTTCCCCTTACTAGTCAGGGCACCAATAATCATGGATAAACCGGGATTATCTTTGGAGCTTTCGTTAAAAAAATCTCGTTTAAGCACCTCCGTGCATTTGCTTAGATTTTTTTTAAAAAACACCTGACTGTCGGTATCGATATTTCCACAAATACACGAGCTTGCTGGAATCACGCGCTCCCGATATACAATATCATCATCCATACCAACGCTGTTAACGAGGTACATTTGTCCATCTTCTCCACGCAGGCGGATAGTGCCACCCCAAGATTCTGTTAAGTCAGCGATGGTGTGCAAAAAACGCATTAATACTTCATTTATATCCACAGCCAAACTGACTTTGGAAACAATCTCAAGCATGACTTGCAGGCTGGAAAGACCTGTCAGTAGGGTTTTTCTACCTTCCTCCGATGAATCCGCTTTATGAAGAAGATCGTATTTCGATTTGCTATTTTTTACCACAGTTAAGTTAAGTCGCTTAATTATTCTCGGGCGGTACGTAGGCTGGGTCATTTGGATTCATGAAGACAAATTCAGCGCCTGATTCCAGCTCTAAAAAATCTATCGTCATGCCGCGTAATAGATTCTCTGATTCTTTATCAACGACAATGTCGATTCCTTCGCTTACAAGGCTAAAATCTTCACCACCTTTAACCTCATCAAAACCCATTGCATAATGAAAGCTGCCATCAGATTTTGTCTGTACTGCAACACGTAATACCATGCCATCAGCATCAGCTTTAGACACGGAATGCTTAATTCGCTCGGCAGCGACGGGGGTAACTGTAATCATTTGGTTGCCTAATAAAGTTTTGGTTCAAAAAGAAGTCTAGCATTTCATATCAATATTGGGGAATTCACACAGTTTTCAAGCGTTGCTGGCGCACAAATGACACAAACCTGCTGACCCATCGATGCTGCCTGCTATCGCGCAAATGTGCATAGTTGGCGAGAAGGTTCTTGTAGACGATTCCGTCTCTCTGCTGATTAATCCCGCTACCTCGGACAACTTCGTACGCGTAATCCGTCGAATCGGGAAGCTCTTCAAGCTGAGAATAATGGAACTCGTGGGCATTGATAATATTCGTAAGCTCACCATCAGGCCATAGACTTGCACCGGTTTCTTTAAGCTGCATGTAGCCTCTCCCCTGTGGGCGCTGTTGCATGAGCGTTTTTGCGGGAATAACGCCAACGCCTGCGGCACGTTTCGATTGCCATTGAATCTCTTTGCTTAGGTACATTAATCCGCCACACTCTGCATACGTAGGCATCCCTAGCTCTATTGCCTGCTTAATGGATTCACGCATCAGTTGATTCGTTTCCAACGCCTCCATATGCCGCTCTGGAAAGCCCCCACCGAGGAATAAACCGTCTGCCTCGGGTAGTTGCGTATCTTGAATAGGGCTAAACGGGATTAGCTTTGCCCCTGCCTGTTTAAAAGCATCGAGGTCATCCTGGTAATAAAAGCCAAAGGCAGAATCCATAGCGATAGCAATACGCATTTCAACCCCATCAACCTGGCTAATTTTTTGCGATGACATCGCCGGACGAACGTCTTTGCCGAGGCTAATTAGTGCGTCGATATCTAGCTGTGCAGAAACCGCATCACTAAGGCGCTCTATTTTTTTATCGGCAAGATTATCTTCGTTTGCGGGAACAAGGCCTAAATGACGCTCTTCAATGGTCTCGTCTACCAACTTATGAATAGCACCGTATACTTTCAGGTCTGTGTAAGCCTCGACCGATTCAATAAGCTTTGCTTCATGCCTCGGACCACCGACCCGGTTGAGTACAACACCAGCAATTCTCACTTCTCGATCAAAGGCCGTATATCCCTGTAAAAGCGCAGCAATACCACGTGTCATTCCCTGCGTATCTATCACTAATATGACAGGTGATTTCAGCAATTTAGCCATTGCTGCATTACTATCAGCACCAGAGAGACTAACGCCATCATAGAGGCCTTTATTTCCCTCGATAATTTGAATATCGCTAGCAGTAGAGTAGTGATTAAAAGTCGCAATAACCTCGCTGTCAGACGAGGTATAAAAATCCAGGTTCAAGCAAGGGCGCCTGGCAGCCCTGGATAACCAGATAGGATCAATAAAATCTGGCCCTTTTTTAAACGGCTGAACGGATAGACCACGCTTTGCCATAGCGGCACAAAGCCCCAGAGAAACTGTCGTTTTACCGGAGGATTTATGAGCTGCAGATATATATAAACTCATAATTCTAGAACCTGTGAAATAAAAAAGGGCGCAATAATGCGCCCCTTTTCAGGATAAATTAAAAGCTGGATATCAGCTTTTAGCATCCTTTTTGTAATGGGGGTCAACAACAGAATCAGCTAGTGACTCGGGAAGAAACGGCAAGATTTTAATTGCAAAAACAACGGCTGCCAGTGACACAGCAATACCACCAATACCCAACATGATTTCCCAACCACTAGGCGAGTAAGAAGCGACGACACCATCATAAAAACTACTTGAAACTTCCATGCCTGGAAACAATATCTGCGGATAGGCTTGTGCGCCGATAAGCGTCACGTACATCTGAGTAATGCCGCCAATAATGATTAATATCGAAGCGATACCAATAATGGTTTTATTCGCTCCAGTGCTTGGGAGCAATAGTAGAACCAAAGGAATCACACCGCCGATCAGAATCTGGCCTACCCAAAACAACGTGGAGTACAGGCTACCGCCGTTATCACCTAATAAGATAAACCGCTCGACCCCATGATGTTCTGTGGCATATAGGTTAGTCAGATGAAAAACAATGACAAAATACAGAACTGCTGCAGCGAAAATCACAAGTAGCTTTCTCAAGCGAATAACAATTGCATCACCAAGCTCTCTACCAGTAAATCTGTAAGAACAAAACATCACAAGATTGAAAATTGCCAGACCATACGAGAAAGACATGACAATAAACATTGGTGCCAATATCGCAGCATCAAATGCCTGACGCGCCACTAAAAAACCAAAAATTGAACCTGTACCCGTAGTAAGGACTAATCTCCATATAAACGCTGCGATGCCAGCAGGTTTAGCATACTTGTTCATCCTTTTTTCCATCATCATCCATAAATAGACACCGACAATGACAAAGAAACCGTTATACAGAATGATGTTCCAGGCAAAAATTGACTTAAAATTGTAATAAGTCATGGCAATTATCAGTCGGTCAGCACGGCCTAGATCGAGCACTAAAACCATTAGTCCGCCAGCAAGCAACGCTAATGCTAGCAACGCAGATAATCTCGACAGCGGCTTATAGGCAGTTTTGTTAAATACCGAGGATATTGATGCGATATTGAGCGCGCCAGAAGCAGAGACGATCAGAAATAGAGCAAATACATGCGGCACTCCCCAAACGATCTGATTGGTCATTCCGGTCACGACATGACCGTAATGCTCCATGTAGTAAGCAGAGCCAAGAGCCAGGACAATAATACCGACCAAGCCAAATAGTAAAGCCCAGTAACCTCTAGAGTTTCCGTCTATTTCAGCAAATCTTATTCTCATAGTCTTAGATTCCCTGATACCGAACGCCAGTGTTTAATCTCAGGTCAGCACGAATTTGCTTTCCGCCGCCTTGTTTGAGTTTTTGCGAAATATCACTTTCAGCATCATTTAAGTCGCCAAATGTCATCGCTTGATGTCCATCTGCACTACAGGCTTCGACGCAGGCGGGGGTTCCACCTTCATCAACTCGATGCACACACAAAGTGCAGGATTCGACTGTACCTTTACCACGAGGTGCATAGGATTTTTGATCGGTGACATCTTCATGTAGAAATGAACGGGCCTTATAGGGGCACGCCATCATGCAGTAGCGACAGCCAATACAGATGTGCTTATCTACCAATACAATGCCATCGTCTCTTTTAAATGAGGCACCTGTTGGGCAAACATCGACACAAGGCGCTGTCTCACAGTGTTGGCACATAAGCGGTAGAGAAAATGCGTAACCAGTTTGTGGATCTTTCACATCCAGTTTACGAATCCATTGTGCATCAGTTTCTGGCTTACCAGCATCTTTCAGGCCATGCTCTTTGTTGCAAGCAGTGACACATTCGCTGCAATCATCACATTTGGTCGTATCAATCAGCATGCCCCAGCGAACCTTGTCGGTAACTGCTTGATCTGCAGGCTTTGCTGCTGCAACCTCCATTAAATGCAGACCAGGCGCTAAGGCAAGACCTGCTCCAGCAACCGCCGTACCTTTTAATAGAGTCCGCCGTTTTTGATTGATCTTGTTTGACTCAACTGGAGAAATAGAAATACTGATTTCATTGGCCATGCGCAGTCACCTTAGAGCTTGACGTTGTACTATTTAACGCTGTATCCGCTGCCTTATTAGCTGCCAGTTCTGGCTTATCAGAATGACATTGAAAACAATCAATACTGACAGCAACGTACTTATGGCAAGTGGTGCAGAAATGTTCGCTTGTCTTAATACTGGGATAGCTGCCGTCTTCCTTCGCTACAACGTGACAATTAATACACTCTTTAAGTGCATGCTTTTTCGTACGAATTCCTTCATGCACCGTCGCATCACGCTGATGTAAAATGTAATCCATGTGGTTAACGCGCATATCTTGAGTCGGCCCCACACATTGCTCTGCATTCGCCTTGGGAATGACTGGTAACAACGAGCCTCCCGCCCAAACTAGCGAGGGGAGGATCATCATTGCCAGAAAAAGCGCTTTAAGTGTTGAGTTCAGCATGTTTTTCTACCCGAAGGTTACTCACCCATTGCCATGTCGATGTAACCAGTCGGGCAAACATCAGCACAGATGTGACAACCGATGCAACGCGTGTAATCAGTCGCAACGTAGCGACCTAACGTTGATTCAGATTTTTTCACACGGAAAACAGCATCCTGTGGGCAGAAAATAACGCAGTTATCGCACTCGAAGCACATGCCGCAACTCATGCAGCGGTCAGCTTCTTTAACTGCATTTTCTTCATCAAGAGAGATGCTGCGTTCCTCGAAATGTCCCAGTACTTCTTCAGAACTGACAGGAATATCACCACGCAGGATTCTATCTGTATGTTCAAAATGTCCGAGGAACAATTTGTCTGTGTTAATAATTTCATGCTCGGCACGATTTTCGAAATTATGTACCGCGAACGATGCCTCTTCAGTTCCCCAATTTGACTCGTGATCGTAGTCCTCTGGAGACAATCCGGTTTCTTCCAGCTTGTCCATCAGGTCAAAGTGGTGCTTATCTACCTTGGGACGACGATTCATTTCGCCAGCTTTAAACATCTGATCAATGCCTTGAACAGCGATGGTCGCATGTCCAATTGCCGTCGTTAACAGATGTGGACGGAGAATATCGCCAACAGCAAAATGGTTGGGCTTACCGACAACTTGATAGTTCTTATCAACATCAAACAGGCCGCGGTCATTAGCGAAATCTTCAAAGCCTTCTAAATCGGCATATTGACCAATCGCAGAGACGATCAAATCAGCCTCTACAATACGCTCTGTGCCTTCAACAGGAACAGGCTTCATTCCATCCATGGTGCAATCGCAAACCTTTAAACCAGTGGCACGGCCATCATCACCTACAATCACTTCAAGCGGCATGCAGCCATCCAGAATGACGACACCTTCGTGATCCGCATCCACAATTTCATGTGGTTGAGCAAACATTTTATCTTTGGTAAACAAAGATGTAAGAGTCGCAGCTGAAGGCGTAGCAGACTCTGTCAATGAAGCATCCTGATCCATCGAAGAATCCAGAACGACATCTTCAGGATTGCCAGCGCTAGCGTTAAAACCCAAACGGCGCGCAACAGACACAACGTCGATAGAGGTATCACCACCACCGATGCAGACGATGCTTTTAGCCGTTACTTTCATACGACCCTGGTTAAATGCTTTCAAATAAGCCAGTGCGTCAACACAGTTTGGTGCGCCTTCCCAACCATCGATTGGCAAGTCGCGACCCTTTTGCAGGCCAATAGACCAAACAACTGCATCAAATTCTTTATCAATATCTTCAACACTGACATCAACACCAACGCGGGTATTCATGCGTGTTTCAACGCCTAAATCAATGACTCGCTTAACTTCAGCCTCCAATGTGTCACGTGGAATCCGATAGTTAGGAATGCCGTAGCGCATCAAGCCACCTAGGTGCTTGTTATCATCAAACAATGTTACCGCATGGCCGAGTAAACGCAGGTGCTGTGCAGCAGTTACGCCGCCAGGGCCACCACCGATAACAGCGACTTTCTTACCTGTATCTGCACCGGGCTCACCATAGGTAAAGCCTTCTTCGATTGCGGTATCACCAATGTATTGCTCAACAGAGTTGATGCCAACAAATTCTTCGACATCATTTCGGTTACAGCCATCTTCACAAGGTGCGGGGCAAACTCGACCCATTACAGAAGGAAAAGGATTCGCCTCAGTGGCACGACGAAATGCATATTCCTGCATACTGACATCTGCAGGGGGCTTTTCAATACCGCGAACGATATCCAACCAACCACGAATATCATGCCCTGAAGGACAACTCCCCTGACAAGGTGGTGTACGCTGAACATAAACAGGACACTTATGAGAAGTATCTTCTTTAAAGATTAGGTCGTTTAACCGCTTCCATTCCTGATCACCATCTTCGTAAAGTCTGAAGGTAAGGTTTTTGGTCATATCTTCTTGGGAAGTCGCCATAATTATTTTCCCCGTTTATATAGGTAAAATTAAATTAAAAATAAAAGTGATCAAGCAGCCGCTTCTTTAGCGTCTACTTCATCTTCATCTGAATTCTGACCAGTTAGAATAATCGCATCGCTCACGAGCTGATGCACACTCACTATCTGATCCATGCTTAAACCGTAATAAGGCATCATTTTGCTGAACTGGCTTTTGCAAATCGCACAAATCGCGGCCATGTGGGTCACACCGTCATGCTTAACCACGTCTGCTAGTGCGCTCATTCTAGGTAAAGCACCCTTGACACGAACTTCCATCAAGTCGTCAGTCAGGAGACCGCCGCCGCCGCCGCAGCAAAAGGTACCTTCGCCGATAGTGTCTTTCGCCATATCAACGAAATTATTACAAACTGCTTTGATGACTTTACGCGGAATTTCAAACTGGCTGCCGGGATAACTACCAATGCGTGATGCACGAGCAATATTGCAAGAATCGTGAAATGTCAGCGTCATGTGATCGTTTTCTGACTTATCCAAATTCAATTTACCGCGCTCAATTTGATCCAGGGTAAATTCAAGTATGTGTTGTGGTACTGGATAATTTTGATCGAGAAAGTCAAAAGGACCGGCGAGGGTATTTAGAAAATTGTATCCAACACGCCATGCATGTCCACATTCGCCAAAAATAATTCTTTTAACACCTAGCTCAATCGCAGCCTCACGAATACGTAAGGAAACCTTGCGCATATTTTCGTAACTGCCGATAAAAAGCCCGAAATTGGCTGCTTCACTGGCTTTTGAACTTATTGTCCAGCTAACACCTGACTCATGAAAGACCTTTGCATATCCGATCAGGCCGTCGACATGTGGCTCCGCAAAGAAATCGGCGGATGGTGTTATTAATAGTATCTCAGCACCTTTAACATCCAACGGAAATTTAACTGCAACCCCAGTATCTTCTTCAACCTCTTCTTCTAGTCCTTCAAGTGTATCTGCCAATGCAGGCTCTGGAAGACCGAGGTTATTACCAATCTTGAAGACTTTAGCGATAATTTCATTGTTGTATTTCATGCCTTTGCCAATAGAGGCCATGACTTCACGAGCAGCCATGGTAATTTCGGCGGTATCAATACCGTAAGGGCAAAAAACAGAGCAACGCCTACATTCAGAGCATTGATGAAAATAGTTATACCAATCATCCAAAACATCTTCGGTCAGATCTACTGCGCCAACGAGTTTCGGGAAATATTTTCCTGCAAATGTGTAGTAACGACGGTAGACCTGTCTAAATAAATCTTGACGACCTACCGGCATATTTTTAGGATCGGCAGTACCAATGTAATAGTGGCATTTGTCAGTACAAGCACCACACTTCACACAAGAATCCAAGAAGACTTTTAGTGAGCGATATTTACTCGTGAGCTCACCCATTTTTTCAATGGCTTTATTCTTCCAGTCATCAACCAGCTCTTCTGGATATCCAAGATCGCTTTGATGCGCAGGCTTGGCCACAAAAGGACCTTTCCACTCCATCACACCGGGTTTGATGTGAGGAATAATAATACTTTCTGTAACTTTTGGAGTTTCGAAATCAGCCACTTCTATACCCTCAAGATTTTTTATCGCTGGATTCGAGCTTTAATGCCCAATCAACAACGTGGCGCTTTTCGCGCGGGTTATCAACCTGATTTCTGGTTGGACTAAAAAACAAACCAGGCGCGTGAAGAAGCTTACTAATCGGAAAAATAATCATCAACGTAGCAACCGATAGCATGTGAATAATCAGCACCGCGCTGGCTGGAAACGGCTGCCAATTAAAACGCATCAAGCCTAGAAAAAATGCTTTTAAGCTAATGATGTCAATACCACTTACAAATGTCATAAATGCGCCGCTACCACCAATCCCAAGTAACAGCACAAGCATTAAATAGTCAGACGGAGCTGAGATATATCTCACCCTGTCAACGAGAAACCTTCGAGCCAACAATCCAGCCAAACCTATCAGCATCGCAAAAGCCGCATACTTCCCAAATGGCTGAACAAGTGAAACCCACCACCAAACCGGATCAGTGAAATAGCGTAGATGCCGCAATAAAACAAGCAACATACCAAAGTGGAACAACCAGCCAAATAACCAAATCCATTTATTGGCTTTAAATAGGCTTGAAAACAACGTAACTTCAGTCCACAAACGGAAAGCTACCCCAGTTTTAGTCATCGGCGCAGGCGTAACCACGATTTTTAGTGGGGCCGGAGTTTTTGCATACACCCAAATACGGTACGCCAAACCACCTACCAATATTAGAGTGGCGACATAAAATAAAAGCGTAAAGAAGATGGTCAGAAACGACATTGTTTCTGTGCTCCGTCGGTAGTAACTGGGAAAATAACGAAGGGAGATACTCCCTTCGTTATTGGGAATAAACTAGACGCAGCCAGTAGGCTTAGGAAGTCCAGCATATTTACAAGCTTGCTTGGCAGGGCCATAAGGAAAGAGCTCATATAAATATTTGCTGTTACCTTTGTCTTTACCCAGTTTTTTACCAATCGCCTTGGTTAAAACACGAACCGCTGGTGCAATTTGGTACTCTTCATAATACGAACGCAAGAAGTTCATCACTTCCCAGTGGTTATCGGTCAGCTCAGCATCATCAAGCTTTGCCATCTCTACTGCGATATCTTTATCCCAGGTAGAAAGATCTTCCAGGTAACCTTCTTCATCAACTTCGTAGCTCTTACCATTAACTTCAACAGTTGCCATTTTTATCTCCTAAATAGATTAATAGAACAGTATTACAGCCAAGACTGAACAACATCATGCTCAGTCGTCAAATCAACAAAACCGGCGTAGTCAACTACGTCTATTCCATCAATCAGCTTATCTTCATTCATGCCGCGAGCCTTAACGTCCGGGCCTAAAACAAAAAACTTAATTCCATTTGCCGCGCTAACTTTGTCAGCAACCTTGGTGTTCTTTAAGGCACCGTAAATTCCATCTTCGGTAAACAACACAGAAGAACCTTCTTCCGCTAATCGCAAACAGCTATCTAATGAATCACGCTCAAAAGGTGATTTATTAACAATATGTAACATTGCCATCTTTATACTCCTAGAAAGTCAAGACTACGTCTTGCTCACCCATGATCTTGGCAAGCTCCTCAGAGCTAACCAGGCGAATAGAATCTTTTTCAGCCCAGTCGTCGTCCTCATCTTCATATTTCAGATCCATCAGATCATCCAAAGTGAGTCCGCGAGCCTCAAGAGATTCCTTCTCAACGTAAATTTTGGTTACTTCAAAATCGCCAAGCGCACCATAAGTAGGAGAAAAATTCTTCATCCCAATCTCTTCGGTCTTTTGCCCTTTAGCGATCTGAAAAACACCATCATCAACAAACGCCAGACTCACGTCCTGCTCGAAAGCAGCACCAATCAGAACGACTTCCAGTGACTCAAGCGCATAAACCGTTCCATAAGGAGCTGTTCGATTCACGTAAAAAAACTTTTTAATTGTAGACATCGTCTGCTCCTAGTCCCCAAAAACCAAAAGGCGATCAGATTGAATACCACCTTCAATCAACTGCCCCAGCCCCGAGATACGGAAACCCGGCGCAATGTTATCGGCATCAAGCCCCTGACGCTTTGACTCATCTGCATCCATAATTCCGCGACGCTGAGCCGCTGCGATACAAATCACAAGATCAAGACCATGCTTTTCAGCAAGTTCTGACCAACTCTTGACGATATTGCGATCATCCTGAGGCGGGACAGCTAGACGCGTACCGTTATTAACACCATCATGATAGAAAAACACACGAAAGATTTCATGGCCCTTTTCCAAAGCAGCCCGAACAAACTGCAACGCAGTGTCGGACGCCTGATGCTGGTAAGGCCCTTCATTTATCTGAATGGTATATTTCATACTAATTCTGATTCCTATCCTTAGTTAGAAGCGAATATGTGCAGAGGAATTCAGGCTCGCACGGGCTCCACGCCAGTTATCGATGTGGAACTTAGTGAAAGGTAAACCGGTAAGCTCGAAAAACCGCGGCCAACCAACACGCTCAATCCATTCATTGATACGTTCCCAATCTTTAGCGTCTTCTTTGTAGACATTAAGGATTTTCTTAACAATCGCCGTAGCCTCAGGCCAACGTGGCGGATTATTTGGAATACCAGCAGCAACCAGCTTTTGAAAAGTAGGCTTGCCACGAGCATTAGAGTGATTACCACCGACCCATACTGCAAGTTTTGAATGCTCTGCATCGTTAATTTGCATTGGAGGGCAAGGAGGGTAGCAAGCACCACAACAAATACATTTACGCTCATCAACTTCCAAAGAAGGCTTGCCGTTTACCTGAGCAGGACGAATCGCTGCTACCGGGCAACGTGCAACGACCGATGGACGCTCGCAAACATTTGCAACAAGATCGTGATTAATCTTAGGTGGCTTGGTGTGCTGAATATTGATCGCAATGTCGCCTTGACCACCACAGTTGATTTGGCAGCAAGAAGTCGTAATATGAACACGGTTTGGCATCTGCCAAGAGGTGAATTCACCAATCAGCTCATCCATCATAGACTTAACAACGCCAGATGCGTCTGTTGCAGGAATATCGCAGTGCAACCAACCCTGTGTATGGGACATGGTCGCAACAGAATTTCGAGTTCCACCAACGACAAAGCCGCTACTTGTTAAATCGTCAATAAGCGGCTGAACCCGGTCTTCATGCGTCGTCATAAACTCCATATTCGAACGCAAGGTGAAACGAATATGACCATCAGCGTGTTTATCCGCAATATCGCAAAGAATACGCATGGAAAAAACATCCAGAATACGCTGTGTCGCTGCCTTTACAGTCCAGACTTTCTCGCCGGACTTTGATGCATGCATTAATACACCAGGCTGGGGATCTTCATGGTAGTCCCAGTTACCGTAGTTTCTACGTAAAGCGGGATGCATATATTGAAATGCATCAGGACAACCAGATTCTATAGGGGGACGGGGTGCGTCAGCCATGATCAAACTCCAAAATCAGAAATTCATTAAATGCTAATTAAGCGCCAGAAAAATAAGCCCCGCACGAACACAGGGCTTATTTTCAAGAGATTACAAACTAAGCTGCTGCTTCTTCCGCCTTGCGGTCGAACCATTTTTCAGCCTCTTGATCCCAGTCATCCATACGGATATAGGAGCTTTGACGAGGGTGACTCAGCATGTTCGGATCAACTTCAATATCAATCCCTTCAAGAAAGTTAGCAAGGCCGATCCGCTCGATCATCTCACCACAACGCTCATGCTCAAGACCGTTCTCAGCCCAGAAATCAATGATCTCTTCAGCCAACTCGACAAGACTTTCCCAATCTTCCTCAGTCTCTAGCTTTTTAAATGGAACAACTACTGTACCCATCAAATCACCGATCTTCAGAGTACGCTTTCCACCGATAGCGATAATTATGCCGCGATCATCTCCAGGAGATAAGGCTTTAGGCATAACATTCAAGCAGTGCATACAACGAACACAGTTGCGATTATCCACCGCCAGCGTGTCATCATCAGTGATTGACAGAGCATTGGTAGGGCAGCGAGTGATAACGTTATCAATCAGGTACTGACGACCCTTAGTCTCCAAGTAACCCTTGAATTTCTCTTGATCAACCTTCATGTCATCGCGCCATGTGCCAATTATCGAGAAATCTGAACGCTCAATTGAGTTCTGGCAATCGTTGGGGCAACCAGAAATCTTGAACTTGAACTTATAAGGCAATGCAGGACGATGCACATCATCTGTAAAGTTATTCTGAAGCGTACGATGAATTCTCTGCTCATCAATGCATGACTGCTCACAACGTGCTGCACCTACACAGGACATTCCTGTACGAACATCTGGCCCGGCACCACCAAGATCCCAACCATAATCATTGATCTCATCAAAGAATTCTTGGGTAGCGTCATTGGAAGCACCAATAAACATGATGTTCCCGGTTTGACCATGAAAAGTAATCAAACCTGAAGCATGCCGCTCCCAGCTATCCGTTAGCTGGCGAAGCATATCCGTAGTGTAATGATTCCCCGGTGGAGGCTGAATACGTAAAGTATGAAATTCTTTGGACGCTTTAAACTTATCTGCTACTTCAGAAAAGCGCGGAATAATACCAGCGCCATAACCAAACACACTTAGCGTGCCGCCTTTCCAATACCCTTTACGAGTCTCGTAAGAGTGCTCTAACTGACCCAGAAGTGAGTTAGCTGTATTCTTGATTCGCTCATCTGGATGATCATCCCGTAGACGCTTAAAACCAGAAATAAAACTCGGCCATGGACCTTTTTCCAGCTCGTCCAACATCGGAGTGTCAAAATGTTTATCAGCCATGCTGATCTCCTACTCAAAAGTATTAAATTCATAAATAGCCCTGCCAAAGCAGAACTACACAATTTAGGCCTAGTCAAAAACTAATGCAGCCATTAAAGATAACAATAGTTTAATAATACAGTCTGTCTATCACAATCCCCTTATTGGGGTGCTTGGACTACAAGACCTAATATCTCCTTAGAGATAGACGCACCAAAGACCGAGCGCCTCTAGAGCGTATCACTATAACTGAAAATATTTATAACCAACAATCCCTTCGACACAAGAGGCCATATATCGAGATCAAATGGAGCGATTTAACAGCCAGCACACCATCAAGCATACGCTCTTGAGTAAACCTTGCATGACACAAAAGCTAGCAATGGACGAAACAACTAGAGCCTAAAAACTGATCTTAAATAGTTAAATACTAGAATCCGCTCTAGAAAGCCTCATTTGATACGAACCTAGATGAATAAACAAACGTCGGATTCACCAGCAAATTCAAAAAATGTTGCAGCGCCGCCGTATTCGACCTCAGAAATAAAATCCTTGGTATCCATCTCAAAAAGATCGACCGTCATCTGACAAGCAACCATCGCAACTTCAGCCTCGACACAAAGATCCCGCAGCTCACCTAAATCAGCCACACCCTTGGCCTTCATTTTCTTCTTCATCATGCTAGTCATCATGCCTTGCATACCCGGCAGCGCTTGCAATACAACTGGCACAGGCATAGGCATAGGCATACCGGGATTCCCTAAGGATGACACCTGGAGAGTGAGATTCTTCTTCAATAACTGCAACCCATAAAATGTAAAAAAGATCTGCGTTTGATAACCAAGCGCGGCAGCAGTAGACGCGAGTATGAACGGGGGGTAACCCCAGTCTAAAGTACCTTTAGTGGCGATTATTGCTAGTTTTTTTTCTGACATGTGCTTGTGACCTCGTAAAAATTAAACGTACTTTACGGTAAAGTACCTATCTGACATCAATTTAAAATATAAGTTGCAACTACTTAAAACGACACGCAATTAACAATGGAATCCAGGCTATCCTGCCACCTGGATCGAATCATTTCTAACCAGCGATAAGCCCGCCGAAGCCCAACCAATGATCCCGCGACTCAGGTTATAAACATTATCAATCCCCTGCTGCTGCAAAAAAGAGCAAACCTGGGCTGATCGAGCACCGCTACGGCAGTAAAAAACAACTTTCTCACTGCCCTTAAACTCATTCACCTTCAAAGGAATCAAATGCATAGGTATAAACTCCCCGCCTTCAATAATCCCTTGCTGAACTTCCTGAGCGGAACGAACATCTATCAAGCGAATATTCGAATCAGAATCCATCCACTCAGTTAACTCCGTCGCACTAACATCCTTTACCCCAAACATAAGCCAAACCCTTTTAAATCAAATATTAGCTTATACTAATATAATGGATAAGATAAATCAACGACTAAATAATCTGCGCTGAGTCTGGCTCTAAAAGAGAATAATGAACGTAAATCAATTTAACAGACTCTTATAAGTGAACTATGACCAGTATTACGCTCTTACCTGAGTTAATTGGCCAATTTGTGATCGACGCCCATATAGAGCAACACAATATAGAACTCGACATCAATAACAAATACGGTATATACATTGGCAACAGCTATGAAATATTTACTACTTTTCTTATTCATTGTGCTCAACAGCCTGCCAGCGGCTGCGAAAGTAGACTTTGCGATAGACGGGCTCCCTAGCATTGGCGATCCTGCCAATCGAATCATGAGCGCCCGAGAAGAGTATAAAATTGGCCAGGAGCTTGTTACCCAGCTTCATCGCGAACTGCCGATTTCTGACGATGTCGAACTCAACTACTACTTACAAAATTTAGGAACGCGACTTCTAAACGAGGTGAGTGAACAGCATTTCCCATTTCACTTCCTTATTCTTAAAAGCCCTATCGTCAACGCCTTTGCTGCACCCGGGGGTATCATTGTCGTTCACACTGGTCTAATCGAACTTACAGAAAACGAAGATGAACTGGCGGCTGTGCTCGCTCATGAAATTGCTCACGTCACACAACGACACCTTGCGCGTTTTTATGAAAAATCGAACAAAATAGATATCGGCACAACACTAGGTATCCTAGCCGCTATTATCGCCAGTGCCCATTCGCCAGCCGCTGGACAAGCCGCGCTATATACCGGTCTGGCTGCGAGTGCGTCCGCAAAAATTGGCTTTACTAGAAGTCATGAACAGGAAGCCGACAGAATTGGGCGTAGTATCCTCGCTCGCGCTGGTTACAATACAGAGGCAATGGGTGATTTTTTTGCTCGGCTCCGCGAGCAAAGCTTCAACAATGAAGAAAACGCCATAGAGTTCCTAAGTACACACCCGCTACCATCTTCAAGGATTGCGGATCAATTTTCCCTGCCCTCAGAACAATCATCAGAGAAAAAATTATCCCGCGACTCACTTAAATTCAATATTTTCCGAGCTCGAACCAAAGGACTTTCACAGGGACTTTTAACCCATCAAAATGCCGCATCAACAGAACAAGATGCCATCATTTACGCCAGAGCAGTTGCATTGATCCAGAGCAATCGCCCAAGAGACGCACAAAAGCTAAGCAAATCACTCTCCCAAAAATGGAAAAAATCACCTTCGGGACAATTACTCGCTGGCACAGCATTAACCAATAGCCGGCAATTGGACAAATCCATTCCACTGTTAGAATCGGTGGTAAGAAACCACCCTCAACACCCTGCAGCTCGGGAAGCTTTAGCCAATGCATACTTAGCCGCCAATAAAGGCAAAGAAGCCTACTATTTGCTCAATAACCGGGAACTAGACAGCAGTAACTGGCTACCGCTACTCAAGCTTAAAGCTGCGGCAGCCAGCAAAAGTGGCCGCCAGGCAATGAGCCACGCGACGATGGCTGCTTATTACGTAAGAACAGGCCTCCCTTCCGCTGCATTAGCGCAGATAGAAATAGCAGAACACCTCCCCGCAACCAGTGAAATCACCAAAGCAAGATTGGATTTACTCAAAGCGCGACTAAAAAAGATCGTTAAACACAACGATCCTTAATGCGGGACAACAGCCGCACCTCCAAAAGAAACGCCTCTAAAGTCATTAGAACTCGATAATATACTCATATATCTAATCTCTTTGATCGGCTCTAGGTGTCATGTATCCTGTCGAGCGGTTTGACTAAGTCACGCATAAATATCTGAATGACTCAATATATTCAACAGCTTATTTACGCTTTCCCTTGTCAACGAAGAGACCACTACCACTACCACTACCAAAAAGAGAGGCAACTATGAACATCCCCGTTAAAGCAGCATCAACCGCTGCTTCTGCGATTCTTCTGGCAACTTTCCTTAGCGTTATCCCGACAATCGCACAATCTGAAGATGCGGCGGCAATCCTGGAAGAAGGCAAGAAGCTCGCTTTTGACCGTAAAAAAGGCAACTGTCTTGCCTGCCATCAAATTGCTGGCGGCGAACTGGCTGGCAATATAGGTCCGCCACTAATTGCGATGCAAGCGCGTTTTCCTGATAAATCTAAATTACGTACGCAAATTGGAGATCCTGTAACCCCAAATGAAAACACGATCATGCCGCCATTTATCAGCCACCGGATTATTTCCGAAGCGGAACTCGACAAAATTGTTGATTTCATTCATTCGCTTTAGTAATTAAGGAAGAACAAACATGAAAAAAGCTCTAACTTGCATAGCAATTGCTGCCAGCTTTATTGCAGCTCCAATCTCACCGGCTTTCGCCAGTCCCGCAGATGACCTCACCGCGTTCCAGAACTTTTTCAAAAAACGCTTTAGCGAGACACCGTTTGAAGACTTCAACAACGGCGTCTACTCCATCGACAAAGCTTCCCGAGAGCAATGGGAATCAATCGAAGAGTTCCCTCCCTACGAAATTAATGTCGACAATGGCGAAGAAGCTTGGGGAAAAGCCTTTGCCAACGGCAAGACTTACGCCTCCTGTTTTGGCGATGATGTTTCAAAAATCCGCGCTCAATACCCCCATTGGGATGAGAAAGAAGGTGACGTCAGAACACTGGAAGAAGAAATTAACGCCTGCCGCGTTGCCAATGGCGAAGAAGCGCTCAAATACAAAAAAGGCAAAATCGCCGATTTGACTGCCTATGTTGGCTATCAAGCTCGCGGCCAAAAAATCAACATTCAAATCCCAGACTCCCCAAAAGCACAAGCAGCCTACGAATCAGGAAAGCAATTTTTCTACGCCAAACGCGGTCAACTAAATATGTCTTGTGCCGACTGCCATATTTACTACTCCGGCAGCAAAATTCGTGCTGACCTCCTTAGCCCGGCACTCGGTCATTTGTCCCATTTTCCAGTTTACCGATCCAAATGGGGCGGCCTCGGCACACCGCACCGCCGTTATGCGGGTTGCAACAAACAAGTTCGCGCAAAATGGTTTAAGGCGCAAGGCGATGAGTATAAGAATCTCGAGCTATTTCATACCTATATGAGTAACGGACTGGAATACAACGCCCCTGGCGCTCGAAAATAAGGTGTTGTAAAAGCTATTTTTAAAACCCAGCCTCTGTGCTGGGTTTTTTTTCGCTCAATTCACCTTGCAGAAAATGCTAATATTCACGCCAATACTTTTCTCAGTACCCTACCAAAACAATGAAAGTCCACCTTAAATCACTCGGCTGCCGACTCAATGAAGCGGAACTGGAGCAATGGTCGCAACAGTTTATTGCTCAGGGTTATTCTATTAGCGGATCAGCAGAAGATGCGGATCTATTAGTACTAAACACCTGCGCCGTGACTAACGAAGCTAGCCGAAAATCGCGGAATTTAATTAACCGCATGCAAAGGAATAATCCTCGTGCAAAACTGGTGGTTACCGGCTGTCATTCTTCGTTAAACGCACAGCAGACTGCAGATACAGCAGGCGTAGATCTGGTTATTCCAAACCAGCAAAAACCCACCTTAGCGACAATCTCACTCGATAAACTGCATCTTTCAATAAAGCCACGCATCCCTGCCCCTGACGATATTGCACTTTATTCTCGCGGTCGGCATCGCGCCTTTATCAAGATTCAAGATGGCTGCCGTTATCGTTGCAGTTTTTGCATAGTGACTGTTGCCAGAGGTGATGAACGAAGTCGATCTGTCGAAGAAATTATCGGAGAAATCCGTCGCTTTGAGGAACAAGGCATCAATGAAGCCATACTCACCGGCGTACACGTAGGTGGATTTGGCTCTGATAACGATTCCAGTCTTTTTGAGCTGGTCGAAAGAATTCTTACCAAAACCAACATTCCACGCCTCCGGTTCGCCTCAGTCGAGCCATGGGATTTGCCCGATCATTTCTTCTCGCTATTTAAAGACAAGCGCGTCATGCCACATATGCATTTGCCCTTGCAAAGCGGCTCTGACGCCGTACTTAGACGTATGTCTCGGCGATGCAAAACGCAAGAATTCTCAGCACTAGTAGAGAAAGCCAGGAGTCATGTTGACGGCTTCAATGTAACTTCCGATATCATCGTTGGCTTTCCTGGAGAAACGGAACAGGAATGGCAACAAACCATGAAATTTGTTGAATCTACCGGCTTTGGCCACCTGCATATCTTCCCCTACTCGCCGCGTAGCGGGACAAAAGCTGCTCGACTCGATAATCAAATTGACACACAAACGAAACGGCGGCGTGTTAAAGAGCTTACCGAACTCGCAAATACAATGAAGAAAACCTCATTGCAAAAAACGATCAACACCACACAGGCTGTACTTTGGGAAAAACCCAAAGAGCAGGCGGATGGCCAGATTGTTTTTCACGGTTACACACCCAATTTTCACCGCGTCAAAACTGTGGTATCAGGCAATAACTCTCTCGAATATCAGGTTACAGATACCGAGATTACAGCCATCGACCCAGCAGATTTAGCATTAACAGGAACCATCACTGATCGTGACTATTGAAACAACGAACGACGATCTCGCCGCTGAGCTACAAAATGTACTGAAAGAAAAAGGTGAAATACTTGCCACTGCGGAATCCTGCACAGGTGGCTGGATAGCCAAACTTATGACTGATCTGGCCGGAAGCTCAGTCAGTTTTGATCGCGGCTTTGTCACTTATAGCAATGCTGCAAAACAGGAAATGCTGGGCGTCTCGACTGCCACCCTGGAGAAGTTTGGCGCCGTTAGCGAACAAACCGTCATCGAAATGGCCGAAGGCGCATTGGAAAACAGTCTCGCAACGGTCTCAATTTCTGTCAGTGGAATTGCCGGCCCTACAGGTGGAACCAAAGAGAAACCGGTAGGCACCGTGTGGTTGGGCTGGGCAATGTCTGGTTCAGCGACCGAAACATTACGCATTGTTTTTACGGGTGACCGCAATGCAGTGCGCCAACAAGCTGTCGCCACAAGCCTTCAAAAACTCATCGAACTGCTTCAAAAATCATCTTAATAACTCGATTCATCGGCACATACCATCCTTCGAAGAAATACAGATTGTTTTTCAAAAGTTAACGAGCTGTATTCTCACACGTTCGCTTGAGAACACACTTAGTTGGTGGTTCTTTATGTGTTCAGTATCACTGACTCAACACGCGTTCTTGCATACGCGTAATACAGCACCGGTATGACCAGCAGTGTCAAAATGGTCGATACGAATAATCCGAAAATCAGAGCGATTGCCAGGCCACTGAATATTGGATCGCTTATAATAAAGAAGGCTCCAACCATTGCTGCCAATCCCGTTAACACAATCGGTTTTGCTCTGACTGCACCTGCTTCAATGACTGCTTTTTCAAGGCTCATGCCAGCGCGCACTTGTTCGTTAATAAAATCCACCAGCAAGATGGAGTTTCTAACGATTATCCCTGCCAGCGCGATCATTCCGATCATAGAAGTTGCTGTAAATTTTGCATCGAGTAGCGCATGACCTGGCATCACGCCAATAATGGTTAATGGAATGGGCGCCATGATGATCAGCGGTACTGCGTAGGATTTAAATTGCGCGACAACTAACAAGTAAATCAGGATCATACCAATTGCATAAGCAATACCCATATCGCGAAATGTCTCGAAAGTGACCTGCCATTCGCCATCCCATTTTATGGTGTAGTTATAAGGATCATCCGGCGCATTAAAAAAGAACTGATCCACTTCCGCTCCACGATCTATTGGTGACTCGCGCAATTTTCCAGCAATATCAAACATGCCGTACAACGGACTATCCAACTCACCTGCCATGTCCGCAGTAACATATACCACTGGCAATAAATCCTTATGATGAATGGCATGTTCCAGCACACCTTTTTCCAAGCTGACAATTTCAGACATTGGAACCAGCTTTCCAGAAGCGCTGCGTATTTGAAGATCCAGCGCAGCTTCTATATCCGCTTTATTCGCTGTAGAAAATTCCAATCGAATTGGCACCGCATATTTAATATTTTTGCCATGAATATGCGTCACATCTTCGCCACCCAAAACAGTGTCAATGGCAGTTGCAACCGACTGTTGCAAAATACCTAATCGAGCAGCTTTTTCTCTATCTACGTGCAGCACATAACGCGCTTGAGGAAATTCAATACTGTCATCGATATTAATAATATCGTCAGTCGATTCCATCACTTGGCGTAAATCAGAAGCAACATCCAGCTGACCTGCATAATCCAGGCCGTAGACTTCTGCAACAATCGGCGACAGAACTGGTGGACCCGGCGGCACTTCAACTACTTTTAAGTTCGCATTATATTTCCTTGCGATTTTTTCCAGCGGCTTCTGCACTGATTGTGCAATTTCATGACTTTTTCTTTTACGCTGATTTTTATCTACAAGATTAACCTGAACATCGCCCAGATGTGATGCTTTACGTAAATAATATTGACGAATCAAGCCATTAAAATTAATTGGTGCGGCTGTCCCTGCATAGACCTCCATATCCTTTACTTCTTCAACATCCGATAAATACAAAGCGACTTCATCCAGCACTTGCTTGGTGCGTTCCAAAGTCGTTCCTTCCGGCATATCGACAACCACCTGAAATTCGGATTTATTATCGAATGGCAGCATTTTCATCACCACCACCTTAAACCCCGCAAGACTGGTGGAAAGGACAATTAAAATAATTAGCGCCACATACAAACCATTTCGTTTCAACCGGGATTCCAGCAGCGGCTGCATGACTTTATTAAATAAATTCTTTAACCACGGCGCTGCCGTTTCGTCGCTACTATGCCCGCTAAAGTCTACATTCTTGAGAAATTTATAGGTTAGCCAAGGCGTGATGACATAGGCAACGCCCAAAGAAATTAACATACCCATACTGGCATTGATCGGGATCGGGCTCATGTACGGCCCCATTAGCCCAGTCACAAATGCCATCGGTAGCAATGCGGCAATAACAGTGAATGTTGCTAATATTGTTGGCCCACCCACCTCATCAACAGCCGCTGGAATTACTTTGAGTAAATTCTTGCCACCCATCATCATATGGCGATGGATATTTTCGACCACCACAATGGCATCATCCACGAGTA
Organism: uncultured Thiotrichales bacterium; assembly: GCA_964577195.1. Lineage (GTDB taxonomy): Bacteria > Pseudomonadota > Gammaproteobacteria > UWMA-0217 > UWMA-0217 > HyVt-560. The sequence goes on along the minus strand of CAZNYF010000002.1, from coordinate 12,941 downwards.
TGCCTATGGAAAATATCAGCGCAAATAACGACACCCGATTGAGCGTAAAGCCCCAAGCCCAGGACGCAAACAAGGTTCCCATTAAAGTAATAATAATGGCAGCGCCAACAATAATTGCCTCACGCCAACCCATTGCGATTAAGACCAAAACAACCACCGAGGCAGTCGCAAACAGTAATTTGGTGATTAGCTTTTTCGCTTTCGCATCGGCGGTTGCGCCATAATCACGAGTGATTTCAAAGTTGACATCATCAGGTAAATAAATGCCTTTTAATTGCTCTAGTCGTTTAATCACACTTTGAGAAATCTCGACTGCATTGGTGCCAGGCTTTTTCGCAACCACCAATGTCACAGCGGGAACATTTTCAGCAACACCGGGTTTATTAAAAGTCACATAACTTGTTGGTTGTGTGGGCCCCAATGTAATTTCTGCGACATCTCGCAAATACACAGGTTTATTGTTAATAACACCAACGATTAAACCTTCTACCTCTTCTGGCGTGGTTAAAAAAGCACCTGCCTGAATTTGAATCTCCTCATTATTTCGCGTCACAGACACGGCGTCTCTTGAAGCATTGGCCGCACGTAAAGAGATCCTTAAATCATTCAAGGCAATGCCAAAACCAGCCATTTTTTGCGCATCGAGCTTTACAGAAACGACATTTTGGGCGCCACCTATGGTGTAAATATCTCGCGTCCCAGGAACCCGTTTTAATTCGGACTCAATCGCATGAGCAACTTTGAGTAACTCATAGCCCCCCATGTCAGGATTTTCTGACCAAAGTGTCACCGCAACAATCGGGACATCATCAATCCCTTTAGGTTTGATTAGCGGCTGGTGCACGCCCAGGTTTGGTGGCAACCAATCTTGATTAGAGGCGACTTTATTGTATAAACGTACCAGCGCATCAGTACGATTTTCACCGACTTTATATTGCACCGTTAAAACAGATAATCCTGGGTATGAAGAGGTATAAATATGCTTTAAACCTTCCACTTCTGACAAAACCTGCTCTGCCGGCCCAGACACCAGGCTCTCAACCTCTTGAGCTGACGCACCGGGAAATGGAATAAACACATTCGCAAAGGTAACGTTTATTTGCGGCTCTTCTTCACGCGGCGTCACTACAATCGCGAAAGCACCCAGTAACAACCCCACCAATGCTAGCAAGGGAGTGATGGCGCTATTTTGAAATTTCTGTGCAATTCGCCCTGAAATTCCAAGTTTTTTAGTGGTTGAATCAGTCATGAGCTTTCTCTACAGAGTCAGTCTGACGTTTTCTGTAAATACCCGCAGCGATAGGATCGAGAGCAACCTCTTCTCCTGCCACCAACCCGGATAGGACAACGATATTACCCCCACCCGCGTGATGACCCAGGCGAACGTATCGCAACAAAGGAATTCCTTCATCGTTCAAAACATAAGCGCCTGTCACTTCACCACGATAAGCAATGGCTTCCTCAGGAACCACCAGTTGTTGGTGCTCACCGGTAGTAAATGCAACTTTGACGAACATGCCAGGAAATAAGCCACTGACTTTTTCTGCCAGATTAACCCGCACCTTAAAAGTGTTTGAACCAGCATCAGCATAAGGAAAAAATGTTAGATCTGTTACCGGAACACTGCCAGCTGGAGTATCTATCAAACGCGCTTTCTTCAACTCGCGAACTTTATTAATCAGCCGCTGAGGCACATCAACACTGACTCGCAATTTATCAAGTGATATACCCGTCATCAGTTGCTTGCCCACTTTCACAAACTCACCTGCCTCCACATAGCGGTCCGTCACAATGCCAGAATACGGCGCGCGAATTAGCGTATCACCGAGCTGCTCATCCGCCTTGGTCATTAATGCTTTAGCACCCGCGAGCCGAGCTTTTGCCGCCGTCAACTCTGTGGTTGCAGCATCGAGTTTGGCTTTCGCTATCAACTTTCGGTCGTAGATACTTTCGATACGGGAATGTTCTTGCTGCGCTTGCTTCAAACGTGCTCGTGCTTCAGCCAAGCCCGCTTTTGCCTGCTTGGCACTGGCTGACTGCTTCTTGGCTTTGAGTTTGACGATGATCTGGCCTTGCTCGACGAAATCATCGACATCGTAATGAACACTCTCAACCTGACCCGAAGTCTGTGCCGACACGGTGGTTTTATGCACCGCCTCTACAACGCCATCGAGTACACGCTCACGGGAAACCAGATCATCAATAACCTTAGCGGTTGGGAACGGGAGACCACTATCAGCCACAACTATCGCAGGCAAGAGTGAGAGTAACAATAAGCCTGAACGGGAAATTCGCATTGCCTTATTCCTAGTAAATGGACACAGTTAGACTGCTAACAATATTAATTCTAACAAACTATATTAGTTAATACTAATATAGTGTTTCTAAATGTGAAAGCATTCCGTCACAGACATCGCCAGAGGTATTTGCTAAAGTGGATCTAAATCCGCGCCTCTTTAAGGAGTATAGTCACCGCCATGAACGTCACGACGGCTATTCTGCAAAAACTGATTCTCCCCACCCTCTTCGCCAGCATGATATTGTTCGCCACTGGCGCTGCCGCAGCACCCTATAAATGGGTTGATCAGGCAGGTCAGATACATTACTCACAGGTGCCACCCACACATTTGAAATCTCAAGAAATCAATGTTGCAATCAATCCACCCAAGACCGATAAGACCGCAACGCAAGGAAAATCTGTCGGCAAGGAAGAAGCGACCCTGAAAGAAAATAAACTAGAAAAACAACGCTTGGCACAACTAGCTCAACGCCGTAAAGAAAGCTGTATCGACGCCAAACACAACTTGATGGTGCTGGAAAACAACAACCATGTTCGAGAGAAAGTTGATGGCGAATATGTCGTTCTTTCTCAAGACGAACGAAACAAGCGCATCCAGAGGCTCACCAAACAGACCGGCGATCTGTGCAAATAAACCGATGCCGCTACTTTCTATAGACACCAATACTCCCGCAAGCGATAGCACCTCGGTCGCCGCAACGCTCTCTAAAGCCGTAGCACAAATGCTTGGCAAGCCAGAACAATATGTCATGGTGAGACTTTGCACTGAGCAAAAACTCCTTTTCGCAGGATCCGATGCACCCGCGGCCTATGTACAGCTCAAAAGCCTCGGACTGGCTCAAGACCAGACGGCTGATTATTCTGCAACTCTGTGTAAACTTGTCGCCTCTCAATTTAATATTGCTAAAGATCGTATCTACATAGAGTTCTCCAGCCCCCAAAGACATATGTGGGGCTGGAATGGCGGGACTTTTTAAGCCAAACTTCGCTTTCGCACATCCCGCTAATTCGCTAAAATCCCCGCTTTCCTTTCTCCCTCTGGAGTGACTACTGATGCGTGTTTCTCAATTCCCTCTCAATACCCTTAAAGAAACACCAGCCGATGCAGAAATAATCAGTCATCAGCTAATGCTACGCGCTGGATTAATTAAGCGCCTGGCTTCGGGTTTATACACCTGGATGCCGCTGGGCCTGAAGGTACTACGCAATGTAGAGAAAATCGTCCGCGAAGAAATGGATCGTGCCGGTGCGGTAGAGCTTTTAATGCCAACGGTACAACCTTCCGAGCTTTGGCAGGAATCCGGTCGCTGGGAAAAATATGGGCCGGAACTACTGCGTTTTACAGATCGCCATCAACGCGAATTCTGTTACGGCCCGACGCACGAAGAAATTATTTCAGACGTAGCCCGCAGTAGTATCCACAGCTATAAGCAACTTCCCCTGACGTATTATCAGATTCAAACCAAATTTCGTGATGAAATCAGACCCCGTTTTGGTGTGATGCGTTCACGGGAATTTTTGATGAAAGATGCTTACTCCTTTCATCTCACTCAAGATTCGTTGAATGAGACGTATGATGCTATGTACGCCGCCTATACTCGGATCTTTGATCGCCTGGGCCTTAAGCATCGCGCCGTAAAAGCCGATACTGGCTCGATAGGTGGCAACGCCTCACACGAGTTTCATGTACTGGCGGATGCGGGAGAAGATGCGATCGCCTTCTCTGATCAAAGTGATTATGCCGCCAACGTCGAGCTGGCCGAAACTCTGCCCCAAGCAAACGCCCCTGCAGCCACGGGTTCACTGGAAAAAATTGCAACACCGGGAAAAGAATCCATTCAAGCAGTCAGTGAGTTCCTGGAAGTTTCTCCACAGCAATGCGTCAAAACGCTACTGTTGAAAGGCAACGATGACACCATCATCGCACTCCTGCTGCGCGGCGATCATGAACTCAACATGATCAAAGCGGAGAAACTGCAAGGTATCAACGCACCTCTGGAACTAGCCGACGAAAAACAAGTGCTTGCAACCGCTGGCTGTCGCCCTGGCTCCATCGGCCCCATCGGTTTGGAAATCCCTGTTTTTGCGGATCACGCTGTGATCGCCATGAGCGACTTTGTCTGTGGTGCCAACGAAGATGGTCAACACTTCACCAACGTCAACTGGGAGCGAGACCTACCAGCGGCGAAGGCTGCCGATTTGCGCAATGTCATTGCAGGCGATCCCAGCCCCGACGGTAACGGCACACTCTCCATTTTACGTGGCATTGAGGTGGGGCACATTTTTCAGCTCGGCCAGACCTATAGTGATAAAATGGACATCAAAGTACTCGACCAAAACGGTAAGGCAACGGTCCTGACGATGGGTTGTTACGGCATTGGCGTCTCTCGCGTGGTCGCCGCTGCCATTGAACAAAATCATGATGACTCCGGCATTATCTGGCCAGATTCCATCGCTCCCTTTTCGATTGCCCTGGCACCGATCAACTATAAGAAATCTGTGCGCTTACGTGAAGCGGTGGACGAATTGTACGAGTCTTTACAAACAGCGGGTATGAACGTGCTACTGGATGACCGCAAAGTACGTCCCGGCTTAATGTTTGCAGATCTTGAGTTGATTGGCATTCCACATCGCATCGTCTTCAGTGAGCGTGGCCTGGATGAAGGGATGCTGGAGTACAAAGGCCGGAGCGACGAGGAAGCGCTCAAAGTGCCTATCGACGAGGTAATACGGTTCTTACAGGAAAAACTGGCCGTTTAATGGCCTGCCGGAGCCAAACGATTACAAATAACAGTAATCCCATGCAAAGCCCGTCTTGCTGGCCAGTAATTCCAAAAACTCGCCAGAAGGCGCAGCATCTCCTTTCTCGATCTGATGTAGATTAATTCTTTGGCGCGTCCAGCAACTCAGTCTTGCTCCCCACAATAGTTGATGGCGTGGCCACCGAATGCCGCAGACTTGGCATTCCAACTCAGCATCCCCTTCACTCACGACCTGATTACAATCCGGGCAACGCGGTGATCGAACGGAAGATGAAAGATACAGCTTGGGTTCAGCGGTGATGTCGGGCAATTCTATATAGCATATTTTCTCCCCATCTTCCGGCTCTACGCGTAAAAATGGCATACAGCCGACAAATGAAATGTGCCTCATGAACTGAGCACCCACCAAAAACCCGGCAGCCTCCCACGGGTCGGCAATCAGCTGGATCTCCCTGAGAATATCCTCCAATGATTCGCCAATTTGACTAGAATTTTTAGGAAAGAGCGTTAGCACTAGAGGTTCCACAGCACACGATAATAGGAGAACAGCTCCCCAGAATACCTGACTGGGGCTACAGATTCTTGCATTTATTAAACCCATACATTAGAGTTTAATTATATTATTATATTAAAAGACAATATCTATCTGTGGAGGTAGCTAACATGTTGAATATATTACTAAGTTTCTTTCTTGCTGCATTAGTCGGCATTTTTGCTTCCGCTCACTATGGGGTGGAACATCTGGCAGAACATGCCTGGGTTGAGCAATTAATCTGGGCAATTATGATTGCCGGTGTGGTCAATGAAGCCATCTGTGCATTTTTCTCAAGCCATCTCTGCCGCCATGCAAAATGGTTTAGAATCATTGTTTGTCACAGCACCCGTTGCACCCAGTCGTAAACACAATCCGAAGGACTAGCGGCAATATCGCCGCCGGTCTTTACGGGCTGTGAGTTCCTTTCGATGGAGCCTGTCCGCTTCTTTCAATTTGTATCCAGCCCTCATTCTTGACTTAATTCGATCAAGCCGGTTTTCTGCCTGCTGACACAGGTATGAATTTTCAGTATCCATTCTATCACTGTCACTTCGGCTAGCGTCAGCATGGTAGCGCTTGCTTGGCCGTTGAGTGCGATAAGTCCTTTGTCGGGATTCGCTTAGGGTCGCCTCGTTGCTACTACGGATCACATTGAGCATTGGGTCTGAATAGACCGCATTGACTTCTACATCCTCTGTCACCACATTTGGCTGATCGCCATAGTGCGTCTGACCCTGTTCATCAACCCACTTGTAAGCAATCTGCCTGCTCCCATCTTGCTGCCGCCCAGGTGCAAATCGGACATTGGGCTGGCTTCTTGACACGGCTTTTATAGATTTTTGAATCACCCCTTCCGGATGTGCCAATACACGCTCTACAGACGTCGGCTCAGACAAAAATTGAGGGAAAATGAGATACATCGCAGCGCCAACAATCGCGGCTGCTATGACCAATGGAAAGATTAATTGTCTAATTCGCATCTAAATATGTGGCAAAACGTAAAATCTTTACTATGCTTAACAACCCAAGAGCCTAAAAAAGGCCATGTCTGACAGTTTTGATATTCAATCTGCAAGACCAGTAGACAATACGGTAGTCAGTTTGGTGAGTAAATAGTGGCGTACAACATGCGCCCGACTCAAAAAACAGACACCGCATTAAGTAGGTGCATTCGATGCACAGTATATTTGAACAAAGGAGATTAATTATGTCTGAACGCTGCTGCGATGTCGTTATCCATATTAACGAAGATCTCAACGATGAAAAAATCCACGATGTCGAAAAACGACTCTCATCAAATGATGGTATTTACTCAGCCTGCGTGCATGAAAATGCTCGTCATTTAATGGTAGTAGATTACAACCCTCTGGGGACATCCTCATGGGATATCCAACAGAACTTAAGCAATCAGGGACTCCATACACAGCTTATTGGCTTGTAACAAGCCATAGTACTGCCTGCTCCATTGAATAACTGGCTTTACTGAAGCCGGGACAAATCTGCTGTGCGCAGAAACAAGCCACGTAAATCGGCCAGCAATGCCAGTCGGTTTTCACGTAACGCCAAATCTTCGTCCATGACCATCACCTGATCGAAAAACGCATCTACGGGTTCACGTAACGCAGCAAGTTCGGTTAACCCGGCCTGATAGTCGCGTTGATCAAATGCAGCATTCGCGGTTGTTTTTAGTGCTTCCACACGCTGGTGGAGCTGCCGCTCTGCATCAAGCTGGAATAGATCAGCGCTGATTCTGGAAGGAGTCTCACCCTCCACCTTTTTCAAAATATTGCTGATGCGTTTGTTCGCTGCTGCGAGGCTTTCTGCTTCTGCCAGAGTGCGAAAGCTGTTGACCGCTTTAATACGTTGATCAAAATCCAGTGGTCGCGTGGGGCGCTGCGACATCACTGCCTCGATGGTATCAGCGGCGACAGATTGATCCAGGTAATAGGCTTTTAGCCGATCCTGAATATAGTTAAAACATTCAGTCGTATCTGAACTTTCGATTTTATCACCTAGCAATTTGGCAGAGAAATCGAGCAATTGCTGAAGATCAAGATCCAGCTCGGCTTCGATGATAATTCTCAGCACACCTAGCGATGCACGGCGCAATGCAAACGGATCTTTTGCGCCGGTGGGTTTTTGACCGATGCCAAAAATACCCACCAGCGTATCAATTTTATCTGCCAATGCCAGTGACTGCGCAACCCCGTCTTCGGGCAACAGATCTCCTGCTTGCTTGGGGCGATACTGCTGCTCCAGAGCAAGCGCCACTTGATCGTCCTCGCCATCGTGCTGCGCAAAATATTTACCGGCGATACCCTGCATAGAGGCGAATTCACCCACCATGTCAGTCATCAAATCACATTTTGATAGTTCGGCAGCCCGTTTAGCAAGCGCTGGTTCTGCACCAATTTCGCTGGCAATGTGCTCTGCCAACAGGGCTACTCGCTGAGTTTTCTCATACAACGTACCCAGATTTTTCTGGAAGACGATGCTTTTTAATGAGTCAATTCGAGATGCCAGCGTGTTCTTTCTATCCACATCCCAAAAGAATGCGGCATCAGCAAATCGAGGACGGATCACACGTTCGTTGCCTTTAATAACCTGTTGTGGGTCTTTGCTGACAATATTGGCGATTGTAATAAAGTGAGGCAGTAAATTTCCGCTGCCATCAACGACAGGAAAATACTTCTGGTTGTCCTGCATGGTGGTAATCAACGCTTCCTGAGGAATACCGAGGAATTCTTTTTCAAACTCACCCGCCAACGCAACCGGCCACTCGACCAACCCGGTAACTTCATCCAGCAAACCGGCGTTGATCACTGCTTCACCGCCAAGTTTTTTCGCTTGCTCCAGTACTTGCTGACGAATCATTTCACGGCGCTTATTAAAATCAGCGACAACATGACCATTGTTGAACAGCACATCTTCGTATTCTGAAGGCTGAGCCAGCATCAGTTGATTGTTGCAATGAAAGCGATGTCCCATTGTGTGATTGCCAGTGCTAACACCCAAAATATCGCAATCAACGACGTCATTACCGTACAGAAAAACAATCCACTGAACCGGCCGAACAAATTCGGCATCCCCCGCGCCCCAACGCATACGCTTGGGGATGGGTAATTTACTCAGTGAGGCACTAACGATCTCCGGGAACAAAGTCACTGCATCAGCACCCTGCTGTTCTGACTTAAACAGCAACCAACTGCCTTTTTTGGTTTCCATGCGATCTAACGCATCAACATCAACACCGCAGGAGGCAGCAAAGCCCAGTGCAGCTTTGGTAGGGTTCCCGTCATCATCAAAGGCCGCCGTCAGTGCTGGCCCGCGTCGCTCGATCGTTTGATCGGGTTGGCTTTGAGCCACGGCTTCAATCAAAACCGCCAGGCGTCTTGGCGCGGCAAACGACTGCACTGCACCATGCTCGATATTCGCATCTTTCAAGCCAGCGATGACCCCGCCTAAAAATGCCTTGGATAACTTCGACAGCGCCTTGGGTGGTAATTCTTCTGTGCCAATTTCAATCAGTAAATCTTCTTGATTAGCCATTGGCGGTCTCCTTGCTATCTGTGGCGTGTTGGTCGGTATTCAACAGTGGAAAGCCTAACTTTTCACGGGATTCGTAATACGCTTGGGCAATGGCTCTGGATAATGAGCGAATTCTTAAGATATAGCGTTGACGCTCAGTCACCGAAATTGCGTGACGTGCATCAAGCAAATTAAACGTATGCGAGCCGCGTAACATTTGCTCATAAGCCGGCAGAGACAAACCCGCTTCGATTAATCGCTGGCTTTCTTTTTCCTGGTGATCAAACGCGGCGAATAGTCCTTCTGTATCGGCATGTTCAAAGTTGAACGCTGATTGCTCAACCTCATTCTGATGAAACACGTCACCATAAGTGACTACGCCCTGCGGCCCTTCATTCCAGACCAAATCGTAGATGCTGTCCTTGCCTTGCAAATACATCGCAATGCGTTCCAGTCCATAAGTAATTTCACCGGTAACAGGGCGACATTCCAGCCCGCCTACCTGCTGAAAATAAGTGAATTGCGTAACCTCCATGCCGTTCAACCAGACTTCCCAGCCCAGCCCCCAGGCACCCAAAGTTGGCGATTCCCAGTTATCTTCGACAAAGCGAATATCATGTATGCCCGTGTCCAGCCCCATTGCCGTGAGCGATTCAAGATACAAGTCCTGAATATTGAGCGGAGAAGGTTTCAATACCACCTGAAACTGATAGTAGTGCTGCAACCGATTAGGATTCTCACCATAGCGCCCATCAGTAGGCCGTCGACAAGGCTGCACATAGGCGCTGCGCCAAGGCTCCGGGCCAATCGAGCGTAAAAAAGTGGAAGGGTGAAACGTGCCCGCGCCCATCTCCATATCGTAAGGCTGCACAATCACACAGCCCTGCTTGCCCCAGTAATCCTGGAGAGCATGAATCAGTCCTTGAAACGTAGATACATCATAGTCGCTCATAGCTGTCATTGGTTCTGCTAAAACAAGCGCTGGAGTATATCAGGAGATGTGCGGATCAATACCGGACAATCGTTCATCTTTTGGTAAGCAATTAGACGAGGAGCCTACGGGTACAGTAGTCACTGTACAGACAGGGGCAATGATTTACTCGCTGACCGAGATTTTTCCGTCTACCAATTCATAGACCTTATCCATTCGTCGCGCCAGCGACCGATCATGGGTCACAATCACAAAGGCGGTATCCAGCTCTTTGTTGAGTTCCAGCATCAATGCGTAGATTTGTTCTGCGGTTTTATAATCGAGATTACCGGTAGGCTCATCAGCGAGCACAACTTCTGGCTGATTGGCGAGTGCTCTGGCGATAGCAGTACGTTGGCGTTCACCGCCGGACAATTCACCAGGCTTATGTTCAACACGATCCTTAAGGCCGACCCTGTCGAGCAGTGAAGCTGCTTTTTCAGAGGCTTCCGCGACAGAAAAGCCACCAATCAGTAAAGGCATCGCCACATTTTCGAGCGCGGTAAATTCAGGTAGAAGATGGTGAAACTGGTAGATAAAACCGAGGCTGCGATTTCTTAATAAGCCACGCTCTGCATCCGACAGCTCTGACAGTTGCTGTCCACACACCGCCACACTGCCCACTGAAGGCACATCCAGCCCACCAATCTGGTGCAGCAGGGTGCTTTTACCACTACCGGATGAGCCGATAATCCCAACCATTTCACCGGAGTGAATGGTTAAGTCGATATCGTTTAAAACATCAACATGTAAAATGCCTTCAGAAAAGGACTTACTCAGGCCATTCACCTGTATTTTGATTTCACGCTGCTCCTGATTACTCATAGCGTAATGCCTCTGCAGGTTGGGTGCGTGAAGCCTGCCAGGCGGGATATATGGTCATGATGGTAGAAGCAGCAAATGCTACCGAGCTGATTTTCAAAACATCGCGCCAGCGCAAATCGGAAGGTACTTCGCTAATGTAGTAGACGTCTGCTGCGAGGAACTGAGTATTGAACATACCCTCTATCCAGCCAACGATGGCGCTGACATTTTCCGCCAGCAACGAGCCGACAACCACACCCAGCAAAGTTCCGATAAATCCTATTAACGTCCCTTGCACAATGAACACGCCCATCACCTGTTTGGGTGTAAACCCCAGGGTTCGCAAAATAGCGATATCTGCGCGTTTATCGTTCACCAGCATCACCAACGTAGAGACAATATTGAATGCAGCGACGATGACAATCAACGAGAGAATCACAAACATCACCATACGCTCGGTCTTGATCGCCTTGAAGAAATTCTGGTGCTGCTGAGTCCAATCTGAGACCCAATATAGCGCCCCGAGATCGTGATTAATTTCGCGAGCAATTCTTGGCGCATCGAACATATCCCCGAACTTTAACCTTAACCCCGTGACATCGTTACCCTTGCGCATTAGCCTCGCAGCATCACCCAAATGAACAAATGCAGTCGCCCGGTCATATTCATACATGCCGACGGAAAACACACCAGTGACCGTAAACCGCCTCATTCGTGGTAGAAATCCCGCTGGAGTGACCTGTACCTGGGGTGTTATTACGGTGACTTTTTGTCCTATACCGACTCCCAACAATTGCGCCAACTCCTTACCCAGCACAATGTTGTAGCTACCATCGACCAACGTATCCATTGTCCCGGCGACCATGTGCTCATGCACGTCAGAAACCTCTCGCTCGTCCAGAGGGGAGACGCCATGAAAAATCGCACCACTCACCTGATCACCCACATTGACCATCCCTTCAAACTGAATTTGTGGCGCACTGCCCTTCACGCGAGAATCGGATTCCAGCTCTTGCTTGAGCGATTCCCAATGCGGCAGAGCACCATCCAGACCTGAAACCTGAGCATGAGAAGCCATCCCCAAAATGCGGTCTCGCAGCTCTTTTTCAAAGCCGTTCATGACAGATAGCACAATGATCAACGCAGCAACGCCTAGCGTAATCCCGGCAATTGAGATCACTGAAATAAACGAGATAAAATGGGTGCGGCGCTTGGCGCGGGTGTAGCGCAGACCAACATATAACGGAAGCGGTTTAAACATGCTGGGATTAAAGCATACTGATCAGTTAAAACAAGCGTTTCAACTGAAGTTTGTTTTAATTTACATAGTCTTGAGGAATAGTTTGAATTCCTGTCATCGCAGAAATAGGTCACAATAGACCGCTCGGACGCAATAGTGATTCAATGATGAAAAAACAACAGCTCATTATACTGCTCTCAGCACTTGCTATAGCGTCTCCCCTGCAAGCAGATATCCTGCGAATCGACCAGAACAGCTTACAAGGGAAAGTCGTTCCTGCAGACAATGCCCCTAAACGCGGCATGAGCAAAGCCGCAGTGGAAAAGAAGTTTGGCTCCCCGAGCGAACGTACCGCAACCATTGGCAAACCCCCCATTTCAAGCTGGGCCTATCCTGGTTACCGCGTCTACTTTGAGCACGATCACGTCATTCATAGCGTCAATCACTAGAACAGGCTACAGACCAATCAAATGAAAGTGTTATTTAATACCCCTAAAGCTATGTCACGACCAGGTTTTAAAGGGAAACGGCTTCTCCTCACTATTAAAAGTCAGAAACATAAAAATTTCATAAATATATTTCGTTAACGTCTTACCCGTCGTCTTTAGAGGCTCATTATTACTCCCGGTAAACAACGTAAACAAAACCTGTAACACAACAGTTGCAAACAGCACAAATTTGGCAATGCCAAAAGCAAACCCCAAGATCAGCATAAACAGTATGCGTTTCCACAGGCTCTTATCCGTTACGGACTCATAGGTTTTAGGATCCATTTTAGTTTCCAATAAATTGATTAATAACGC
>CAZNYF010000001.1:0-46478 GCA_964577195.1 uncultured Thiotrichales bacterium | reverse complement strand
ATTAAGCAGTTACATCAAAACGGGTAACTCTCGCTAAATCAAGTTCGCTTACGCTCACTTGATTTAGCCATGTGTCAGATTGGGTCTAAACTTCTACATATAAAGGCCTAGTAGGTACAACACTTAGGCCAGACAAAATTAGTAATTATATTAATTACTAGGACTGTAATTTCAAGAGCATTATAACTGAGAAATAGATGAATAATGCTCCTGCTACTGATGTAACAGCCCACCCTCCCATTTTATTCACAAATCTCAAATTAGGGACTATTTGATAGCGCGTTTGTAGTGCCAGGCAAAGTCCGGATCCTATGGCAAACAATATCAAAAAATAAGTGTCATAACTTCTACTTAAAAATGCGATTGAAGTTAGGTAAGCTAGTAACGATACTAAATACGTCCAGGTTAGACTTCTGTAATCAGTCCAGATAGCGAGATCAGCGCTGTTATTACCGAGGTTCAAATCCTCCTTGGACTTGCGTAAAAAATTTATTAAAATAACAAGCGTTATGGTGATCAACGAAAACCAAAAATAGAATCCTATAATACCTGTCTCTGCCAGGACTAATAAAAATGAATTATGAGCAGTGAGGGGATGGTGCTCTGTAAAATTATCAAAACCTACGCCTAACAGCGGATATTGCTTAAACATCTCAAGACCCGCATACCACGCTTCAATCCGATCAGAAGCTGATGCTTCATCAACACTTAGCTCAGATAGACGCGTGTAGGCAGCACCAAGTCCTGCAGCAATCAACCCTAGTATCCCCGCTTTAACCTTACCTATTCTTTTACTGAGTTCGAATATCAAAATCACACCAATCGCCAAGAGAACGCCTCTTGAATCAGTGAGATAAATTGCAGTAACTAAAGTGCCAAGCATAATAAGATAGATCAGCTTAAGAACACCAGAGGGCTCTCTACCAAACCAGTGGATAACCACAGGAATTGTTGAAACAAGCAACGTACCTAAATCATTAGGATCATGAAAGATACCCAGATAGCGAACTCGATTATCGAGGGTCTCCAACGGTAAACCAGTCCAACCCATACCTGTAAAATACTGTTCGATACTATGCACTGCAATTATAAACGCACAGATTGTAATAGCATCCAGTACCAACTTTATTCTTGATGCTGTGATAGCCGTCATACTGAGCATCATGAAAATTCCCCAGCCGGGAAGTATGGACTGCGCACTCAACCACGCGCCTCCTGCCCAACCAGAAGCAACGACGGAAACTAATGCGACAATGAAAAAGCTAGTAATCAAAAACGGCTGGGGCACCGAAAAATCTTTCTTAACGCTTATAATCCACGCGACAAACGTCACCATAAACACGCTCGACAAGATCGGCGCATTCTCCATGCTCTGGATATATTCCTGCGGTCTTAATATAACCAACGCAATGTAAAATATAATCAGGCCCAGCGTCATCTTGGCACTCCTGAGAAATTGTTTATTTCTCTTTATTATTGGTATATAACGTGTAAAAGCTAGGTTTGAGCGTTATCTTCTTATACAAGTTCTTTAAATATTCATAGCTGCGTTGGCTTTTAAAGAAGTACACTTGTATCCTAGGTGCCCAATACTACGGCTCTATTATTATAGTTCTGTATATTTCTCCTAATTTCCGATTCTGCCTTCTAGACAGGTATCGAATGCCTTGGCTAAATCCCTTGAAGGTAAAGCTGCGACGTTACGCGATAGCGCTAAATTGAAGATTTTATGCGTAGTAACTATTCTGCTTTTTCTCGCTAAATGAAGCACGGTTTAATACATATCCGATAGAACGGCTATCCACTAACTTTTCTTCCACTTCCCGTATCGACTTACCGGTTGTCTCGTTTGCTTGAATAACAACCAGAGTTTGATCAGCCATACCAGAAAGTATATTTGCTGATGACGATACGAGAACCGGTGGAGAATCGAAGACCACCATCTCGTACAAACCGTTTTGGCAAATCTCTTTAACCAACTCCTCCATGCGTCGAGTAGAAAATACTTCGGCGCTATGGGTCGCTGTAATACCTCTAGGAATTATCTTTAAGCTCTCTATATTGGTTTGTAAAGTCACATCATTAGCGTCCAAAGACGAGTCTTCCAGGTAGTCTGTTAGCCCGCGATGATTTTGCAAATCGAGAAATTTTGTTGCTTCGCCTTTTTCTAAATCAGCGTCTACAAACAGAATTTTTTTGGTCTTTTCCATAGACAAACTCATGATCAAATTAAGTGCGGTAAATGTTTTACCTTCACCTGGCCAAGCACTACTGACAACGACTCCCACACCCATAGGATCGTCTGATTTAGTTATGTTTTTCAGGAGGTTTCTCTTTAAATGACGAAACTCTTCAATAATTCCTCTATTTTTCATATCCAGTGTCACCATACCTTTCTGCCTTAGCTTACGGGTAGGAATCGAGACAATAGAACTTTGCTTATTAATTTGAGTATTTTCTAGCTCTTCTACTGGCTGTTTTATCGCACTATCCATGCCAGAATTATCGCGAACAATTTTTTTTGATTCTTCGGTGTCATAAAATTGCATATCACTAGCAGGCTGATAATCTAGGCTTTCTTCTGCAGCGAGCTCAACTGGAAGCTTCGGCACCCTTCGAGTGTCTTCAGATAGGGCCGCTGAACCAGCGAGCACTCTCTCCCAAGAGTTCTTTATCGACGGTAGCCCCAGGTCAGCGCTGGTCAGTTGCTCCGACTCTATCCTCGATGGAGTTTTAAACTGACTCCTGCTCTTAGTTTCCAAATCAGTGTCAACTCGATCAACAATCTTTCGTTTAGGTTCCGTTTGAAATTCTGCTTTTTTCAGTAAATCTACATAGATACTCATTAAACTAACCCACCTTGTTTTGCCAATAAGCTGGCAAGACTAATATTATTAAGAGTGATATACATCAGGCCTACAAACACCATCAGAAGCATCGACCAAAACGCGCTTAACAGTGCCATTCGTCGCCTAGAATGAGCTCTATCTTTTCTGGATATAATCTCAGTGATAGAACCGTACACTGGAAAGTTTACAATCTCCTTTAGCTTGGAAATACTAGGAATGTATTCTTTCATTTGTGACAAGATAATTGCCAACATAATGCCTGCACCTAAACCCATAATAAATACCGCTATCACAAGTTTAAATCTGTCTGGTGAGACCGGTAGCGTAGGTACTACTGGTGACTCGATCACTTGAAACTGAAAATCACTGGAGCTAGTATCCGCCTGATGAGATAAAGCCGTTGCTTCTCTTCTTTGCACGAGCCCCTCGTAAGTCTGCTTGATAACACCATAATCTCTGTCTAACTGTGCAAGCTGAGCTTCAACTCGAGGCATAATATCGACGTTCTTTCTCATTCTTGCCACTTGATTAGATAGCCCGTTTACCCTGACACGTAACGCCCCGACCTCCCCACGCTCTCGACTCAATTCAAGATTAAGATTTTGACGAGATTCTATGATTGAAACTGCTGCTTCTGGCGAAGTTCCTTGAACTCCAGTTGTTGCAGAGTCTCGCGCTAACCGCTGCTGCATCAATGAATTGAGGCGCTGTTCCGCAGCAATAATTCCAGGATACGCATTGGTATATTTTGATCTCAAATCTTCTAGCTGAGACTGCAATATAGTGATCTCTTCATTTAGAGAATTATCAGAAATCTGAAGCGTTTTTCGCGGTATTATTTTTGGAACCTTTGTAAGCTCTAACACTATTGAAGACATTCTTTTATTTGCTTCAGCCAGCGTCAGTTTCGTTAGTTCCAACAGCTCCAATTTTTCTTGAAGCTGAGAAAAATAAGTCTCGCCTTCTGATGGCATTAATCCTATATTTTCTCGCTTGAAAATCTTTAGCCGTTCCTCTGCGTTACGCAGCTTGCGCTCGTAATCAGACACTTCTCGATCTAAAAATTCTCGAGTAATACTCGTATCTTTTCTAGTTGCACCAATGGAAAGCTCAATGAACAGGTCTGTTAATGTTTGCACAATATCAGTCACCAGCTTAGGGTCTTCACCTATATAGGAAACACTATAGACCTTGCTATCTTCATTGCCAGTCACCGTAACTTCGTCGCCTAGATCACGAATCAATCCCTCCCGCTCCATTCTTGTTGAAACCAAAAGATTGAGATCAGTGACATCAATCACTTTTTCCAAATTAGGGCGGCTAAGTAAAGTACGCCGCATTAACGAAGCCATTTCTCTTGTTAGATTACTTTCGGCTGCCAAGCCCTTGAGCAAAGGCCCCATCATTGACTCATTAGACATCAATAGTTTAGACGTAGCTTGAAATTTGTCAGGCAACAAGAACACGCCTGTCCAGCCGAGTAGGCAAACTAGGGCTGTCGTTAGCAACATTGGCCATCTATGTTTATAGATAGCAGACAGATAATCTGAGAGTTGATCGATACTTTCTTTCATAAAATTTATTCCCAGCTAGTTAATTTATAAATGTCTTAAAATTGACCAGATTAGTAATTGAAACAACTACGGAGGTAATTTGGTATCGCCGGACTAGTGGTCGATATTTTGAATATTTCCGTCATGATTGTTATTGTTATAAGAACATCTCTTCTGTAAGAGATGTTCCTTCATGGTTGTATTATAGACGCTGTATTTTGGCTTTAGTTCCACAATCAATCAGCGAACACCTTACGTCTCCTTTTGTGCGCACGTGAACGTGAAATTATAACGACTATGACAATAATTATTCCTATGAGAGCCACCCAGGAAGGCAGCTTTAGTTCACGTTTAAAATCTTTATAACTCGAACCACGCCCAAATTGTTTCTGGCGCCCCAAGATAGAATTTAATTCTTCGTATACTTCCCAAGACCCCTTATCATACAGCAGACCATCTTTTGCTTTTCGTGCCAGTTGTTTCTCATTCATCGCACCCTCAACAAAACCACCGTAGTAGTTAAACAGCAAAGTACGATTAATACGCGCCATATCGCCACTACGACCGTGGGAATAGTTTTGTTTTGTCGAAGGATCAGAAAACCTTAATTCGCTATGAGACGTCGTGTTTTGTATCTCATCCTCTCCTAATTTCAATAAACTAATAAAAGCTTTATCTTCAGACAGGGTATCAGATGATGCAGAACTCAATACAGGTAGAATATTTCTTGCCCATTCAATCTCGGTAAATTCTAACTTATTAAGATCAGCTTCTTGTTTAAGACTCGGTGAGCCACCTAATTGACTGAAATATTTTTCAGCCTCGGCTATGTCGCCAGTTCTTTTTTTCAGGCTAGCCATTAAGAACAGCAGCGGCTGATAATCAGGGTTACTGGCTAGTGTCGTTCGAGTGATTTCTTCGGCCGAAATATAATTACCCTTTTTTTTCTCTGCAATCGCTAAAAGAAGTTTTTCACTAGGATGCCCAGGACTTAGAAGACGAATCGATTCAACTATTTCTTTAACATTCTCAAAATCTTCTAATTGAATATATCTTGCACCTGAATAAATCAGTGGATCAACAGACTTATAGTTATAGTTTCTAGAGATTTCTACCGCTTTACCCAAGCCTTGGACACTACCTTCCAGGTATGCCGTTCTCAACAAACCATTCAGTGCCTCAGCTCTGGCTTCAGGCTCAAGCACCAATGAGTTAAATAACTTATTAGCTGATGCGAGATCTCCGTTTAATTCATGAGCTTTTGCTAGACTAAGCTTAATTTCCCAATGCTTGGAATACGCCTCGGGCAAGTGCTCAAAGGTTTCAATAGCTTCTGAATAATTTCCGGAAAACAAGTGAATTAACCCCTGTAGATTGCCGGCAACAACCTGGTCTCCTCCCGCTGAAGCGAATGTTTTAATCAAGTCGGTAGCTTCTCGATTTTTATTTCTTCGAGTCAGCGCCAAAACCGCAAGCTCTAATGCTCCCGCATCCAGTTGTTGACGTTCAAGCACGTAAGTTGAATGAACCAAAGATTCATTCAACTGACCATTGTCTAAAAGTGCTTTGGAAAGTAGCTTGCGTACTATCAAGTTATCTTTAACGATTGACGATGCGCGTTGCAATTGCTCAGAAATAGTCGCTCGACTACTATTGGATCTAGACAACATCGTACGTAATATAAGTAGCTCCGCATCATCATTAGTATCCGATATCTCATTATCCAAAGTCGCTAATACTTGTGCTGCTTCATATGTCTCACCCAGGAGAATATAGCTTCTAATCAGTAGCTTCGCGGCCCAGATATTACCGCGATTCTTTTCATAGAAATTTGCCAAATAATACCTCGATCGCTCATACGACTTTGTTGCCATGTAAACTACGCCAAGTAGCAATCTGGTTGATTCTATTGAGTAGCTCTTTTCCAATTTCAGAAGTCGCCTTTCTGCCAGATGATATTTTCCGCTAATCAATGCTACTAGCCCACCCAAATATAGCGCTCTAACATCATTTTTGTTGCGTGCGAAGAGATCCTTAACAATTTTCTCAGCTTCTTCCAAGTTACCCTCAGTCACTTCCGCTTTAATCAATTCATAACCCGATCTTTGCGCTAACATCGGAGAATAACCGGGGCTTTGATGGTCCATCAATCCTCTAAGTCTTTTTAAACCTTTTTCATTGTCGCCACGATTAAGCTCTATTCTAGCCAGCAGCCATTCAAAACGCTTCTCATCTGGGAAACTGGCTATCGCAGTTTCAAGGTATTGACTGGCACGAGAGTAATTTTCGCTGGCAATTTCTATTTTAATTCGAGCTAACACATTATTCATTCCACGCTCTGAAAACTTACTAGATCGAGAGATTTCCTTTTTTGCACCCTCAATGTTATCGAGTGCCAAAAATGCCTGTGAACGCAAACCAATAATATTAGAGTTACTCACCTCATCCAAATTATCATCCACTTCAATTCGTTTTAGTAAAGCACTATATTCTCTTAGACTTAGTAAAATATTGCCTGTATCCAAAAGAACCAGGTCACTCTGTGGTGCATGTTGAGCAGCTTTTTCTATATTAGCTATCGCTTTATCTGACTCACCATTTTTAAGGTATACTCGGCTTATCAGTATTCTAGCCTTATAATTGGCTGGATCTTGTAACAGAATTTTTTTCAATAAGTTAATTGCTTCATAATCATCATTGATTGACATAGCAATTCTTACTGCTTCCATATTTTCATCAGATGTTTGATTTCCCGTCTCTGATGAAAGACAGCCGCCCAAGATCAAGGTAATGCCCAAAGCACTTATTATTCTAGTTAAATATGCGAAATTTAATATATAAGTCATTTTTCTACTTTTATTCTTTATTGAAAAACCAAACACTACCTAGCACCTCTGCTTACTAACGAGACCCTTTTCCGAAAACAACAATTTCTACCGTTTGTACAAGTATAAAAAGATCCAATAGAAAGCTGTGGTTTTTCGTGTAGTACATATCGTATTGTAGTTTTTCCAGCGCATCTCGATCGGATGCTCCATAAGGATAATTTAGCTGCGCCCATCCAGTTATACCTGGTTTAACTCGATGCCTTTCCCCGTAATATGGCAATTTCTTAATTAATTCTTTTACAAACTCAGGCCTTTCTGGACGTGGTCCTACAAAACTCATCTCACCATTCAACACGTTCAATATTTGAGGTAATTCATCTATCCTCAACTTGCGAATTACTGCACCTACCCGGGTAACTCTATCGTCATTTTCTATCGCCCAAACTGCTCCAAGCTTTTCAGCATCCTCGCGCATGCTACGAAATTTTAGAACACTAAAAGGGTGACCATTTTTACCAATACGTGTTTGACGATATATAACACTGGCATGTAACCCATCTTCCATTTTTATCATCAATGCTGTAATTAGCATAATTGGCCAGGAAACGGCTAGTAATACACTACTACCAAACAGATCAAGAGAGCGCTCAAAAAAAGCTCTGAAATAACTATGATCAAATCCAGAAGAGAATATCAGCGAACTGGGAGACATCACTTCTAGCTGTAATTTCCCAGATTCACGCTCAAAAAAGGTTGCAATATCCGTAATAACAATACCTTTTAGACGACACTCTAGAAG
Organism: uncultured Thiotrichales bacterium; assembly: GCA_964577195.1. Classification (GTDB taxonomy): domain Bacteria; phylum Pseudomonadota; class Gammaproteobacteria; order UWMA-0217; family UWMA-0217; genus HyVt-560. Next base: position 38,449 of record CAZNYF010000001.1, on the reverse strand, counting down.
CTCATCTATCATTAGAGAATTTCTGCGGTCTTCCGCTGCAACAACAATTTCATCAACGTCTAACCGTACTGCTAGATCAGGTAACGGCTCAAAATTATCAACAATATGAATTGAACTCACGTCAACAGCCTCTTTATTGACACGAATAAATCCACACAACCTGACGCCATGATGCACTAACTGTTCTTCTATTAATTCAATAGACTTTGCTCGCGTGCCAGAACCATAAACAAGGACATTTCGTCGCCCGATACTTGAGTCAAAAATCCCAACAAAGACTTTTCTGGCAACCCAGATTAAAATCGAAGAGCATATAATCGCAATGATGAGTACGCTTCTCCCTAGAAAAAAACTCGGGATCGCATAGACTACAAAAATAAATAACAATGTTCCAAAAACATGTGCGGAGAATATCCGTAAAATCACGCTGTCTCGTCGTAACCTAAGATAACTGATGTTATACAGCCCCATGGAGACCATCGATACAATCATTACCGAAGCAAAAACCAGCGACGCAGGAATGAGTGGCCCGGTAATTCGCTCGACCATGTCGATACTTGTTGATCCGGCAAGATCACCGGTCAAAAAGTTACGAAAATAGGCGCCCATGTAGACTGATGCAACGAATATTACTAGCTCTACCAATGCGAGTATAAAAAACACAATGGGTACTCGCTGACCGAAAATTCGAATACTTGCCATATTTGAATACTTATTTTATTGAAGAATCACTGATTTGTTCTGGACAAAGCAGGTTGGACACAGACGCCAGAGTTGAATACAAATACGAGTTCATAGATAGGTAAGAAAGTCCTTAAGTAAATTTATCCTGTGAGACGATCAATACTCCTGGATTCAAAAGTATCTAATTCAATAGATCTTTCTAATAGATCATTAATCGATAACTGTAATGGCTCTGTATCTTCTCGTTGGTGAAGCGTAAATTGGAGTTGATAGGTAGCAATTCCAATAATATCTCCTGTTTTTAAAACATGACTTTTAATCTTTCTTCCGTTGACATAAGTCCCGTTATGGGTATCTAAATCTTCTAAAAGGTAGTCACCATCAACAAGGTTTATGACCGCATGGTGTTCGCATACCGACAAACCTTCAAACAAAAAGTCATTTGATTCCTGACTACCAATAGAAATACTTTCCTTATCGAGAATCAGCTCCGCCATTAAAAGACCTTTGTTGCTGATCTCTAACTTGGGATAACAATTTTTTTTTCTGGGCTCAGTAATATCCGAGGCAGATAAATCCAACATTCGTTGTTTCTTCTGCATAATTGATTTGCCTGTAAACTTATCCCAACCCAGTTCATCCAAAGCTGTTCGAACGTGCGAGGTGTTTACCGTTGTATCTTCTTTAACATAAGCAGCAACCATTGCGGCATCGCAAAGCACATTCACAAGACGGGGCGTACCTTCTGTAAAACTATGCAATAAAGATATAGCAGCATCCGTAAATATTCCGTGTGTTTCTCGTCCGCACATAGTCAATCGATAATTGATATATTCTTTTACGCCTTGCTTATCGAGACGAGATAATGAATACCAAAGTCTCACACGCTGGCGTAGCTGCTCCATCCCCGGATGATCAAACTTATTTAATAAAGTCTCATCGCCAACAAGAATAATATTAAGTAGTGGTTTCGAATCATGCTCCAGGGCCGTTAGAAAACGAATCTCTTCAAGAATTCCACGACTCAGGTGGTGCGCTTCATCAATGACCAGCAACACCTGATTACCCGCTTTATTTTGCTCTTGTAGAAATTGAGTAATCGTATAAATCAACCCGGCTTTTTCAGCATTGAACGCTGGAACACCTAAATTAGCTGCAAGACTTCTTAAAAATTCTTTGGTAGACAGCCGCGTGTGATTTAAATAAACAACTGTTACATCCTCTTTAAGGCGTGAAATTAAATTTTTCGCCAGCAGCGTTTTACCCGTACCAGGTTTACCGGTAATAACCGAAAAACCATCCCATTTCCAAATTGAATAGGATAAATAGGCCTTTGCTCTTGCATGACTTTGACTCAAGTAAACAAGATCGGGGTTCACTGCAATTTGAAAAGGGTTTGTATTTAAACCGTAATATTCTAGATACATAAATAACCACTATTTAATTTGACTAACTGCGCTTAGCTGAGCGACATCTCTATGCCACATGCGCTGATTTTTGTTATTGATTCTTTTATCTAGCTAACAGCACAATACTGTTAAACAACAATCGCTGAATAAAGAAGTAACCTGCATTCGTTCCAAAAGTGCTTGGTGTAAATACACGCTTTGTGGAAGGTTCGAAAGATGAAAACCAAAATGGTTCCATTTCGACGTCTTCAGCTAAATCATTAAGCGCCATTAGTCACATAAAAAGTGACTTAGCAAATGAGATAGCACGAATGTCCTAGGCAATAACTTGATCTTAGTTGAGTTAGGATCGAGGGTTAGAGCTGCGATTGATTCTTTAAGTTCAATCAATCTCTGTCAGAAAAGACAAACGCAAAAGGGATAGATGGGAAGATGCCGAGTAATTATCTACTATGACTACAGTAATAGAAGAACAAACAATCTCAGGAGAAGATTAAAGATAGGCGAAAAGAAAGCGCTTACTGACTGTCAAATAGCCAAGGCGGTTTCAGTTTGATTGATATAAACCAGGCAAGCCAGAAGGGTTAGAATTCTTCACAGCTTTTACGGGTAACTTCTTAAGCGCATTGAGTAAATCTTTTCCTTTCCATTGTTTTCCACGAGAGTTAAACAGGAAGGAATCCAACGCATGAACGGCTTTTTTTGCCCGCGCGTCTTTAAGGCGCTGTGATAATTGGGTCAGTCCTTTGGGTGAGTTATCAGGCCAGTGAGCATCTGCCCACTTGAGTAAATAGTTACGTGCCTGAGTAGGATTATCTGCCCGACAAGCCTGTTCAAATTTTCTTCTGGATTCCACCGCCGAGAGTGACGCTGGAACACGAGCAGGCTCGATAGTCGCAATGTTATTTTTTCGATAATTCTTCTGCCACAGTAGTAGCAAAGTAGCTAGCCACAAAAGCCCTAATACAATGGCTAACCAACGCCAGATGCCGCCAGAACTGACTGGCAGTGCAGGCTCCACTACCGGAGAAGCTGTTTCCGCTAGCTGATTCATTGCCTCAACCGGCTTTTCAATCACCGGCTCGGAGGCCGCAGTCGGAGGCTTGAGCTTAACCACCTCACCGGCAACTGATAAAATCTGTATTGTCCTGGCGGGTAACATCGCTACGCCAGGCTTCTCATTTACAACATCCCACCAGTGAAGCTTAATTTCCGGGATTTTAATCTCGCCAGCTTCCGTTGGTACGTAGGTAAAACGCTGAATGATGTCGCCCAATACACCGGTACTATTACCACGTGTACGTAACTTCGGTTTGTCCTCATAAACGTTAGTGCCAGCAACATCACCCACTATCACTTGTGGAATTTGTGCGCCCGTTAACCCATCGACACGTAAGCTAATTTCACGAATAACGGGGTCACCCACTTTCACACTGCTGTGCTCGGGATCGTAAGTCTCACTTAAGATTACTTCACGCGCTGGCAGCCAATCACCTGCTGTATCTAACTTGGGAGCGCGGACCTTAAGGCTCAATGCCGTTCCGTCAACACGTATAACTCGCATCGGTTGAAGCATGCTGCCAAACGGTGTTTGTGAGAAAAATGGATCCTGAGAAAAAATAGAATCATCATCAATCAATCCCCCACTCGCTCGATCCAGAATTTTTGCCGACAACACCGGCGCCGGGATTATAAGCTCGCCACTGGTTTGTGGGAAAATTGCGTAACGTCGTTCGATCACCTTGTAACGATTTTTGCCCAGCTTCTCACTGTATTTTTTATCTGGATCCAGTCGTTTCACCAGCGCGTTCTCGATCACGGGATCGGGTAGCTCGCCTTCGACCAATTTTGTCGCATGGTAGATTCGCACCGTGTAAATCGACATTTCTCGAATATACGGGTTAGCGGGTTCTACGCTGGTTTTAATCAATACTTCATCGCGACTGGCGGCAGTTTTTTTGCCGCTACCCTTTCCTTTTGCCGCCGCTTTGGGAGCCACTGGTGCTTTCTTGGCAGCAGCAACCTTTGTCACCTTCAACGTCATTGCAGCGGATTTTTTTCCTTCTATCGTGATTTCGGGAATCTTTAACTGCCCCACGCGCTTGGGCTTAAGACGAACCTGCCAGGTGGTTTGCGCAGATACCTGACCATTAACAAATTCTACCTTGGTGCTTCTTGAGGTTCCCAACACTTTAAAATCTTTGGACAATCCGCCGGTAACAGGGGTTTTTTGTGTTTGACCGTCATACGCAATCTGCAACGTAACCGTCTCTGCTAATGAAATTTGGCTTTTACTCAGCTTCACGCTCACCACCGCAGCGACCGCTGTAGATGACACGCTGAGGATAATCAGCATGAGCCACAGACGTGGTGCAAAAAATCTGTGGATAATTTTAAATCGGCTTAAACGCATCATTGAGATGACTCTCCTTCTTTCCGGCGCAAATGCTCCAACATGAACTTGCGGCGTAACAATCCCGACGGATCATCCGGAACCTGTCGTAACCACTGATCCAGATTCGGATCGCGTACTTGCTCATCATTAGGTAAAGCGGCGCTATGTGCAACGGATGGAGGCGGAGACTGTGAACCCGTTTCAGGTTGATGTGGGGGCTTATTCTCGGGATTATCTTCCTGATTTTTCTTCATTTGCTGCTCAGCATCACGTCTGGCAGCCTCTGCATCATCTTTCTCTGGAGTATCCTGATCCTTTTCATCCTTGCGTTCGCGCTCAGGATCAGACGGATCTTGTTGCTCGCCATCACCTTGCTGTTCCTCCGGCGGTGGTGGCTGTTGTTGGCTATTGTCTTGATCAGGTAAGGGTGGCGGCGGTTGTTGCTGGGGTGGCTTCCCTGGAGGTGGGTCTTTTTTAAGCAAGTCTTCCACCAATTTTAAATTTGCAGCGGCATCAGAATGCTTTGGCTCTAGCGCCAATACTTCCTCGAAAGCCGTTTTCGCCTGCTCCAGATGCCCGGCTCGCGCCAGCGCATTACCACGATTATAGTCGCCATCCGGACCCTCAACTTCGGCAAAGGCAGCGGCTGCCTGATCGAACTGACCCGCCGAATAAAGCGCCGTACCTCGCCATGCAGTATTTTCAAATAGCGCTGCTGCACGCTCTGGCTGCTGCTGCTTTAATGCTCGCAAACCCTGCTGATCAGAGCGCATCCAAAGATCGCTCCAGCCAGCCGCTGCCGATTGCGTTGGCATCAACATCGGTAACACAACTGCCGCCAGCACAACACCCAACCAGCCCTTACGCATCCCCGTTGCAGCCAGCAAAAGCACCAACGGCAACAGCCAAAAACCATGCTCAACCCAGCGTTCAACCTGCGCTTCGCTCTCTACCTTTTCTGCCAGTGCCTCATCATCAATATCGCTCAAAACCGCATCCAGATCTTCCGAATTTGCCGTCATCGGGCTGTAAACGCCGCCGCCAGCATTCGCCAGCTCAATCAACTCTGCTGGCACCAGCCGCGCCATTTTGCCAAAACTGCCATCGGCATTCGGCGTAGGTGCGCCAGGTATTGTGCCGACACCCAACACCGAAACGGGGAAACCCAATTGCTTAAGCGCACGCACCGCTTTGAGTGAAGCGGCCATATCATCGACACCATCGGTCACTAAGATCACCTGGCCAAGCCGTGCTTTGGCACGTTTCAACAACGTTTGTGCCAAATTCAAAGCTGGCATTGCAGCGCTGCCACGCGCGGGTACAATATCCGTCGCCAACGCCGGGATCATCGTCTCGATAGTCTGCGTATCGCTGGTCAGCGGCGTGACAATATGCGCCTCACCGGCAAACACGATTAGCGCCGTGCGGCCTTCGCCAGAGCGTTTCAGAATATCCGAAAGCTTGAATCGCGCTCGCTGTAAACGTGAGGGGGCAATGTCTACAGCATTCATGGAATCAGAAAGATCGAGTAGCACCACTCTGGATAAATCAGCGCGGTACACCGGCTGCGGCTGTTGCTCCCAAACCGGCCCCGCCAGCGAAATGATCGTCACCAACCAGCCAATCCCCAGCAAAAGTAAAAACCGATGGCTCAAACCACCCGGCGGCGTTAGCCACAAGTGCTCCAGCAAATGTTCATCACAGGATTTTTGCCACGGAGAAGCAACCTGACTACGACGCAGTGCCAGCAGTAATAATACCACCACCGGCAGCAAGCCCAAAAACCACCAGGGGCGTAAAAATTGCAACGCAGACCAATCCATTACCCTTCTCCCCGTGAACGAGCGCCTTGCTTTGGCGACAAAGATTCAAAGATAATCGGCAAGCCCAGCAATAGACTCAATAGAAAAGCGGCACTCAGCGGCCAAAAATACAGGGCGCTGATAGGGCGAAGCGTCTCACCCTTACCCGCAGCCGGTTCGAGCTGGTCCAGCAACGAATAAATTGAGCGTAGTGCGCCTCTATCCGTGGCGCGGAAATACTGTCCACCGGTGGTGTCCGCAATGTATCTGAGTGCATCTTCATCCAGCTCGGCGCGGTAGGTGGTGATAGGACGACCAAAAATATCCTGTCCGACGACTGGCTCTCCGCCAACACCAATGGTGTAAATTTTCAAGCCGACCTGCTTCGCCAATCTCGCCGCCTGACGCGGTTTGAGCTGACCGGTAGTGTTACTACCATCAGTGAGCAAAATAAGTACTGTCTCATTTTGGTTTTTAGTGTGTAGTCGTTTGATGGCTAAGCCTATCGCATCACCAATCGCAGTTTCCTGACCGGCAATACCAACCACCGATTCCTGCATTAAAGTCTGTACCGTATCACGATCAAAAGTCAGCGGAGCCTGAATATAAGGACGACTACCGAACAAAATCAAGCCTGTCCGATCCCCTTCACGACGACGGATAAATTCACTGGCAACTTCTTTCACCACATCCAGCCGGTTTCGCCGTTTAGAGGGATCCATATCCGGGGTTTGCATACTGCCGGAGACATCTACCGCGAGCATGATATTGCGGCCTTCGCGCGGTAGTTCCACCGCTTCATCGAGTCGCTCTGGCCCCATTGAGGCCGTAACCAACAATAGCCACACCAGTAACGCCAACAACTTGCGCCAGCGTTTTGAGGTGGATAATTTCATTCGTGAATCGCTGCCTTGGGAGGTCGCAAACGGCGCAAATAGAACTCCGCCGCTACGATCTTGAGCGCGCGGCAACAGCCACCACATCAGCAACGGCAAAGGCAAAGCCAGCGCCATCCACGGCCATGCGAGTTGATAGATCAACGGCTCGCTCCGGATTGATTACGCTTGATCCAGTCTGCCGCAAAATCAAGCAGTGCACGCTCATCACCACGTTTAGCCTTGCGCTGATAGGGCGTATCCAGCAACAGTTTTCCCGCACGTAAAAACATGTGGTCATCGCTACTTTTCTTTAGAAAGCGTAGCCAGTTTTTGCCACTCAACCCAGCAACTTCTACTCGCGGATAACAGACCAGCGCATAGCGTTTAAGCAATTGGTTCACTTGATTCGCCATTTGTGAAGCGGTTAAATCCTGCGCCTGTAGTTGCTCCAACTCCTTCAAAGCATGACGCTGCAAACGGCGCTGGTATCGAAACCAGCCAAACAGGATTGCTGCCAGCACCACAATTGCCAACAAAATCCACCAGCCCGGAGCAGGCGGCCACCATGAAATTGCCTCAGGATGGTGCAGAGGTTTTAAATGTTCTAATGGATCATTCATGATCCACGACCTCGGCTGGAAATCCCCATCCGCAGCGTGTTAACCAGATTGGCGTTGGTCGCGATATCCATAAAATGTACTTCGTGACGGCGACAGTAATCCATCACCAGACCGCGATGTTTACGGAACCTGACCTGCCAATTTCGATGTGTTTCTGCGTGGCCAAAATCAACCACCTGCCGAGACTGCTGATTGCCTAATTCAAAAATTCCACTGCGAGGCGGATGTGCTTCGAGTGGATCATAGATCAATCCGGCAATCACATCATGATGATGCGAGAGCCTTGTTAAATGCTTTTCCATGCTCGAACCCATCTCGCGAAAATCGCTCAATAGAAAAACCAAACCGCCGGTATGCGCGACTCGGCTCAGGCGTGCTACTGCCTCGTCCAGACGACCCGGTTGAGTTTCTCCTTGTGTCTCGGGTTGCAGTTTTACGATAGCGTTAATTAGGCGCAGCACGCCTTCACGCCGTGCTCGAGGCTGCAATTCGATATGGCCTTTTTCACTGGTCACAATACCGCCAATGCGATCTCCAGCGTGCTCCGCAGCCCAGGCAACCAGCGTCGCCAGCCGCGCTGCGATGACAGATTTAAAAGCGGTGCGGGTACCAAAAAACATTCCTGGATGCAGATCGACCAGCAAAAACACAGGACGCTCTCGCTCCTCACGAAATAATTTGGTATGGATTTGACCGCGCCGGGCTGATACTCGCCAGTCGATGGTTCTGGCATCATCCCCAGACTGATAAAGCCGCACTTCATCAAATTCAAGGCCGCGACCACGATAGGCAGAATGGTAGCCGCCGGATGAAGCAGACATTGCGGCACGACGCGCATCGAGCGGCAAACTGCGAGACCTGGCGCGCAAGGCTACCAGCTCATTTAATGTCACAGTTACGCCTGATGTCATCGCCGATTCCCAGAAATTCTGGGGTTAAGGGCATCTCTAAAAATAGAAGTGCTGCTGAGGGAAATCAGGATTAGTATATTTTTTATGCGAAAATGAGGCGAATACTGGATGTATTTAACGATTTTTCGCATAAAAAAGGTGCTGATCATGGTTTTTCGCAGTGGTGCTTGTATTTTTAGAGGTGCCCTTAAGGTGCAGGTACTCGATTCAACAGCTCATCAATCAATCCCGATGAGGTATTGCCTTCCGCCTCGGCGGCGTAATCGAGCAAAATTCGATGCCGAAGCACGTCTGGAGCAATGCTTTGGACATCTTCAGGAGTCACATAATCGCGCCCCAGTAACCAGGCAACAGCGCGAGCCCCACGCTCAAGACCAATCGCTCCCCGAGGGCTGGAACCCCAGCGAACCCATTGCTTGAGATCATCGCCGTACTGGCCTGGATCACGGGTGGCTTCCACCAGTTGCAGAATATATTCTTCAACTGAATCAGCAACGTACAAGTCCAGAATTTCTTTACGAGCTTCAAAAATGGATTCCTGCGTCAGCGGGTTTAGCTCTTTGGCTTTCTTATCACCGAGCTCATCTCGCGCTTCATCACGGGTGATTTTCAAAATCTCACGGCTGGCATCCCGATCGGGATATTCAACCTGCACATGCAGTAAAAATCGATCCAATTGAGCTTCCGGCAGTGGATACGTACCTTCCTGCTCAATCGGGTTTTGAGTTGCCATCACTAGAAACAGCTTCGGCAACGGATAGCTCGAACTACCCACTGTCACCTGCTTTTCAGCCATCGCTTCGAGCAGCGCAGATTGCACCTTGGCGGGTGCACGATTCACTTCGTCAGCTAGAATCAGGTTATGGAAAATCGGCCCTTTGATGAACTCAAAAACACCTTGCTCGGGGCGGTAAACATCACTACCAGTCAAATCAGCAGGCAGTAAATCCGGGGTAAATTGCACCCGATGAAAATCGGCTGTCATACCCTTCGCCAGCGAGTTAATCGCCCGCGTTTTCGCCAGCCCCGGCGGGCCTTCCACCAGCAAATGTCCATCAGCGAGCAAGCCTACCAACAAGCGGTGAATCAGCTTCTTCTGCCCCACCACCTGCCCCCGCAGGTATTCTTCCAGATGCTTTATCGCAACCCTGGGGTTTATCGCTTTTTCTTCTTTAGTCTTCTTCTTGCTCATGCGAACCGGAACCTAGTGGATTCAAAGTCGCACAATATACCAGCTAAATAGCTGTAATGCGCTGTTATTGAAGCGCTTACCCGTACCGCTTCTCGGCAGAAAAGTGACAAATTGTGACTACTGGAAAAACACCGCTAAACGGCATCCCAATGATCCGTTTTAATCCCCTCACCTAAATCTGCTGCGACCAAACGGCTGCGCACCTCGAGCAACCGCGCAATCAATGCCGGCTCAGCTTTTTCATAGGCATCCACATCGGGTGTTCGCTTCACCACCACACCAAGCAGCTCTGTGATCGCATTGCCGATGGAATTCTGGCTGATGGTGACGATTAATTTGCCATCATCATTGCGATAGATAAGTTGCTTAAAGGCAGGTTGCCAGCGAATCGAGCTGGCGTATTTTGCATCGACAATACATTGATCTCTGACCTTTTTAGCAGCAGCGAGAAAATCATTATTAAACAGCAACTTGGTTTCAATCTGATCAGGAAACCAAGGATCTTTTGGCATAGATGCGTTGCGCGAAGAAACCTGGGTAAAAAAGGTTTTGTAAAAATCAATAAAGCCTTTAAGAATTAAATCGTACTCACGCCAGAAACAAATGTTCTTGAGCGCATCTTCACCACCCTGAATCTCCCAGCTAGGCAACCCTTGAGGGTAGCCAGTGAGTTTTATGGTCGCAGATTGCTCATCAATTGGTCTGAGAATTTTCAGATCCAGAGAATTGAAAAAATCCCGATAAACATCGCTCATGTAGGACTGAAACAAACTGTGCTGACCGCCATCGGTAAGATTCGGATTTTTCGGATCCGCTGATTTTGCAGTCTGCAGCTGCTGCATATCAAAAACCATAAAATGGTTATGCAGCATCCGAATACTCGGAACCCCTGGAGAGCTCATTGGCCAAGTCGCATCCAGACTGGCTTCGCCCGCAAGCACCAGCGCCTCACCAGGATCAGGAAACGCTTCCAGCATGTAGCTAATCACGATCTGATTCATCCGGTTCCAGACGTTCTTCACATCTTCAGGCACCTGCGTGCGACGCACCGGCCTGCCCAAAGGATTCAGAATAGTCTTGGACGTATTGTAGATAATGGAGGTATCAAAAATCGTGCTATGCCCCAGCGCCTTGCGATACATCAGCAGGTTCTCAGGGTTTCTTAACAGCCCATTATTATGCTCGAGATCATTGAGATTTTCGGTACTGTTAAAAAACTCATTGCGCTCCATCCCTTCTGGCACTTCCAGCGAAATGGGTCGAAAAGGCGTACTGATCTCTCTAGGTCCAACTTCCATACCGGGCACTCCAAGATAATTAAAAGAACTGGATTATATAGACTTATTCGAAAGCAGAAAATCTATCGCCAGTAGCATTCTGTAAAAACAGTAAGTTTCTTCAGTAGTTTGGAAGCATCCTGGTTTTAGACTCTCGATTCACAATCTCTGGATCAACAATGGGTGATTGTCTCATTTCGTCTTTCTTCGAACACACCTGACTAAATGTAATAAATCATCCAGATGGTGCTCAACAATATCTTTAAGAATACTAAGATCAACATCGGCATAACCATGCACCAGTATATTTCTGAACCCTGCCATATTCTGTAAATTCACTGCCAGCGCTTCAGGAATCCATCCATTTGCTGTCAGTTTTTGAAATAGCGCCCGATTGGTTTCTGGCTCACCCAGCTTTTCTGCTGATACGACATGAGAACTTGCGTCCAGAGCCGCTTGAATCGCCAACTGAAGCGTATGTTCGACGAACCGTTCTTCACGGATATCTGTTTCTATTTGCTGGAGATTGGCATGCCGCTGCAAATCAGCTACGCAGGTTTCAATAAATGCGAGTTTTTTAAACAGTAAATCCTGATCAACCATAGGTTGTTATCCCGTATTTTGGTGGGTACTTGATCGATATTCATCCAGATAAGGTTTGATATCAAAATACTCATTACGTGCTTGTATTTCAAAAGCAATTCGCTTGCCTGGGTTATGATCGAAAATCAGAACACCATCGCGTAAAACTTTATGAATGAGGTCCGGGGAGCTTCGGTTTAGTATAATTAAATCAACTTCCCGGCCTAGTAGTTCTTCCAAACCGCTGGCGATATCCAATCCAGAATCTTTCAATGTTGCTTCCGGCATAGCGTTATATAAAACAGCAATATCTATATCGCTGTCTTTGCGGGCATTTCCGCGTGCAACACTGCCGAATAGATAAGCACAACACAAGCGGCTATTGGCAATCGCTTTAAAGTACACCTGACTTTGTGTAAGTAAGTGATTATCTTTTTTCATTCTACAAGGCTAGCGTATAGCGTCGCTTAGATCATTTTTTTCTAGCCAATACTTTGGTAGTAAATATTTTGCGGATGCTTGGCATCGGCAAAGAAGTACCAGCGCTCTGCCAGCAAGCCGAGATATTGAATGGCGAAAGCGATGGCGGGAATGAGATAGACAGGGTTGGAGAATGTTACGCCTAATAAAATTATTGGGACTAAAAATACCAGCACGAGGAAAATCATTTTAGTGCTTTTAACGAAGCTTTCTTTTTTGCCGTGAAAAAACTCACGGGTGTTAAAGGTTCCGCCCATCGCACCCATGGATATTTGCTTGATGTTGGAGTGCCTGACACCGATTGCGGTTTTAGGGTTTGATTTTGGCCTCAGGCGACGATTTCTTCTCAGCGATGCGAGACGGAATATCAATGCCAGTACGGTAATGATTAGCGACCAACCTGCATAGAATCCAGTGAGTCCTGTTTTCATCCAGGCGGATAATGCGGTTGCCAATGTAAAGCCGGAAGCTGTACCTAGTAGCGTGTAGTTTATTACGGTGAGCGGGCTGTGCCATTCTTGTAGGAATTTAATGCAAGCGTAAATCATGCCGGTGCAAACGAAGAGTGCGAAAGTGGCAATGGTTGCAGCGAGTCCCAGCAGCAAGGTTGGGTCTACCGCGGTTCCACCGGGCATTTGAAATAGCGGCTGGGTGAATTCGAAGTAGTGTGCCACGCCATAGAGTGCAATGAGTAGCATGGTGATTGGCAAGGCAATAACTTCTCTCGATAACCAGGAGGTACGCCACATTGCGGCAGAACGCCAGGCGCGTTCAGGGTGGCCGAGATGGAAGAATGATGCAATCAAACCAGCCACCAACAAAGCGACGGCAATGACTGTGCCGTAAATATAGAACTGCTCGATATTGTGCTGCGGTAACAGTTTAAAGCGCGAGTAAACCTGCGCGGTGTAGAGCGCCAGAAACAAACCCTGACCAGCGCCGATCAAGGTGGTTAAGAAGATGACTGAGAAAGCAGGATGCATGGTTCTTTGTCCAAAAAAATATTGATGGTGTGCTGAAGAATCGCACATCTTTTTTTCGCGAATGATGCGCTTCGCAGGCTCAGCACAGCCTACGAATTTACTGTTAGTAGCTAATGCCTACCAAGTGGTGAAGTCGTCCAGTGTTGGTTTATCCGTTGCACCGGATGGTCTGCGTTCCTCTTTGGAAAGCGGATTATCAGCACGCTCAAGTTCATCCGGGTGCAGTTTGATTTTTACCTTACGGCGCGGCAAATAGTGATTGGCCGGATTGGTTCCCCATTCGGGCATCAGCTGGTAGCCGCCTTCTTCGCGGATAGCGACAGAGACTTCCGAGTCTGGATCATGTACATCACCGAATAATCTCGCACTGGTGGGGCAGGCCATTACACAAGCTGGTTTCCTATCCTCTTCTGGCAGCTCTTCGTTATAGATTCGATCCACGCAGAGGGTGCATTTTTTCATCACCTTCTGCTTTTCATCCAGCTCGCGCGCGCCATAAGGACAAGCCCATGAGCAATATTTGCAACCGATGCATTTATCGTAATCGACCAACACAATGCCATCTGACTCGCGCTTGTAGCTGGCACCGGTGGGACACACAGGCACGCAAGGCGGGTCTTCGCAATGCAGGCAGCTTTTCGGAAAATGGACGGTTTCGCAATTCGGATACTCGCCCACTTCAAAGGTCTGGACGCGATTAAAAAATGTGCCGGTGGGGTCTTTATCATACGATTGCTGATCATACATCGGCCCGGCCAGACCAGACGTGTTCCACTCCTTGCAGCTGGTCACGCAGGCATGGCAGCCAACACAAACATTTAGATCAATTACCAATGCGAGTTGTGTCATGATTTCTCCTCTTTACGCTTGCTAGGTTTCATACCTAGGCTCTGGCGAAATTTACCGGCGACATAGCCTTGCCATTTGCCTCGTTTTTTATCCATTCCCGGCAATGCTTTGAGCGGATTGAACTGAGGAAATGATTCTTTAGGTTCTGACTTATCGGCTTTGTAGATGCGGACTCTGACATCATACCAACCCGCTTGCCCGGTCACAGGATCCGAGTTGGAGATATGCTCTCCGGCATCATGTGCGGGGAGTTCTTCGGAAATTACATGGTTCAGCAAAAAGCCTTTTTGCGATTCATTGGCTTTAGGCGTTAAGCCCCAGGCACCGGCCGCTTTGCCGATGGCGTTCCAGGTCCAGACTGTGCCCGGCTCGACCGATTCGGAGAATTTGCACATGCCGCGCACCTTACCCCATTGGGATTCCACCCAAACCCAATCACCATCTTCGAGGCCATGCTTTCGGCCTAACGCTGAATTGATATACAGGTAGTTGTGGGTGTGGATTTGGCGCAACCAGGCATTCTGGGAATCCCATGAGTGATACATTGCCATGGGTCGCTGCGTCAGCGCACTCAGCGGATACTTTTGAGTGTCGGTGAGCTGCGTTTCCAGTGGTTCATGGTAAAACGGTAGTGGATCAAAATAGGTTTCGACGCGTTTACGCAGACGCTCTGGCGGCTGACGACCGATTGTTTTGCCCTGTGCTGCGAGACGAAACTTTTGCAGCACCTCGGAATACACATGAATGTTGATCGGTTCAGCGTAACGGGTCATACCGTGATCCTGCGACCATTGCAGATAACCTTTATTCCAGTTACGCATGTACTGGTAGGAACGGGGCAATTTGTGGTGATAGAAGCAATCGTTCTCTGCATACATTTCCCACTGACGCGGGTTGGGTTCGCCGCGCAGGAATTTCTCACCGCCTTTACCGCGCCAGCCCGCAAGAAAGCCGATACCGGAGCCGGGAGCTGTTTCGTAGTTGATCACGAAATCACGATAATCGTTAAATTTTGCCTCTCCGTTTTCTTTGGTGAAGGCGGGTAGCTTCAAGCGTGAACCCATCTCTACCAGCACATCCTGAAACGGTTTGCAGTCCCCTTTTGGGTCAAGCACGGGGATGCGTACGGCATCGACCGGACCATCAAACTCGGAGATTGGGCGATCCAGCATCGACATTGCATCGTAGCGTTCCAGATAGGAAGTATCCGGCAGCACCAAATCGGCAAAATCGACGGTTTCGGAGCGATACGCATCGGAGACAATGATGAATGGAATCTTGTATTCGCCATCCTCTTCTTTATCCACCAGCATCTTGCGAACTTCGGTGGTGTTCATAGAGGAGTTCCACGCCATGTTCGCCATGAACAGCAGCAATGTGTCAATTTTGTACGGATCACCGCGCCAGGCGTTGGTAATCGCATTGTGCATCAAGCCATGCACCGAGAGCGGATATTCCCAGGAGAAGGCTTTGTCGATGCGCACGGGTTCGCCATCGTCATCAACAAACAGATCATCGGGATCAGCTGGCCAGCCCAGGGGCATACCATCTAGCGGCGTGTTTGGCTGCACCGCATCCGGTGAATTGGGGGGTTTAGCGCAGGGCGGTATCGGACGCGGGAAAGGTGCTTTGTGACGGAAACCACCGGGACGATCAATGGTACCCAGGATCGTCATCAGGATGCTCAGGGCGCGAATCGACTGGAAACCGTTTGAGTGTGCAGCGAGCCCGCGCATGGCGTGGAATGACACTGGATTACCCACGACAGTGTCATGATCCTTATCCCAGCAATCCGTCCACTGGATCGGCAGCTCAATTTTTTGATCGCGGGCGGTAACACCCATTTCTTGCGCAAGCCGGCGAATCGTATCGGCATCAATGCCCGTAACGCCTGCGGCCCATTCTGGTGTATATTCTTCAACACGCTCTTTCAATAACTGAAAGGCAGGTTTAACCTTGGTGCCATCCGAGAGCTCGAATTCCCCCATCAGAAACGGGTCAACACCTTCGGTGTGCGTGGAGATAGGTTTATCGAGATCACGATCCCACCAGAGCTTGTTCTGTGGATCAAAACAACCTTCTTCTTCTGGTACTTCAAAGCGGACAAACATGCCGTGCTCAGAACTGGCTTCGTCCATATTTACCAGCTCGGCCGAGTTGGTGTAGCGAACCAGAAAGTCACGGTCATAAAGACCGAGCTTAATCAGCTCATGAATGATGGCTAAAAATAGCGCGCCATCTGTACCCGGCTTGATCGGCACCCATTCGTCAGCGATGGCTGAGTAACCGGTACGCACCGGATTGATCGAAATAAAGCGTCCGCCGTTGCGCTTGAATTTTGCCAGCTCCACTTTCAACGGGTTGGAGTGGTGATCTTCTGCCGTGCCGATCATGAAGAACAGCTTGGAGCGTTCCAGATCAGGCCCGCCAAATTCCCAGAAAGAACCGCCAATGGTGTAGATCATCCCCGCAGCCATATTGACCGAGCAAAAGCCACCGTGCGCCGCATAATTGGGCGTGCCAAATTGCTTGGCAAACAAGCCAGTTAGCGCCTGCATTTGATCGCGCCCGGTGAAGATGGCGAATTTTTTGGGGTCTTCCGCGCGAATTTTGCCGAGGCGTTCTTCCATCAAGCCAAAAGCTTTGTCCCAGGAAATTTCTTCGAATTCCCCAGCGCCGCGCTCTGAGCCTTGCTTACGAAGCAGCGGCTTGGTAAGCCTACCCGGGGAATACTGTTTCATAATCCCCGATGCACCTTTGGCACAAAGCACGCCTTTATTCAGCGGGTGATTTTTATTGCCTTCGATATAGCGAATTTCGCCATCTTTTAGCGTCACTTTAATACCGCAGCGGCAGGCACACATATAACAGGTCGTGGTTTTGACCTCTATACTGCCCTCTGCTTGTTTTGCTGTTTCACTCATTAAGTAATTTAGTATTTTCTTAAGTTGAAGTGGAGCGTGACGAAATATCGAATTAATGTCAATCTACGAAAGGGTCTCAATGAATACTATGGAGCTAATCGATACTCATTGCCATTTTGATGCGGCAGCTTTCACAGCAGATCGCGATGCCGTCATGACGCTAGCGCTTAAAAATCATGTTAAGCGGATTATTTCTCCGGCGATTACCGCAGCCTCTTGGTCTGAGCTAAAAAAATTAGGATCTCGATATCCAACCGTCTCCCCGACTTTTGGTTTACATCCCATGTTTATGGAATCGCATCAACCAGAACATCTCATCGAACTGGAAGCGCTGATTACTACTGAGCATCCCGTTGCAGTGGGCGAGTGCGGATTAGATTTTTATATTGATAACCCTGATCGCGAACAACAGAAATTCTATCTCCATGGACAGCTGGCGCTGGCAGAGAAATATAATCTCCCCGTGATTATTCATGCGCGCAAAGCGGTGGAAGAGGTGATGCTCATGTTTAGGGAGTTCAACGATTTAGGCGGCGTCATGCATAGCTACTCTGGCAGTATTGATCAGGCGCACAAATTGATCGAACAGGGTTTTTATCTCGGCTTTGGCGGGCCAATTACCTGGCATGGCTCCAAACGCTTGCACCGAGTGATACAAGCACTACCGCTAAGCGCGATGCTGCTCGAAACCGATGCACCGGATCAAGCTGGAGAACGACATCGCGGGGAACGTAATCAGCCTGGATGGATTTTGGAAGTTGCTGAAAAAATTGCTGCGCTAAAAAATATTTCAGTTGAAGAAGTCGCCCAAGTCACCACCCGCAATGCGGAGCAATTATTTCAATTTGGCGAGTAGTTCGTAAATTTTCTATGTACGAAGCGCAAAAACTTTTCAGCTCACTCCCTCTATCTATAACCGATTGCATCTTCCTCGATTGATGCGCTTCGTACTGAGAATTGCTCCTGCATTCCCAGCACTTCCACCATCCTTGGTGGTCGTACTGAGAGTTGCTCCTGCGTTCCCAGCACTTCCACCATCCTTGGTGGTCGTACTGAGAGTTGCTCCTGCGTTCCCAGCACTTCCACCATCCTTGGTGGTCGTGCCTCAGCTGATCCTACGTTGGCCAAACTTGCTTAGAAGCCTCACCTCAACTATGAATTTACTATGAGTGTCTAAAACGCTCATTGATTCGTAGAAATACTACACAACAAGATCAGGAGAGCGACCATGCAAAAGATCAGCATAATTGGTGCAGGACGTGTCGGCGAAGCAACCTCTCAGTTTATCGCCAGACTCGATATCACCCGTAAAATTGTTTTGCTCGATGTGAAAGAAGGAGTCGCTGCAGGTGCTGCACTGGATGTACAGCAAACTGCGCCACTGTTCGAATTTGATACCCGCGTGACTGGCGGCACAGATCCAGAATCAATCGCTGATTCTGACCTCATCATTATCACCGCTGGCATTGCCCGAAAACCCGGCATGTCTCGCTCTGATATATTGGAAACCAATGTTTCTATTCTCGATAGCATTCTCGATTATGTAATGCTTTATGCGCCGGATTGCCAGATTATCCTCGTCTCCAATCCCGTCGATGTGCTGACCTATCGAACCTGGCAGCGCACTGGCTGGTCGCGACATCGAATCTATGGTCAGGCTGGCGTACTGGATTCATCGCGCATGGCGGCTTTTATTGCCATGGAATCTGGCTATTCCGCGAAAGAAATTAACGCGATGGTGCTTGGCGGTCATGGTGATTCAATGGTGCCGATGATCCGCTACACAACCATTTCCGGTATCTGCGTGGATCAATTACTGGAAAAACAGCAGATCGACGCCATCATCGAGCGAACCCGACACGGTGGCGCAGAAGTCCTCGCGCTACGCCAAACCAGCAGCGCCTACGATGCGCCTGCGGCGGCTATTTCAGCGATGGTCGATGCGGTTGGGCGAGCGCGTAACAGCATCCTGCCAACGGTTGCAATTCTGGAAGGCGAATACGGCTATGAGGATGTCGCAATGGGTGTACCCTGTGTGCTTGGCGCAGATGGTATGCAGCAGATTATTCAGCTCAATCTCACCGATGAAGAAAAAACCATGTTCGATAAATCTATGCAAGGCGTGATTGCAGACATACGCAAATTGAAGCGGTAGATTGCTAGTGCTCCAACAATATTATATTAGAAAAATTCACCGATGAAGCACTAGTACAGCAAGCGGTAAGTTCGATCAATAAGAGATGTTGGTATAGATTTCCGAGAGCAAGGCAAACAAGCGCAGGCATAGTGGGCTACGCCAAGCTTGTTTAACGCAGCTATCGGGAATATAGACCTTCAGATTATTGGTCGAACTTGCTGTTTGCTGTACTAGTACTCCAACAACGTTGCTTTGATGGAGCACTAGGTTTTTGCGGGTAAAAATTTCTCCAATTCACAAAATGCTGCTGAGTAGCGATCAACCGACAGTTTTTCGCTCGCCATAAATTCCAGAAACTCCATGCCAGAAAGCGACGGATTAACGCGCAAACGATTCCCCGTCCTGGTATGAATCACCAGCATTTTCATCCAACGATTAAACTGAATTGAATCGACTTCTGACCAGTTCACGGCCTTTTTGCTCAACCGACCAAAAGAAGCTATCGCCTCATCCGTTAGTATTATTTTGCGGGTTCTAACCTCTATCAACAGCAGGATGCTTCCGCCCAGCAACACCACCACAGAGGAATAAAACAGACGGACTTCTTGCAGGTTCTCTCCGTAGCGAAGTAACGTTGCCGCGCACAGCCCCATTAATCCAAACATTAGAAACCAGCAGCTCCAACGCAATGCAGGCGCATACACCATTACCGCCAGATGTGGGCTGGCGATGATTGTCACCGGGTTATTCACCGCGGCACGTTGTAGCACTGAAATCACAATAGTTGAAATGATGCCAATGGCAAGTAATAAGCCTAACGCCCCATGCATGCAGTCCACCTCAGATTTACGTTAGTTAACATTTTTACAGTAAAATTATTAAGTATTTCACTGTTGTTCCGAGGTTGAGACACTATAATCTTCAATGAGTTGCGCAATTTAAGTCGATAACGCCTAAGTTTTCTCAACTCTGTGAATTACCCTTCAAATCGAGGTCAATGGCTGCTCCACACTGTGAACACGATTGATAAACAGAACGATGATTCTGTTTTAATGGAACCGATGGATGGGTTTTTCATCTGAATCAAGTTAGCGCTTAAACAACTAACTGATAACCAACACTCCACTTGAGGATATAAAGACTCTTTTTCTACCGCTCTTAATGTCAAAATTATCTTCAAATACCGCTATTCATAGCCCGCAACAGCCTCTGGCGCTGATGGCCAGAGTCATCGACTCATTGGGCATTGGAACGGCGCTTTACCTGGCAACCTTGCTCACCACAACCGATGACGGCTGGAGCCGCATTCACGCATTTTACGCATTGGTAGCAATGCTACTGATGCAATTTTACTCAGAGTTTTTTCACGTTTATCAGACCTGGAAAATCGACAACAACAGCCTCTCTCGCCTGTGGATGCTCAGTATCAGCGGTCTCACCTGGACGGTAACCTGTCTGACGCTGCTGGCGATCGCACTACTGTTTGACCAATCAGCGCGATTGTTGGACTGGCGTCTTGCCAGCTATTGGTTTGGTCTGACGCTGGCGATCTTTGCGCTGATACGCATTACCATAAACTCCATCATCCGGCTATTACGTCGCAATGGTATTAATGTCCGCAAGGTGGCGATCGCAGGTGCTGGGCCACTGGGTCGTTACCTGAGCGAGAATCTGCACAATAACCCTTGGGTAGGTTATGACATTGTGGGGGTGTTTGATGATAGATCACATAAAGTCCAGCAAACGGAATTATTGCTTAACAAGCGCAAACGAGAATCCATTGGTAAGCGAGAAACCGGACTGGCCGCTGATGGTAACTTTAAGGACTTGTTGGATGCCGCAGCCAATCGTGAATTTGACACCATTTTCATCACCTTGCCGATGCGCGCCGAACATAAAACTCAGGAGATCATACGTAAACTGGCTTCCCGGTCTACCGTTGCTGTCTATGTGATCCCCGATTTCTACACAGCTTCCTTTAGAGCACATTTTACGCATCTTGTTGATATCAACGGCCTGCCTGCGGTGAGCATATTTGAAAACCCGGTCTCCGGACTCCGCTCCATCGTCAAGCGGGTCGAGGACGTTGTGATTTCACTGATGATTCTCGTCCTTATTGCATTACCGATGGCGCTGATTGCAATCGCCGTTAAGCTCACCTCCCGGGGGCCAATAATATTCAAGCAAAAACGCTACGGGTTGAACGGCGAAATAATCAATGTCTGGAAATTTCGTAGTATGACAGTCATGGAAGATGGCGCGACTGAGTTCGTCCAGGCAACCAAGCAGGATGTACGTATTACGCGGATAGGTCACGTCTTGAGAAAATTTTCACTCGATGAGCTGCCGCAGTTTTTTAACGTGCTCTCTGGATCCATGTCCATCGTTGGACCTCGTCCCCATGCAGTAGCGCACAACGAGTTATTTCGCAGCACCATTCGAGGTTATATGTTGCGACACAAGACCAAGCCGGGGATTACCGGCTGGGCGCAGGTGAACGGTTATCGTGGTGAGACAGATGTGCTGCAAAAAATGCAGAATCGCATTGATTATGATCTCGACTATATCCGGCAATGGTCTTTGTTTTTTGATCTCCGCATCATTTTTCTGACTATCTTCAAAGGCTTTTGGGGCAAACACGTTTATTGAGTACGTTTATTAAACGTAACTACTCAGTGAGTGGTTACTCCTAAACAACTAAAAAACCATTGGCAGCACGGGCTTGTTACCGCCAATTGTATAGAGAAAAACTATGACTAATTCAACGCAAATCGGCATTGTTGGCACTGGCTTTATCGCCAAGGGGCTGACGCGGTTAATTCTAGCGCATCACGCTGATCTCAACGTGTGTGGCGCACTGACGCGCCGACCCATTCATTCAATTAACGATTTTCCTGCAGCCGATGTATTGACTCAGTCGGTTGAACAGTTAGTCGATAATTCTGACTTGATTGTGGAATGTAGTGGTGACCCGATTCACGCCACCATCGTCGTTGAAAAAGCTCTGGCAGCAGGCATACCAGTGGTCACAATGGGTGCGGAATTTCACGTCACGGTTGGTACGCATTTTGTTGGAAAAGGTCTGCTCACCGAGGCGGAAGGCGATCAACCAGGTTGTCTTGCAGCGCTACACGAGGACATTATCCAGATGGGTTTCAAACCGCTCGTCTACGGCAATATGAAAGGCTACCTCAATCACACTCCTAGTCGTAAAGACATGAACTATTGGGCCAACAAGCAGGGGTTCAGCGTTGATCAGACCACTTCTTTTACGGATGGTACCAAGCTACAAATTGAACAGGCGTTTATCGCCAACGGCCTGGGTGCAACCATCTCCCAACAGGGTATGGAAGGGCTGCTGCACCACGAAGATACTGAATCTGCCGCCAAAGCACTTGGCGTAATAGCTGAGAATATAGGCCGACCAATTGCGGATTTTGCAGTGTTTGCTGGCCAGGCGCCTGGCGTTTTCATCACTGCAACCCACGATGAAGCAGAGCGAGGTGTGTTACGAAATATTAAGATGGGCGATGGGCCGCATTATGTATTGGTGCGTAACTACCATCTCTGCGCTATTGAAATTGTTAAGACCATTCGACGGGTGTTAAATGGT
This sequence comes from uncultured Thiotrichales bacterium, assembly GCA_964577195.1. GTDB lineage: Bacteria > Pseudomonadota > Gammaproteobacteria > UWMA-0217 > UWMA-0217 > HyVt-560. The sequence goes on along the minus strand of CAZNYF010000001.1, from coordinate 15,713 downwards.
GGCGGTGTATTACTCAATAACTCGGCTAAGCCAGAGATCAGCGTTGCGGCAATTGCCAAAACGGGGTTACAACCCGGTGATAAAATTCAGCGCGGCATTGGCGGCTTTGAAGTGCGCGGAGAAGCCGTTAAATTTGATGACAGCCCCAAGCATGTTCCGATTGGCGTGTTACACAATGCGATTGTTAATCGAGCCATCGAACCAGGTCAAACTCTCAACTGGGATGACGTCAGCCTGCCAGAGTCACGCGCTGTCGAGATTGCCCATGACATTTGCCTGCAGGCGATCCCGGCGGAAAAAAACCTGCATCGGCAAAAAGCTATCAGGTAATCATTTACATCAACCCGGGTTTCGATAAACTGCCGCCACTGCTGGAAATTATTTGTCATTATGGAAATAAAATCGACTGCGCTTGACGGCGTCAAATTACTACAACCTCGAATCTTTGAGGATCATCGTGGTTATTTTGTAGAAACATGGAATCAACGCACGCTCAGTGATCTGGATTTGGACGTGAAATTTGTGCAGGACAACGAAAGCCTGTCTAAAAAAGGCGCACTGCGTGGCATTCACTTTCAACACGCACACCCTCAAGGCAAGCTGGTGAAGGTCGTCTGGGGTGAAGTTTTTGATATTGCTGTAGATCTACGCAAAGACTCCCCAAGCTTTGGTCAATGGGTGGGTGAGATACTCTCTGCCGAAAATAAACACCAACTGTGGATTCCGCCGGGTTTTGGTCACGCCTATTTCACGCTGAGCGATGTTGCTGTGTTTACCTATAAGTGCACAGAATTTTACTACCCTGACGATCAATTTTGTCTCAAATGGGATGATCCGGAAATCGCTATCGACTGGCCTGATATCGGCAACAGCGAAATCGTCCTTTCCGAGCAAGATCGCAACGGTAAATCCTTTGCGGAACTAAAAAATATTTTATAAACCACTTTAAATGTAAGAGTACAAGCACACTGGCTTAACTTTAATAGGGTAATCACCCTAGTAAATGAGTCACAAAATTTACAATTTAGGGCTTGACAGCGATCTATTTTAGAAATCAGTTATCAACAGGCACATAGCGACCCAGTCAAATTTCCGTCAGATACGCCAACATTAGAACCAGTTACGCTAAATATCATCAGTAAGTGCCTGATTATTAACAAATAATACGAATTGGTCAAAACTTGATCAATTTAACTGAAACCCCTGTAAGCAGTAGGTTTCAGCGCAAAATCGAGGGGCTTATCCACAGAGTTATCCACAGGATTTGTGGATAACTGGGTATTTCTCACAGATGAATGGTCAATAAAATAATCATCCACAATCCACGTTTTTAAGTCGATAATAAGCTCTATCAAATCTCATCAGGACTGACTTCACTTTGATCCTTTCGATCGCCATCGACTCTCCGGTACGTGACACTTTTGACTACTTGGGAGGCGCTTTTTCCAGCACCGCAATCCGAGCCGGATATCGGGTACGGGTAAATTTTGCTGGTCGTGTACTGACCGGTGTGGTGATGGCAGTTAAAGATTCAACCGATTTTGATCTTAAAAAACTAAAGCCTATCGAAGCGATTCTGGATGATGAGCCAGTATTTTCTGCATCCTTGCTCACGCTGCTACCCAGAATCTCGCGCTACTACCACCATCCACTAGGTGAGGTGATTTTTTCAGCATTGCCGGTCAAACTACGCCAAGGCAAACCACTTGATAGCAATGATCAGGAAGTTTGGTATAGCCACACTACCGATCCAGCTGACAGCATTGCCGCACTCAACCCCTCACCCAAACAACGCGCACTATTTACATTGATACAGGCTGCTGAACAGGGCATAAGCACAGCCGCGCTACGCGAGCAGTTCAAAAACCCCAGGGCATTATTAGATGCGCTCAAGTCCAAACAGCTGATTCGATCTGAACGGCAAGCCGTCATGCTACATAACAACCACTCGCCTCAAAACAGAACGACTGCCCCCACACTCAACGACGAACAAGCGGCTGCGGTTCAAACGTTAGAAAAAACCCTCGGCGGCTTTCAAACCTCTTTGCTCGATGGTGTCACCGGTAGCGGTAAAACCGAGGTCTATCTGGCGTTGATCGAGACCATTCTTGCACAGCAGGGACAAGTGCTAATCATCGTTCCAGAGATCAACCTCACTCCGCAGCTGGAGCAACGTTTTCGAAAACGACTAGGTAATATTGTTGCGACCCTGCATTCAGGCCTGAATAACAGCGAGCGCCTCGCGGCCTGGCGTGCTGCCAGCGTCGGTAATTTAAGCATCATTATCGGCACTCGTTCGGCGGTATTTACACCCTTCAAATCGCTGCAATTAATCATTGTCGATGAAGAACACGACCCCTCGCTGAAACAGCAAAAGGGCTTCCGCTACCATGCTCGCGATATTGCTTTGCTACGCGCGCAGATAGATGGCTGCCCCGTTGTACTGGGATCAGCCACGCCATCGCTGGAGTCACTGGAAAATGTTATCCGGGGCAAATACCAATCTGTGCTACTCACCCAACGCGCAGGCGGAGCCAAGCCACCGCGCCTGCATTTGGTGGATTTACGTCGTCAAGAACTTACCGAAGGTTTGTCCCACGCGCTGCTGGAGAAAATGCGTGAGCACATCAAGCGCGGCAACCAAATCCTGCTGTTTCTGAACCGCCGTGGCTATACCCCTGTGTTAATTTGCCACGACTGCGGCGAAGCCATCGACTGCCCACGCTGCTCCTCACACACCGTTTGGCACGCCGGTATCCATGAGCTACGCTGCCATCACTGCGGCTATCAATCCCGGCCACCAGCCGCCTGCCCATGCTGCGAAAAAACCAATCTACTCGCGATCGGACTAGGCACACAAAAGCTGGAGCAAGTCGTTCAAAGCTGCTTCCCTAACGAACCGGTGATACGCGTTGACCGAGACAGCATGAGCAAAAAGGACTCGCTAACAGAAACGCTCAAAGCCATCGCTGAAAACCAGTATAAAATCATCATCGGCACACAGCTGCTCGCCAAAGGACACGACTTTCCCAACATCACATTAGTCGGCATGATCGACGTAGATCAAGGACTCTTCAGCACCGATTTCCACGCCCCCGAACGCTTAGCGCAGCAAATTCTGCAAGTCAGCGGCCGCGCTGGCAGAGGCGATATGCCCGGAGAGGTTGTTATCCAAACTCATCAACCAGAGCACCCCTTGCTGCAACAACTACTACACGAATCCTACGGCGCAGTCGCAAACGCACAACTCGAGGAAAGAAACGAAGCCGGCTGGCCTCCCTACTCTCACCTGGCGCTCATCCACGCATCCGCGATTGACAAAGAAAAAGCCACCGGGTTTCTACGCGAAGTACGCTCGCTCTGCCAGCCCTTTAGCACCGACAACCTCGAGGTACTCGGCCCGGTTTCATCCCCCATGAGCAGAATTGCTGGCAGGTTTCGTTTTCAATTGTTAATTCGCGCTGAAACGCGGCAGCCACTGCATCAGCTACTTAAAATAACTCGCCCGCAAATTCAAAAGCTAAAAGCCGCGCGGCAAGTTCGATGGTCGATTGATGTTGATCCGGTAGATATGAATTAATCTTCTAAGAGGATTTCCAGGATTTTTTCATAGTTATCCAAAAAACGTTTACTATCCCGAAAAGTTTCGCTCTCTTCGTAGCCCACAGCGGTTAAGCCGTCCTCTTGTATTTCATAAATCTTTGCATGTGGATAGGCCAAAAGAATCGGTGAATGTGTGGCGATAACAAATTGCGACCCTTTCATCACCAAGTCATGCATCAAGGTGATCATCGACATTTGTCTATTGGGTGACAACGCAGCTTCCGGCTCATCTAAAAGATACAGCCCATACGACCCAAAGCGATATTTCATCAATGAGAAAAACGCTTCTCCATGTGATTGTTCATGTAGCGATTTATCACCATAAGAACGGATTATTTTTGCGCCTGATTCATCCTCATCCAACCTCTCAATCTCGGTTGCGACATTGAAAAAACTCTCCGCACGCAGGAAAAATCCGGTGCTGGGTTTTTTACTACTTTTAGCGACGCGCAAATATTCATGCAGCGAGGAATGAGAAGAGCGCGTGGAAAAATTAAAATTCACGGTACCGCCTTCCGGATTAAAATCTTGCGATATCGCCAAGGCTTCCAGCAGGGTAGATTTACCGCTACCGTTTTCTCCAACTAAAAAAGTTACATTGGGATGTAAAAGGGTTCTTTGCAGGTTTTTGACCGCTGGAAGTGAAAAAGGATATGCCTCAAAACTTTCGATTTTCTGCTTTTTTAAGGCGATAGACAGGAGAAAGTTTTCCTCCATATCCAGCGCATTTTCAGAACTGGCTAATCCCACCAGCACCGCGTATAACTCAGGATGCTTTGGCTTAAACCAGTCCTGTTCCAGTACCCATTCCAGATAACCTTTATCTTTAGCCAGCACATCAACAGGTTTGTTTTTGTACTTGCCAAAAGGAATGATGAGTTCGCTGCTCACCGCTCCCCCTGCATATTAGACAAAGCTATTTCGACACTGTTTTGATCGTCAGAAAGCCATACGACACTATCTTCAATGGTGCATTGCAGCTGCATGTTTCGTTGCGCCAAGCTCGCCAATAGTTGGCTAGCTCCATCAGGCAAATTGACAATCTTTAAGTTGTCAAAACGCTTTAATTTAGGAGTAATCTGCTTTAACCATACGTCAGCACTGCGACGGTTATAGGTATAAATCAAAACCTTTCTGGATCGACCGCAGGCTTTACGAATGCGCTTCTCATCCGGTTGCCCAAGATCAATCCAGAGATCAATTTCTCCGCTGAGATTCTTCTGCCAAAGATCAGGCTCATCATCGCTGCTGATACCTTTAGTAAACTCCAGCGCATCAGCCGCATTCAAAGCAAAAGCCAGTAAACGCACCATCATCCGCTCATCGTTTTCTGACGGATGACGAGCCAGCGTCTGCGTATAGCTGCCATAGTGGTTTCGATCCATGTCAGCGACATTAAGGTCAAGCTTAAAGATTGTTGCTTTCAGCGCCATCGTTTTCTCCGCCGTATCTAAACCAAACGCACCCGAAACGACCGGCCTTTGAGTTTGCCTTTTGCCAGTTTTTTGAGTGCTTGATTTGCCACTTCGTGTTTGACTGCGACGTACGCCCAAGTGGCTGACACTTGGATTTTTCCTATTTGATTGCCTTTTATTCCATTCGCGCCGGTTAAGGCTCCGACGATATCGCCAGGTCGGACTTTTTGTTTTTTGCCGCCATCAATCTGCAAGGTTGTCATTGCGGGTTTAGGCGCTGATTTGTTTAGCAGGCTGGTGGGGGGTAGGGGTTCGCCTGACATATCAATATCAGCGCCTAGCACATCCTTGAGTAGCGCCATATTGTAGCTGTCTTTGTCGGTAAACAGTGTGCAGGCGACACCTTTGCTGCCAGCGCGCCCGGTGCGGCCAATTCGGTGCACGTACACTTCGGGGTCTCGCACGGTCTGATAGTTGATGACCACATCCAGCGCTTCAATATCCAGCCCCCGCGAGGCGACATCAGTCGCCACCAGGATAGAGGTGCTTTTATTGCCAAAGCGAACGAGTGCCTGGTCGCGCTCACGTTGCTCTAGATCTCCATTTAAAGCGATGGCGCTAAACCCGTCGGCATTGAGCGCCCTGGCTATTTCTTCCGTTTCAATTTTTAGATTGCAAAATATCAGGGTTGATTCCGCGCTATGTTGCAATAACAGTAAGCGCAATGCGTCCATGCGCTGATCATGATCAGTTTGATAAAAGTGCTGTTCGATGCTGTCAGAATTATGCGTTGCTGCCACCACAATCATCACCGGTTGCTGCATGATCCGTTTGCTCATCGACTTAATTTTTGGTGGAAAAGTCGCACTAAATAACAAGGTTTGTCGCGGCGTTGGCAGCTGCTCGACAATCGCATCCACTGAAGCTTGAAAACCCATATCCAGCATCCGATCAGCCTCATCCAAGACCAAAGCCGTTAGCCCTTTAAAATGTAAAGTGCCGCGATTTAGGTGATCTTCGATGCGACCGGGGGTACCCACAATGATATGCGCTCCATGTTCTAGCGAGCCTGCTTGTGGGCCAAACGGTACGCCACCGCAGAGGGTCAGTACTTTGACATTGGGAATGCCGCGCGCCAGGTTGCGGATTTCTGTTGCGACTTGGTCTGCCAACTCGCGCGTGGGACATAGCACCAATGATTGCACATGAAAACGCTTGGCATCGAGCTGGTTTAATAGACCCAAGCCAAAAGCTGCTGTTTTTCCCGATCCCGTTTTTGCCTGCCCGATGACATCATCACCCGCCAAAATTGGCGGCAGGCTTTGTGCCTGAATCGGCGTCATTGTTTCGTATTTTAACGAGCTTAAACTGGTTAATAACTCAGGTCGTATCTTTAGAGATGAAAATGCTAGAGATTCAACTTCGATTTCCGTCATTTCTTTGTCCACGGCGAATCGGCAGGCGCTGGCTTGTCTGGACGATATTTTCGCTGCACGCCATAAATAAAATTACGCAACACCTGATCTTTGCACTGGCGATAATGCTTGTGCCCTACTTTACGAAAAAACGCACTCAGCTCATGACGGCTTAATTTCATGTCGGTAAGATCCATTAAATCCAGAATTTCGTGATCTTGCAGATCCAGCGCAATTTTTAATTTGCGAAGAATAATATTGTTATTAAGCCGCTGCTCTGGTGGTGGCTGCGCGCCTTCGCGTTTACCGCGCCGGTCATTGATTAAGCCATTTAAAAATAGCGCTAGATCAGCATCTTTAATTTCCTGGAAATCGTCAGCATCATCTTTCTTTAACCAATTACTCAGCTGCTCCCGTGAGACTTTGTGATCGGCCAAAGCGAAAATGGCCATCATTTTGTCATCAGAATAATTAAAGCTGTAACGTAGCCGACGTAAAATATCGTTGTATGTCATAGTTTGGACTCAATAAGGCTCATACTAAACTCGAACAAGCTGCATAAGCGGCTCAAAGGAATACATTGCAGGTCGACGACCTGATGCTTCCTCTCTAGTCGTCAGCAGCCCATTATCCAATAACACTCGCGTGAAACGAGCAGCAGATGCCGCAGGAATACCACTTTTTTGAGTGAAGCGATTGTTTCTAAATACTGGGTTAGTAAAAATATAGTCTAGTGCAACAACACTCCATTTGGATGCTAAAAGATCTGCAAATTCAATTTTCATTGCTTCATAAAGCGTGCGAATTTCTTCCGCGATTTCAAGGTTTCTAGTCGCTTGCTGATACACCGCTTCAAGGAAAAATCGACACCATGCATCCCAATCCCCATTTTCCGAAACATTACGCATCGTATCTATGTATAAATCCTTATTCTCTTCAAAGTAGCTACTGATATAAAAATGAGGTGCTGAAATTGAATTCGAAGCCCACATCATCAGCGTAATCAGCATTCGGCCAATTCGACCATTGCCATCTTTAAAGGGGTGCAGCGCTTCAAATTCAATGTGCGCCAAAGCGGTACGAACAAGTACAGGATGACGGTCACTTTGCATGTATTTGAATAATTCATCCAAACCATCTTGAAGCTTTTCCGGGCTGATCGGGATAAATAGAATGCTCTTTTTATACTTGTCTGCCAGATAATTCTGCTCATTCTTTAACTCCCCGGGGGATTTTTTAGCACCACGTCCAAATGAAAGCAGCTCCTTATGGATAGCTTTCACTAAAGAAATTGAAAGCGGGTATCCAGACTCCATCGCTTGCTGAGCACTACGCAGTGCCCGCTGGTATAAAATAGTTTCAACCACCTCTGATCGAACCTTGGTATTTACCTCGGTTTCATCCCCATAATCAGCTTCATATTGCAGGATTTCATCCATTGTACTGATGGTTCCTTCCATGCGAGATGACACTACCGCCTCTTGATTTCGCATAGGAGCCAACAAAATCTCACTGTTGTGCATGCTTTTAAGCATTTGGTCATATCTTGCAATCGCATCTGTCGCTGCCAGAAGCTGGGGAACAAACGCCTCGTAATTAAGGCTTTCAGGCGGAAATTTGTCGTAATGATAGCGAGTTGCGTCTTTGAGATTGAGTTCCATCGCAATATTTGTGATTAAATATTTCAATATTATTGATGACAAAACAGTTTAATGTCAATACTTTTAAATATTTGACCATCAAAAAGCGTCGACCTTAATCAGTAAAGGCCTACTTAACTTGTGCATCAAAAAACCTTAAATATGAGAGACAACGAGCCTTATCATGTATACATTGATGTCAAACAAGCTTGGCTCACACACATATGGGCTTATTGAGAGACAAGCAATGCCTCTTAACCCGTGCGTCATATTTGTTAGAAGCGGGTTGCCTAGTTACTTGGGAAACCTATCATTCATCCAGCCAATTTCGGTACAATCCCTTGATTCCCCACTGACGAGTCTGGACTTGAAAGAATCCATCCAACAACTGTTACTTGAATCCCTGCAATCTTTGCACGCAGAAGGTGTTTTTAGCGAGATGCCTGATGCTGGCGCTATCGAAGTCAGCCGCACCAAAGATGCTTCTCACGGTGACTTTGCCAGCAATGCGGCGATGAAATTTGTGCGCATGGCGGGGATGAACCCTCGCGCACTGGCGGAGAAAATTATTGCGGCTCTGCCGGAGAGTGAGCTGGTGGAAAAAACCACCATCGCGGGGCCAGGCTTTATTAACTTCTTTGTAAACAGTGCGGTGACTCAGAGCATTGTCGCGCAGATCATCGAGCAGCAAGCAGCGTTTGGCAGCAGCAAGCTGGGCGAGGGAAAATCTGTGCAGGTCGAGTTTGTTTCGGCTAACCCTACCGGGCCTTTGCATGTCGGCCATGGCCGGGGCGCAGCCTATGGCGCAGTGGTTTCAAACCTGCTCGACACGCTGGGTTACGAGGTACATCGCGAATATTATGTAAATGATGCGGGTCGGCAAATGCACATTCTGGCTGCTTCCGTGTGGCTGCGTTATCTCGACCTTGCGGGTGAGACGATTGTGTTTCCTGCCAATGGTTATCAAGGTGATTATGTTTGGGATATCGCTGCTACGCTACACCGCGAGCAAGGTGATAAGTTTCGCCATCCCGCCGCAACGATTTTTGCAGACATCATCGCCGATGAACCTGCCGGTGGCGATAAGGAACTGCATATTGATGCACTGATCGAGCGCGCTCAAAATTTACTTGGCGATGATCTTTACCGCGAGGTTTTTGATGAAGGGCTAAACACCATTGTTGAAAATATTCGCAATGATCTAACCCAATTTGGCGTGACTTTTGATGAGTGGTTTTCAGAACGCTCGCTGATGGACAGCAATGCGGTCGATAACTGCATCGAGCGTTTGCAAGCTGCCGACCGAATCTATGAAAAGGATGGCGCGTTGTGGTTTCGCTCGACGGATTTTGGTGATGAGAAGGATCGTGTGGTGCGCCGTAACAATGGCCAGACGACGTATTTTGCTTCTGACATTGCCTACCACCTCAACAAACTGGAACGCGTTGATGAAGCCATCGACATTTGGGGCGCAGATCATCATGGTTATGTACCGCGCGTGAAAGCCGCAATTGAAGCGATGGGCGAAAACCCTGAGAGACTCGGTGTGCTGCTGATTCAATTCGCCGTACTCTATAAGGGCGGTAAAAAACTCGCCATGTCCACCCGCTCCGGTCAGTTCGTAACGCTACGCGAGCTGCGCGAAGAAGTTGGCCGCGATGCGGCACGATTCTTTTACGTGATGCGCAGACACGATCAGCACCTGGATTTTGATCTGGATCTCGCGACCTCCAAATCCAATGAAAACCCGGTGTATTACATTCAATATGCACATGCGCGGATTTGTAGCGTGCTGCGTCAGGCGAACGCTAGCTATGGCGGCGGAGCTGCTAGTGGTGCGGGCAACGCAGATGGCACTGGCTATGCTCGACTGATAGAGCCGCAGGAAAATAGTTTAATTACCCAACTGGCGAAATATCCCGAGCAGGTTGAAAAGGCCGGACTTAATCGCGAGCCGCATCGGATTGCACAATATTTGCGGGAGTTGGCTACACTATTCCACACTTATTACAACGCTCACCAATTTTTGATTGATGACATCGAGCTGCGTGATGCGCGTCTTAGCTTGTGCCGTGCAACGCAAATTGTGATTCAAAATGGATTAAAATTGCTTGACGTATCCGCACCTGAAAAAATGTAACCCTGGAAGATAACGTTTTAGAAACACAACCGTTAAAAAGATAATATGGCACGACGTAAAACCACCAGCAGACGCTCGCGAAAACGCAGCAGCAGCAAGAAAAAAGAATCGCCAGGGTGGGTATGGGCGGTTGCCGGGCTGTCTGTGGGCTTATTAATTGCGACTTTTATCTGGCTTTATTCAATAGAAAACCCTCGTGGTTCACAGCCAATTGCGAATACTCCGGCAAAATCTAAGCAAATTGTTGCCACGCCGAAAGTGGTCACACCAAAAATAAAACAACCCGCCTCCTTGACAGAAGTTGCCGTACCTCCAGTCGCTATCATCGAACCGCCTCCAGCAAAAAATAAATTTACTTTTTACGAAACTCTGCGGGATGAGACCATTGATAGCCCAATCGATCACTATAAAGGCAAAGATAATATACAGCCTTTATTGCAGGTGAAAAAACAATCGAACTCCGCCAAGGCTGGGCAATATATTTTACAAGCAGGTTCTTTTCGGGTTTTCGCCAAGGCAGATAGACAGAAAGCCAAGCTTGCCATTTTAGGGGTGGAATCGCGGATAGAAAAAGTCCAATCAAATGATGGCATCTGGCATAGAATCAGGGTGGGTCCTTTTAAAGATTTAGCAGCAGCCAATCAATTACGAACTCGGTTACTAAGCGAGAAAATTCAAACAATGTTGATTAGTACGGGAAAGTAAATCGTACTCACTTAGCCCAACATTCTGACAACATTGCCCCACCCAAAAGAAGCTTAACTTTCGCTAGAACCCCGGTATTTAAAGGGTATTGATGACCCAAAACTCAGATCAACGGTCAATACAGCAATCCCTGAATAAATGCATGCGGAGTGATTATTTTCGCCTGTCTAAAAGGCTCCACCAGCTACAGCAAAAACCTGATGAGGCAAAACTGGCTCGGCTTAAAAGCGATATAGAATTTTCCTTACTTAAACGAGAGCAGCGACAAGAAAGCATTCCAGAACTCAACTATCCAGAACAACTGCCTGTCAGCGAAAAGCATAATGAAATTGCTGAGATTATTCAAAAAAACCAGATAGTTCTACTGTGTGGAGAAACAGGTTCAGGAAAAACCACTCAGCTCCCTAAAATCTGCCTGCAAGCCGGGCGGGGCAGAGATGGTATCATAGGTCATACTCAGCCTCGGCGACTTGCTGCACGGGCTGTTTCCAATCGCATCGCGGAAGAATTAAAAACATCACTGGGGGATTTGGTCGGTTTTCATACTCGATTTAATCAAAAACTCAGCGAGCGAAATTTAATTAAAATTATGACCGATGGTATTTTGCTAGCGGAAATTCAGCACGATCGGTGGTTGAGTAAATATGACACCATCATTATTGACGAAGCGCATGAACGCAGTCTAAACATTGATTTTTTGCTTGGGTATCTCAAGCAGTTATTAAAAAAACGTAAAGACCTGAAACTAATTATCACCTCCGCAACGATTGATGCAGAACGTATCGCTAAACATTTTGATCATGCCCCAATCATCGAGGTGAGTGGCAAGACCTACCCAGTCGATATTCAATATCATCCCGTGCCGATTGATGCAGAATCACAAACAATTTATCAGCAAATTGATTCTGCCATTGATGAATTAAGCAGAGGTATGCGTGGAGATATTCTGGTTTTTCTACCAGGAGAAAGAGAAATTCACGAAGCATCTCGTAGCTTGAAGCATCGACGTGAGCGCATGGATATTCTGCCGCTCTACGCGCGACTACCTTCTAAAGAGCAGCAACAAATCTTTCGCCGTGGCGGCAAACTCCGCGTGATTCTTTCAACCAATGTTGCTGAAACATCACTAACGATTCCCGGTATTCGTTATGTCATAGATACAGGCATTGCCCGTATCTCTCGCTATTCCTGGCGCACCAAAATTCAAACATTATCTACCGAGAAAACTTCTCAGGCTTCAGCCAATCAACGCGCTGGGCGCTGCGGACGAGAGGCACCCGGGATTTGTATCAGGCTCTACGATGAAGAGGATTTTAATCATCGGCCGGAATTTACTGATCCCGAAATACTCCGCACCAATTTAGCCTCCGTCATTTTACAAATGGCGTCACTCAAGCTGAGTACGATAGATCAGTTTCCTTTTATTGATGCGCCAGATGGCCGATTAATTCGAGATGGTTATCGCTTACTCGAAGAACTACAGGCGATCGACAAACGCAAGAACCTCACTGAAATGGGTAGACAGATTGCCAAACTACCGATTGATCCAAGATTTGGCAGGATGATCGTTGCGGCCAATAAACTAGGAGTATTAAACGAAATACTGATAATCACGACCGCACTGACGGTACGCGACCCACGCGAACGACCTCATGATAAACAGCAAGCGGCAGATTTAAAACACGAGCCATTTGTGAACCCTGCTTCTGATTTTCTCACACTGGTAAACCTTTGGAATTACCTGGAAGAAAACCATCAGGAATTATCACAATCAAAACTCCGCAAGCTATGCCTGAAAACTTATCTCAACTATCGCCGCTTCAGAGAATGGCGTGATACACATCGACAACTGGTGCTTGCATGTAAAGAACTTAAATTTAAACCCGCAAAAGCCAATCAAAGCAAAGAGAAATATGATTTAGTGCATCAAGCGTTACTACATGGATTACTCGATCACATTGCCCTCAAGGATGAAAAGCAACTCTATCTAGGTTGCCGTAATCAAAAGTTATTTATTTTTCCAGGCTCAGGGTTGGGTACGAAAACACCCAAGTGGCTAATGGCTGCAGAAATTAGCGCAACCACAAAACTCTACGCGCGAACGGTTGGCGGCATACAACCACAATGGGTCGAGCATATCGGCGCACACCTATTAAAACACAGCTACAGCGAACCTCATTGGCAAAAACGCGCTGCGCGTGTGGGTGGATTTGAACGGCTCTCACTCTATGGATTGATCATTAATCCTAAGCGAAAAATCAACTATGCATCAGTTGACCCTGTCATTGCGCGCGAAATTTTTATTCGCTTTGCGTTAGTTTATGGTGAATGGGATTGCAAAATTCCAGTGATAAAAAATAATCGCAAAAGCATTGAAGATATTGAAAAAATTGAAAATCGTTTAAGACAACGTGATTTACTCATTAATGATGATGACTTATTTAATTTTTATGATCAAAAATTACCCAACAATATTCATTCGGGTGCTGCTTTTAACAAATGGTTTAAGACACTTGATGACCCTTCTGTTCTTCATCTTAGCAGCGAATCTCTGCTGCAAAACCAGCAACCAGAAGATGCATTGGTTAACGCCTTTCCTCTCACCTGGGATCAGAATGGAATGCGCTTACCGCTAGAATACTGCTTTGAACCGGGAGCAGAGAAAGACGGGGTGACATTACGAGTACCACTCGGCGCTTTACACCAAATTAATGCTGAGCGATGCGAATGGCTGGTACCAGGGATGCAGGAAGATAAAATACTTGCCCTAATTAAGGGGCTACCAAAACGCTGGCGAAAAAACTTTGTACCTGCTCCGGATTTTGCTCACGCCGCCATGCAAAGCATTGAAACAAACAAAGGCAGTCTTATATCTGCTTTGGATAAAATACTAAGACGCATGACCGGGGTGGTTGTGCCGGCAGATGAATGGCCCAAGGCGCTTGAGCCACATTTAACCATGCGCTTTGAAGTATTCGACTCACAGCGTAAAACGCTGGCAAGTGGTAGAAACATCGTTAAATTAGAAGCTGCATTGGCAGACACCCTTCAAAAGCTACCCAAGAAAAAATCAACCAAAAGCTTTGAGCGCAGTCATATTACCGACTGGGATTTTGGCGAGCTTCCTGAGTTTATAGATCAGGATGAGGGTGGCTACAGCGTTAAATCGTATCCGGCACTCAGCGTATCAAAAAATGGCATAAGCCTAAAGTTATTCAACACTAAGGAGATAGCGCAACAAGCTATGACCAGCGGTTTACGAGAATTACTGCGGAGTAAATTGAAACACCAAATACGCTATCTCGATAACAACCTGCCTGAGATGCAGAAAAACTGCCTGCGCTTTACCACCATAGGAACTTGTCAAACCTTAAAAGATGACCTGATCAGCGCGTCAATCCAAAGCGCATTTCTTAGCGGCGATCCCCAGATTCGTTCCGCAGAAGACTTTAAACAATTACTCGAAAATCACGAGTCAGAGCTCTTGCCAATCGCCACTACCATAGCAGCAGCGCTGGAGCCAATTCTTGAACCAGCGATTAAAATCAGAAAACAACTCAAAGGCAATTTGCCACTGAACCGGATCGAAGCCGCTGCGGATATTAAAACACAGCTTGAAGCACTGGTCTTTCCGGGATTCCTTTTAGTCACTCCGTTCGAGCGGCTGGCAGATATTCCCCGCTATCTTCATGCGATAGAGAAACGACTGCAAAAGCTCGACATAGAACCAGATAAAGACCGCCATAGGCGGGTAGAAATAGAACCACTTCAAAAAATATTTAGCGACCTAACAGAAGGCCAGAGCACGTCCGCTGCGGCAATAGAATTTCGTTGGTTGCTAGAAGAACTACGAGTTTCTCTATTCGCTCAAGAGCTAGGAGTAAAAGGCAAAGTCTCCCCCAAACGCCTGGATAAACTGGCTAAAAGCTATTTTCGGTAAAATTCAACAAAAAATTTCACCTGCCCGTCAACAATGACTTGATGGACGACTTGTGGCTCCACCACCCCAGCCATAGAGGGATCGAGCAGAATATCTTCAACCTCGGGCTCTAGGATTCGATAGACCAAAGACCCTTCAGTCACCCGAATCAGCCCCCAGACATCTTTCGCTGTAGTATGCTCACCCAACAAGCCTTTAGGCACTGAGTTTTCATCAAACTCTGGCGTTCTTTTATGAGAATTTAAGTTTGCTGGTAATGTTTTCATTAAATTGGCCCCTATGCTACAACAACTATATTCAAACACCGATTTAGTCACTTTCCTGATAACGGTATCGGTTATTTCCTTTATTGGGTCGTTAATCATCATACCCTGGTTAATCATTCGTTTACCTGAAAATTACTTTCTCGGTAGCGAACGACGGCTCAGTAAAATAAAGAACCTCCACCCTGTCGTCTATATCACGATAAAAATATTAAAAAATATAGCGGGTGTCTTACTTTTCTTGCTGGGGCTCATTATGCTCGCGCTACCCGGTCAGGGAATACTGACAATGCTGATTGGGCTTTCATTAATGGACTTTCCTGCGAAGTATAAATTTGAAAAATATCTGTTGAGTCGCCCAGCTGTGACTAAAAGCATGAACTGGGTAAGAAAAAAAGCTAAAAAAGCACCTTTAAATTTTGAACATGATTAGAAAGTGTATTTTATACTCTGGATACCTAGTACTACTGTTGGTGATATCAGGCTGCGCTCACCAAAATGCGCGTTACAAAAATGATCCATCAGCACAGCACAAAGAACAGATTTTAAAATCCAGAATCCTCGCTCACTATAAAAATTGGCTGGGAGTAAC